>VXOF01000089.1 GCA_009840285.1 Nitrospira sp. SB0662_bin_26
GGACGCCGATGGTGTCGATCGTGGGGTACACCAACGCCGGGAAATCCACTTTGCTGAACACCTTGACTCGCAGCTGCGTTTCGGCCAAAGATCAGCCGTTTGAAACCCTGGATACCGTCAAGCGACGACTCAGGCTTCATTCCGGCCGGCACGTGATTCTGACCGATACCGTGGGTTTCATTCGAGACCTGCCCCAGGATCTCCTGGAAGCCTTTCGGACGACGCTTGACGAGCTTCACCAGGCTGACGTACTGGTGCACGTCGTGGATGCGACCGCGCCGGATCGTGATCAGCAAATTCAGGTGGTCGAAGGACTCCTGCATGAACTTGACCTGCAACACGTGACCCGGGTCCTCGTCATGAACAAATGCGATCAATTGCCGCCGGACGACGTGGACGTGCTCGAACGGCGCTTTCAGGCCTGCCCTGAGCCTGCCCTGCCTGTCCTGAGCGGAGTCGAAGGAAGCATAGTCGAAGGGCGAAGTCGAAGGGCCTTGTGCGTCTCCGCGCTTCGGAAAGAGACTTTGACCCCGTTGAAGGACGCGATTGCCGACGCCTTGGAATCCGGCGTGCCCGTAGCGGAGGCAGGGTGAAGGAGCATTGTGGATTGTGAATTGAGGATTTTGGATTGGGAAATGGCAGTGAAAAATCAAAAATCAGCAATCGGCAATCCAAAATCAACAATCCACAATCAAAAATCCACAACGACCCGTGCCCGGCGGATTCTGAAACGCCTGCGCACGCAGGGGACGAACGCGCCGGTGGAACTAAGCTACACCACCCCCTTTGAGTTGCTGGTGGCGACGATCCTGTCGGCCCAATGTACGGATGAACGGGTGAACCGGGTAACGCCGGCGCTCTTCGCGGCCTATCCCGGGGCCCGGGAATTGGCCGGCGCATCCCAAGTGAAACTCGAAGCATTGATCAAACCAACGGGGTTTTACCGGAACAAGGCGCAACATCTGGTCAAGTGCAGTCAAGCCTTGGTGTCGCAGTTCCAAGGAGCCGTACCCAGGACCATGGAGGAATTGACGTCGTTACCCGGGATCGGCAGAAAGACCGCCAACGTGGTGTTGGGCGCCTGTTTCCGCGTGCCGGCGATTGTCGTGGATACGCACGTGAAACGGGTGGCGCAACGTTTGCACCTGACCCGGAATACCGACCCCACCAAAATCGAGTTTGACTTGCAGGCGGTCTGGCCTGCCCGGGATTGGACCGATGGCTCGCAACGCATGTTGCTTCATGGCCGCTACGTATGCCTGGCGCGGAAGCCTCAATGCTCCGGCTGCGTGCTGTATGAAGACTGTCCGTGGGAAGGAAAGGTGTCGCGGCCATGTTGAAAAGCATGACGGGTTTCGGCAAACGGGAGGGAACCAGTCACGGACTTGCCGTGACCGTGGAAGTCCGGTCGGTGAACCATCGATTCCGGGAAATCGTCCTTCGGGTGCCCAAGGGAGGGTTTGAGTGGGAAGAAGAATTGAAGGAGTTGGTGGCCGGAACATGTCGCCGGGGACGAATCGAACTTGTCGTGGTCTACGGGAAAGGCCATGAACGCGGCAAACACGTCACGCTGGATCGTCCCTTGGCGCGGCATTATTATCGGGCTCTCAAGGATTTGCAGCGGGAGTTCCGGTTGGGAGGACAAATCGACGTCGAACTGTTGGCCTCATTCAGAGACATTTTTCGCGTTGCCGACATCCCGATCGACGACAAGCACCTGAACCGGGTGGTGAAGCGGCTCACGTCGGGAGCGCTTGCGGATCTCGATCGCATGCGGTCGAAAGAGGGGAAAGCCCTCCAGGTGGATATGGCGAAACGGCTGAAGCTGATTCGCGAGATGCACCGATCGATCGAACGCCGCCTGCCCCGCGTGGTCAAGGGCCTCCAGGAGCGTCTGCGGTTGCGCGTGCCTGCCTTGGCCGGAAGTGAGCAGGAAACCTGGTTCAACAAGGAATTAGCGCTCGTGTCCGATCGGTGCGACGTGACGGAAGAACTCACCCGGTTCCAAAGCCATGGCATTCAATTTGAAGAAATGATAAAAAAACGGGAGCCGGTCGGACGGCAGTTGGATTTTTTGTTGCAGGAAATGGGTCGCGAGGTGAATACGATCGGATCCAAGGCGAATGACGCGGAAATCGCCAAGCACGTTATCCAGCTCAAGAGTGAACTGGAAAAGATTCGCGAGCAGGTGCAAAATGTGGAATAGAACACCTTGCGGAGAAGGAGTGACTGATGTCGGCTAACGGTGTCATGGTTGTGGTGTCAGGCCCTTCCGGGGTCGGAAAGAGCACGTTGTGCAAGAACATCGTGACGCAAGTCCCGAGTACCACATTGTCGGTGTCTTATACGACCAGGAAGCCGAGACCGGGCGAGCGTGACGGGGTTGAGTATAGTTTTGTCGATGAGGCCACGTTTCAAGGTCTGGTTCAGGCGGAGGCATTCGTGGAGTGGGCCGAAGTGTACGGCAACAAGTACGGCACTCCGAAACAGCCGTTGTTGGCGGCCTTGCAAAAAGGGACCGACGTGTTGTTGGATATCGATGCGCAGGGGGCCAGGCAAATTATGGAACGCTTTGCCTGGGCCGTGTACGTGTTCGTGGCCCCGCCGTCGCTTGAGGTCCTTCGCAACCGGCTCTGCCGGCGGGCCAAGGATCCCCCGGAGGAAATCGAGCGTCGCCTGCAAAAAGCGAGTGATGAAATCGCCAATTTCAAAGCCTATCATTACTTCGTGCGGAATGACGAACTCCTGCAGGCGACGAAAGAATTGGAATCCATTATTTTGGCCGAACGGGTGAAGACCAACCGGTTGGACCCTGACGTACTCGTGGAAAACGGGTTGATCGAATCCATGACGATGAAGAAGATTGCCACGTAACCGTATTCACCAAAGGAGTTTCGATTATGATTGATACGCTTCCTTTACTTCCGGACGATCGAGCCGGCAAGTTCGATTCCCGCTATCGAGTCGTGCTGGTTGCCGCTCAACGGGCAAAACAACTCATGCGCGGGACCCCGCATGCACAAACGAGTAAATTCACCAAAGAAACCTCCATTGCGCTCGAGGAAGTGTTGGGAGACAACGTGGAGTATTTGATGGGACAAGAAGCGCGTGAGGCGCTTCGTGAAGCCAGGAAAAGCCTGGACCGTGAATTCGAACCGGCGTTGTTGGCGGAGGCTGATGAAGATGCCAAGGAAATCAAAAAGCAACTCAGCGTCTACGTTGACGATTCGCCAAATGAACCCGCCGGGGAAGCAGAGGCCGAGGGGTGAGCGAAAAGGCGTTACACGGCAAACGAATCGTCCTTTGCGTGACGGGAAGCATTGCGGCCTATAAAGCCGTGTCCCTGCTCCGGACGCTGGTCGAGGAAGGGGCGGAGGTGTCCGTGGTCATGACGCCGTCCGCCACGCAGTTCGTGGCGCCGCTGACCTTCGAAGTGTTGTCCGGCCGGCCGGTGTTGAAACGGCTCTTTGCGGGTGACCAACCCATGCCGCACCTGCAGGTGACGGAAGACGCGGACCTGATCCTGGTGGCGCCGGCCACGGCGAACTCCCTGGCCAAATGTGCGTTGGGTTTGGCGGATGATCTGCTGGGGACGTTGTTCGTGTCCGCACGATGTCCCATTGTCATGGCCCCGGCCATGGACGTCGAAATGTGGGACCATCCTGCGGTGGCGGCGCATACGCGGACGTTGCGCGAGCGCGGGGTCATGGTGCTGGAACCGGAGGAAGGCCCGCTGGCGTCCGGCCTGATCGGGAAAGGCCGGTTGCCTGCCGAACACGTGATTCTGGATGCGGTGCGTGCCCGCCTGGCGCGTCTGCGGGACTGGTCCGGTCAACGGGTGCTCGTCTCGGCCGGCCCCACGCGGGAACCGATCGATGCGGTTCGCTTTATCACGAACGCCTCATCAGGAAAGATGGGATACGCGATGGCGGAAGCCGCGGCCCAACGGGGAGCCGAGGTGCTGCTCGTCAGCGGACCGACGGCATTGCCGTGTCCGCCCAACGTGACGCGCGTTTCGGTGGTGACGGCTGAAGAAATGGCTCAGGAGCTGGATGCCCGGTTCGCGTGGGCCACCGTCCTCGTGATGACCGCGGCGGTCGGAGACTTTCGACCCCGGAACCCTTCGTCCGAAAAGGTCAAGAAACACAAATGGACCGGCGAGTCCCTGGAACTCGAACGGACTCCGGACATCCTGCAAGCGTTGTCACGGAAACGGACGCACCACGTGCTCGTCGGCTTTGCCGCGGAATCCGAGGACCTGCTCGCCAACGGCCGCAAGAAGCTGCATCAAAAAGACCTCGATTTGCTGGTCGTGAACAGGATTACGGGGCCGCAATCGGCATTCGGCAACGAGACCAATGAAGTCATTCTCCTGCCTCGTCATGGAACGCCCATCGAAGTTGAACGCCTGCCGAAACGGTTCCTGGCCGACCGCATTTTGGATACGGTTCAGGAACAGTGTATCGGTTCCCCATCCTCTGGGTCTCAGCAACCCCATGAAGGAATCCGCCGGATTCAGTAGCGCCTCCAGCCCGTCCGCCTACAACATCATCCCCGGCAAGACAGTACCGTACTACCTGAGATGACAAAATGCATACATTTTGACTATTTTTGGATCCATTATGAATCCTTTTAGCGGTATTTTGGCTCCATTTTGGCGCCATTTAGATTCTTTGTGTCATCAAGCGGTTCTTTGTGTGTTGGTGGCCCAACTCGGCGGTGGAGCGGTTTTCCCTTTGCAAGATGCGTACGGTCAAACGAGACTTGTCTTTGATGATTCTTCGTCTTCACAACGACCTGCCGTTGTCGAATTACCGGAACCCCTGCCTGAGTTCGACCCGGACAATCCACAAGCCATAGGGATCATTCTTGTCTTTCATCGTTGGCCTGACGACGAGGACAAGAGAATCATTCTTGAAAAGGCCGCGGCAGCAGGCTTGACGAAGACCGACGAGATCTCTCGTTTCAAAATGTGGCTTTTTAAATGGAGCGAATGGCAAAAGGCGGCAGAGGCCGAGAAGGTCTGTCGCAGCCTGCCGGATCTTTCCTCCCTGGAGTACTGCGAGCCGGATTCTTTACTCGGCCCCGCAGCCGGCTTGTCAACGAATGAGTGAACGCGTATCAGGGACAGTCTGAAGTTGGATGCCAAAAGTCATCGCGGGCTGCCCTGAAACCTGATGTCACCGCTCACGGGCGGACCTTAGCGGATCAAGAGCCGTGGCGTTTCAGACAATACAAAACGCGCTTGCCGGTGGGCAGTTCGTGGCGGTCCACCAGTGAAAAGTGTTTGAAGGCTTCGGCTTCAAAGGCCGGCAGGTTGTACCAGGGATAGACGTCCTCCCGGTTGGCAAGGAGCTTTTTCACCATGGGATCCGATTTGGGCACAAACTCGATAACGACATATTTGGCTTCAACGACCAGCAGCAAATTGAAGACATACGCAAAGGGTACATTGTGTGTAAGGCAGAGATGATGCAGGAGGGCCAGTATCAACACAATCGTCGGCTTGCCCCGGTCGAGGAACCCTTGCCGCGCGAGGTTGTTCCACCCTAAGCCGGGCGAGGGGTTCGTCACATCCAGGACCAACGGCAAAATCCCCGAAATGTCGTTTTGTCGACAGTGCCGATAGAGGTGATTGACTGATTCCGGATCAGCGTCCGCCGCGATGACCAGATCAGAATATTTACGGGCAATTAAGGAGAATTCTCCTGTATTGCATCCAAGATCCCAAACGGAAAGAGGTCGTATGTTCTCCAAATGTTTTTCCACAAATCTTTGCTTAGCCTCAATTTCCGGAGACGTATAGGAACGATTTTCGGAATACTCGACCCAGTGACGTTGGGACGACGACTGATGAAGTTGAGTCACCACTTTTTTTACGGCACGAACAAGCGCATTGACATGATCCAGGGAAAACTTCAGTGATTGAAAGCTAGACTTCAGTGCCGGGTTGTCAGCTTGAAACCCCGTTTGGAAAAACGATTGGAGAAACACGTGTTTGAACATACCGGCTTTTCTCCAGCCCCACCTTCCGAGAAGAGATTTCATCACATGAAGAGGAATCCCTTCAAAATAACTTCTCAGTAATGGTTGGAAATCGACGCCTTTGTGGGCCGCCAAAGCCAGGGGAAATAGGAACTGTTGGCAAAACTGCGTATAGCCTGCCCACGGTGTGCCAGGAACATATTTTGCTATTGAGAGGATATCAATAAAAATCGGGCGATGTCCCATAAATTGCATGTTATAGGAAGTCGCATCCTTTAGAGTAAACCCATGTTGCCCACTATGAAGCAGAAGATCCAGGGTGTGTAATGCGGCATCCTTCAACATGTCAAAGGACCATTCATAGGGATAGCTGATGAAGGGAATTCGGCTCTGTTCAATGATTCCTATAATCTCCGGGAACCTTTCGGCAATGGCACCCGCCGACTCAGTTTCCCACGTTCGAGTTATCCAACGTTCCTCCTCCAACCATTGACACAAAGGACTTTGGCGAAAGTCATGATACGAAGCCAACCCATCCTTCGTAAGTGCTCGAAACACCCGGTCGCCCTGAAAAAAAACAAACCCCTCGGGATCACGGTAGGATCCTGAAGCCCGCACGAGTTCCGGGATGGGCTCAGGGCTGGTCATCTTTCTCCTTGCGGAAAAGCTTGGTGAGTTTGCCCCAATACAGTTTGACCAAGACCCCGATGCCGGCAATGCCGCCCAGTAATATTTGGACCAGCAAGCCTCCGGCCGACGGGTCAATGTAGGCTAGAGCATAGTCAGGCTCGATTATGACAACTCCTAGTAAAAGGGCTGCGATCGTATTTTGCATGGTCTTCATCCTCATATGAGTCACGGTCACTGAAGTGGCAACTGTCCTTGGCGTTTCACTCTTTCCATCTCGTCCAGTAAAATCTCAAAGAACTCGGCTGTATGAACAGGCTGCGGATTCACCACACCCCGTGTTTGTCCGGGTGACTTGAGCAAAAACGGCACACGGGCCACATGCTCAAGCTCAAGATGCCGACCGGGCTTGAGAGGGTCAAAACTTATGCCATGGTCGCTCATGATCACGATATATGATTGGTCATACAGTTCTTTGGCCTTGAGTTGAGCGACAAATTCTCCAAATAAGGAATCTGTATATGTCACCTGTTCTCTGTAAAATTGTTGCATTTCTTCGAGTTCGTCGCGACTCATTTCCCGTAGAGGACCACCATCATATGCTCTTTGCCTAAGATCGCCGTTACTTTTAAATCGATAAGGAAAATGAGGCAAGCCCTCATGAATAAAGGTAAACGTGGGATGGTCGAAAGATTGCCCCATGCTGAGCGTACGAGTGATTGGGCGTCCCTGGAGAGCGAGTTGATCGGATTGCAGGAGAATCAGTCTTCGTAATTTCCTTCCTGCTTTGGTATCGCGTAATACCCCGGGGACAGATCTGCGCCACACACTGTTGGCCAAGTGGACATAGTCAGTAAATCCTCCTTCAAGATAAACCCGACACCGTTCAGCCACCTCCTTGAAAGCATGGCAATAGGGCAGGTAATTTCCAACGATGAATACTTCCATGTTTTGAGCGATGGACGAAAGATAATTTTGGGAATTGAAGTCGTATAAAAATTCTCCCTTAAAGTCGGTGACATCTTTCTTCCCCAAAAGCAAGGACGGAATGGCTCGTTCGGTCGATTTAAAGAGGGTCCGCGCATAAGGATACCACGTACTGGCCCGGGAGAATGTTGCCAAATTCGGAACAACGTTCACGTCAAACTTATCTCTCTCCAAACTTTGAACAAGCGAAAATTCATCGAAAATTATCCAAAAGACATGATGCCCATCCTCGTCCAAAGCAACCGGATCTACCCTGTCATGGGTGGACTCGATGTTGGCTTCCACTTCGCGCGCCTGAAGCATGACCCGGCCAAAATTAAAGACTTCATACAAGAAAAGGAGGAAGAAAAACTGATGCACAAGAATGACCGTCTTTTTCTGTCCTCGTAAAAACCCTATCACAGCCGGAGCAAGCATCACGACGCAAACGATGACGTACAGGGTTCTCATTCCGGAGGGAACCATAGTCAATTGAATCAGATGCAAAAAGGACACGATGCCTATAACCGTCAGAAATTTCTGAACACGTAGAGCAATCTTTTCACCTCCCCACCAATTCGCCAAAAACAGGGAAAAGCCCGCCACGAGTATTCCACCCCCGTAGACTGTCAAAAGGCAGGAAATGCAGACCGGTTCAAAGGGATGAGCTAAGATGTGACTGTTCAAGGGGACCATTAACGATAGCGTGACCACATTAATGGCAATAAGAACAGCCTCAAAAACTGAGCCTGAATTCATTGTTCCTCTCCTATTAGTGTTGGCGGCTGAAAAAAGTCGGAAAAGTTTTTTCGTGGCAGGTCGAATATATCAGAAAGCTCCTCTTATCACATGTCTCTTAAACGAGGAAGTTTACGGAATCTCCAAATCTTTGCATAAACTGATGGAGTGTTATACCATTTCCGAACCCATGAGATAGTTTCCAGCAACACCGTATTAAGACAGAAATTGTAATCCACCGAGCATGTAAAGCTCTTTCCTTTCCGTTCTGCAAAATTTCCCAGTTCATCGCTTCGACAGGGATTTCCGGTGAAAATTGCACAGGTGATGCTCGACCCAAATTATGGGGGTGCGCAAAGATATTTTGCAGATCTTTGTTTGGAACTCGCCTGTAGGGGACATTCGGTATTATCCATAATCCGTAATAACAGCGCCGTAGAGTCTGAATTAAGCTCGATGGGAAATATAGAGGTGGCAGTTATCAACAACCGGTTTGGGTGGTATGACCCATTTGCCGCAAATCAAATTCAAAGCGCACTCAACCGGTTTCAACCGAATATTGTCGAAACGCATTTGGCTCGTGCTGCGTTTCTCACAGGGAAAATCAAACCTGCCGGCAAGTGGCCGCTGATTGCCAAAACGCACAACAACATCAACGGCAAGTACTACCGGAAAATGGATGTCATTGTTCCATTTACAGCGCAGGCCGCGAAATCGGAATACCACCGCAATATTCCCCAGCAAGAATTTGCTACGGTCATTCCCAACTTTTCGCGACTTAAACCCGTGTCGGAAGTTGCAAATCCTACTCGAATGAATAAGGTTTTTGCGGCAGGTCGGTTTGTAAAGAAAAAGGGGTTTAGTATTTTGCTGGAAGCACTAGCCGAGTTGAAATCGACTGAAACAAATTTTTCGCTACAGATAGCCGGAGATGGTCCGGAATTCCACTCGCTAAAGGCACTGTCAACGGAATTGGGATTAAACGAAAATGTGCAGTTTCTTGGCCACAGAAACGACATTCCGGATTTGATGAAGAATGCCGACCTGTTTGTACTCCCGTCTCTGAGAGAACCGTTTGGAATCATTGTCCTGGAAGCAATGGCAATGGGAACTCCGATTATTTCGACCCGTTGTGAGGGTCCGCTCGAAATACTTGATGATCAATCAGCAATACTTGTCGACAAAGGTGAAAAGTCGGCACTCTTTCATGGACTGCGAAAAGCCCTACAAGACCCGGAAGGTTGTCGAATTCGGGCACAAAACGCGTTAACTGTATATAAAAGCTGCTATGCCGCCGATGCCGTCGTGCCAAAAATATTGACTCTTTATGATGATGTCATACAGAAGTTCGAATGCAAAAATGGCACTCGGCATTAATTGCACGTAACCAATTCGATTTGCGCTTAAAATAGTGCCTGTCAACGTCATCACCATCAAATGGGGCGATAACCTTTATGGGCCCCACTATGTCAATCGCTTGTATGCGGGAGTTCGACGAAACTTAAGCGCCGCATTCAGATTCATCTGCTTTACGGACAATTCGCAGGGGATTCGACCCGAGGTAGAAGTTTACCCGTTACCGGAAATCAATCTTCAAGCCGCAACCCACTTCACAAACGGTCGAAAACTGGGACTGTTTCAAAATGGAATCGGCGATCTCGATGGCCCATGTCTATACTTCGACCTGGATGTCATTATCGTCCGATCCATCGACTGTTTTTTCGAATATATGCCGGGCAAGTTTTGTGTCTGCCGCGAGTGGGTCCCGTCCAATAAGCGCTTATTGAATAAACTTTTTAGTCGTGCAATGGGTGTGAATACTTCGATTTTCAGGTTTGAAGCAAATTCGATGCAATTCGTTATCGATAGGATGAACGAGGCACCACAGATCTTGAAAAACATTAAACTCGAGCAGAGGTGGGTCGCCCACGTTGTGGGAGAGCAAGTCAATTGGTGGCCGTCGGAGTGGGTATCCAGCTTCAAGCATAGAAGACCTGTTTATCCGTTCAGCCTTTTCTGGCCACCCGTACTGCCCCGTCAAACACGGGTCATGGTATTCAACGGACCATTGAAGCCCTCACACGCAGTAACAGGAAACTTCGAGTTGTCGCCCCGGCGGGTATGCCGTTCTGCGCAATGGGCGGCACAGCACTGGATCGACTAGAAATTATCTAATAGATAGAAGAAGGGGCTGTCCTAAATGTTTTGCTTAGCTAGGACAGCCCCTATTACTTTCTCACCACCGGAATATACTCTTTGAAAATAAATCCATTCATAGGCAATACTCTAGGTGCCCCTTTGGTCGGCCAATGATTTCGACATTCAATCAAATAGGGTTGTATCTCGGCGGGTGCATCGTCTGAGTCAGTGATATCGACCTGTGAAAAAACGTCTTTTAGGCGATCGAAGTAATCCGGACCAGGCGCCCTCCAATGACCTGAACATTCAAGCGGCTCGCCGTATTCAATTGTTTTTTCTGCGTATATTGGCACCGGTAGGAGTGCGATTCCACCCGGCTTCAGTATTCTATGGATTTCCTTAAGAGCCTTTCGTTCATCCGGGACGTGCTCCAAAACATGATTCGCGACAACGCAATGGCAGAATTCATCGTCAAGATCCAGTCGGGTGATATCGAGCTGCAACTGTTCGTTACCGCTGTAGTCCGATGCGAAATATTCTAAAACCTGAGACTCGAGCATCCTCCTTAAATGTGCTTCTGGAGCGAAATGAACGACCATCCAATTGCTGACATCCGTGTTAGAGAGAATCCTCTTCCATACAACAGATTCAAGCCGATGTCGTTCTTTTGCGCCACAACTTGGGCATGATGAAGCATAGCGCCTTCCCATATAGCGATTATTGGTGATAACGAAAGGGCCCAAATAATCGCAAAGAGGACACCGGAAACTAGGACAAGGATGAAAGAGCTTTTGCTCTATGAGTTTCAGTCGGTTTCGGAGTTTCATGTATCGGCTGATACATTACTAGAATCAAAAAAATCTTTTATACAGGCGTGTCGTCTACACCTCAAGGGATAAAAATGAGAATTATATACTTAATTCCCCATCGGAGGCGCTTTCCGACAACACGGGGCGTGCCGCGGTTGGAATTTCCTGAGGCTTTCGGATGCCAGGCGTGAGCAGGACGATATCGACCCGATGGCCCAATCCGATCAACCCATCCGCCGTCTTCAATAAAACGCGGTCCGAACCGCTGCCCCGCAGATTGGTAATAACGAAGGCGATATGGAGGCGTACACTTCGTAAAAGCGTCATGGCCTGTCTTCACCGCCGTCAAGCAGGCTCCGGTAGAGCGCGTTGAGCGCAGCCGCTTCGTCCTCGATCCGAAACCTTTCCTCGACGTGGCGACGGGCCGCGGTCGACCATTGTTGCAGCGTGGCGGATGAGGCAATCGCCGTAGCGACCGCCGCGCGCATCCGATCTATATCACCGGGAGGGATCAGGCGCCCGGTCTCGCCCTCCACCACCAATTCGGCGAATGCGCCGACAGTCGTCGCGATCACCGGCACACCGCACGCCATCGCTTCGAGCGGGGTCAGCCCGAAGCCTTCCCAGCGCTGCGGGGCTACGAGCAGGTCGAGCGCCTGATACCAGCGCGGCATCTCCTCCACCGGCACCTCCGGCAAAAACAGGATACGGTCCTGGAGCCCGGCCCGTGTCACCTTCTCGCGCAGGCCCTGCAGAAACGGTACATGCTTGTGCGCGGCGCGGCCCATTACCAGGGCGGTCACGCCGGTGTGTTGGGGCAGCACTTCGAGCATCGCGTCGACAAACACGTCCGTACCCTTCTGGCGCCGGATGCGGCCGTAGCACCCGATGGTCACGTTCTCGGACAGACCGAGCGAGCGCCGGTGAGCGCGCCGGTCGGGAGGCGGGCGAAACATCCCGGTGTCGATTCCATGTATGATCACGTGCGACGGCCGGCGCAGATAGGACGCGGACTTGCGGGACGTGGCGACGACGGCGTTCATGCCCGAGATCAGCAGGCGGGTGTAGCGCGTGTGATGCCGCTGCGAGGCGGAGGTAAACACCAGCTTCAGGCGCTTTCTGAGAACGTGACGCAGGACGAGACCGAGGAGCATTTCGGTGTTGCGCCGCGCGTGCCAGACCCGATAGCCCCGGCCGGACATCAGGATCACGGACCGTAGCGGGACGCAGGGTACGTGCGCCGGCAGCCCCGGCCCGGTTGCCACGATCCCGATCGATTGGGCCTGCACCGGCAACAGCCGTGCGATCGTTGCCGTGACACCCGACAGGCGCCGTTTCAGATTCGGCGCGATCACTTCGATCCTGTTGTCGATCGTCTCGGGCATGAATCATTATCCTCAACATCAGCTATCGGCCTGGAGAGACTCAGGTGGGGGGGTGGGCGGCCCTTAGGTCGTCCAGGGTTAGGAGACTGATCAATGACACCCCCTGCGCTTCGATTTTCTGTTTACCTCCTTGCTCTTGCCGGTCCACGATCACGAGGGCGCGGGTGACATGAAGTTGCGCGTCCCTGGCAGCCTGGATAGCTTGCAGGAGCGACCCGCCGCTCGTCAGCACGTCATCGACGACCAGCGCGGGGGCGCCGGCCTTAACGGCGCCTTCGATTCGTTTGCCCAGTCCATGATTCTTGGCCTGCTTTCTCACGACAAAGGTACGATAGGTTTTCGACGGTTGAGTCGCAAAGGCATAATCGGATATAGCTGTGGCCAAGGGAATGGCTCCGATTTCCAGGCCGCCTACCGCTTCGAAGGAAAGGTCGCGGATGGCCGTGCACGCGAGTTTCGCCACGAGCCACCGGGCATCGGGATGCGCCAACAGGGCCCGGCAGTCTACGTAATAGGGACTGGTTTCTCCGGAGGCCAGCAGAAAGCCGTTGTCCGGGTCCCATTTGAACGCCTCGTGTAGCCAAAACAGGGTTGCCAGTTGTCGGGAAGCGTCCATAAAGAGCAGATCTAGCATTTGACGACCGGGAATGACAACGATGAAAATCGGCGCGACGGTTTCACCTGTCGGACACGATCATGTTCAAGATAAAAAAGCGGCCGCTTAAACCGGCCAAAGAGCCGCAGCTCTATAACGTATTGGAGAATTACACGGATTTCGATCCTCCGGGGAACGTCATGGTCTGTGCCATGGCGGGCGAGGAGAATATCGAGCATCATGCCAAAGTGCTCGGGGAAAGTTATGAGATCCCGCTGGACGATATGCGCCGGCTGTTGACGGACGGAGGGCTGTATACGTATCCGGAAGCCGGGGGTGTGGTGACGCGCGGGATGTTCGTGTGCCGGATCGATCCGGCCGGGCCCAAGCAGACCTGGGTCCTGGATTTGGAGCAGACAGCCCAGGCCGAGCAACTCGCGAAGTTTTCGAACATCCCCTTGGCAGAGGCCGTGGAGCGCGTGTTTTACAGGGGGCTTTCCGAGGAATTGCAGGAGCGCCTCACACAGAAGAATCTCGGTCTTGATTACAGCAAGCTGGAGCGGTCGGTGGCTCGAGGGGGTGATATTCGCTACATTGATTTTCGCAAAGACTGGTCTCCGTATTTCAAACGCAAGTGTTCGATGCCGGACGGGTCGATGGTCGAAACCGGCGGGATCGGGGAATTTGCCGAACTTCACGGCATTTCGGTGGCGCAGGCGCAGACGTTGATGGAGCAGGGAGGGACGTTGGATCTCGAAGACGGAGTCTTGGCGTGCCAGGTGATCAACAACCAGCCGACGGTGGCCCGCTTCAATACCAAACAGTACGCCAAGGCCAAGGAGCTGATGGATACCAAGGGTCTTCACGTCATGGACGCGCTGAGTGAGGTGGCGTTGAACGACCCCGTGCTGATGCGCGCGTTAAGGCGGGCCGAACGGGAAAGCTCGGGTTGACCGGGAACGCGTGGTTCATGTCCCGCCCTGTCGCTCGACAGGGGGCGCGGCTCCGGTCGTTTTAGCATACAGAAAGAGAGATGATGATGAAGAGGATATTGGCTATCGCCACGTGTGTATTGATGGGAATAAGCGTGAACGGTGCCGCTATCGAGCAGGTTCACGCGGACGTGGCCGTTTCGAGCAAGGACGGCGCTCCCATGGTGGTCATTCCCGCCGGTCCGTTTTTTATGGGGGTGCCCAAATGGGCACGGGACGGCGGTCTGGATGAATACCCCAATCACGAAGTCGAATTGGATGCCTTCGCCATCGACACCTATGAAGTGACCAACGGCCTGTATTTGGAATTTATTCGCTCGACCGGTCATCGCACGCCGTCGCATCCCACCGACTCGTCGAAAAATCTTTGGCAGGGTGGACTCATGCCGGAATCCATTGCGTCCCTGCCGGTGGTCAACGTGGATTGGTTTGACGCCGATACCTATTGTCGATGGGCGGGTAAGCGGTTGCCGAGCGAAGCCGAATGGGAAAAGGCCGCGCGGGGGACCGATGATCGACGGTTTCCATGGGGAGACGTCGAACCCACGCACAAACACCTGAATTTCAACCAGTCATGGCAAGGTGAAAAAACCCTGGTGCCGGTTGGGATTTATGAAAAAGGCAAAAGCCCCTATGGGGTTTATGATATGGCGGGTAACGTCTGGGAGTGGGTCGCCGATTGGTATGACGCGACGTATTATTCCAGGAGCCCGAGCCGTAATCCTCAGGGGCCCTCGACGGGGACCCGACGGGTCATTCGCAGTTCCGGGTGGCAGGTCGAAACCCCACAGGTGAGAATTTTTACCCGGGTCGCCAGCGATCCACTCGACCGGAATCACTCGACCGGATTCCGCTGTGCCGCCACTCTCCCGACGCCGACGCCGTGACCCCCGGGTTGTGGGGACAGGCCCGAGCCTGCCCTGAGCGGAGCCGAAGGGTGCCTGTCCGAGGTGAATTTGTAGGGGCCACCAATGGATGGTGCCATGAGGCATGTCCTTACCCGTAAGGCGTGGATAGCCGTATAAACCGGTAATGATAATGGCTGAGAGAGACAATCCCAATGAGGAGGCCTACGCCACATGAGTCGGTCTTACCTCCTAGGCCACAACCTGTAGTTGTTTACGTGTGGTTCAGTTGAAATGAGTCCACAAGATCTTGAATATTTGTTTGTTAAGCATGATAAATTCTTGACAGAGGCGGGCATTCCGGCTACATTCGCATATCACGTCTGAAAGTCTGGATAAAATATGATAAAAATCAATTGGTTGGAAGGATATAGATCTTTTTGGAACCTTCCGTTGGTTTCTACGCTCTGCCTCTCAGGGTTTCTCTTTAGTGCCGGCGACGTTCGTGCTGCCGGTATGTCCCATTCGCCGGATGCCGTGGTTTCGTCATCTCTTCCCTTGCCGGCCAACCCCAGGGGGCTTATGTATTTCCCCCCAGACCGCCGTTCTGCAACTTCCGTCCCCTTGAATTCAGTCCCTTCGACCCTTCGACAAGCTCAGGGCTCAGGGCAGGCTCGCGCCCACCAGGGAAGCGAGGATCTTGGGTATGAAGATATTCCCGTTATCGTCAATCCTGCGGTCGAACGCAATATTCACTACTTTCAAAACGTGATTCATGATCGTTTTCAAGAATGGTTGACCAGATTCTATGCCTACCGACCCTTAGTCGAAGAGATTTTCGTTGAAGTCGGCCTGCCCAAGGAATTGATTTACCTGTCGTTGGTCGAAAGCGGATTTAATCCCAGGGCCTATTCGCGTGCCCGGGCGTCCGGGCCTTGGCAGTTTATCAAGAGCACGGGACGGCTATACGGCTTGTCGGTCAATTGGTACGTGGATGAACGCCGGGATCCCATCAAGTCCACGGTTGCGGCAGCCGTCCACTTACGAGATCTCTACGACACGTTCGGTTCGTGGCCCCTGGCGCTGGCGGCGTACAACGCCGGGGCCGGGAAAATCAGTCGTGCGATTCAAAAAACCGGCACCCGTGATTTCTGGAGAATCGCGAGGACTCGCTATATCCGACGGGAAACCAGGCAATATGTTCCTAGGTTCATGGCCGCCATGATTATCGCGACGCGTCCCTCGTTGTTCGGTTTTCACGCTCATTCCCAAACGGTTCACCAATACGACGAGATTCGCATGGACGAGTCCATACATTTGCGGTCCGTGGCCAAGGAGACGGGAATTTCCTTTGATGAGCTTCGCCGGTTGAATCCCGAACTCCGTCGCAGTATCACCCCACCTGGCCGGGAAGGCTATTATTTAAAGGTCCCTGTGGGAACGTCGGAGAGCGTGGAACAGGCCAAATCCCGAATGAAGACGTGGACGCAACCCGCGCCGCCTGCACGGACGTGGTATCGTGTACGCCGGGGAGACAGCCTGTCGGTGATTGCCCATCGCTTCGGGACGAGCGTAAGGCAATTGAGAAACCTCAATGATCTTTCGGGGAGTTTAATCAGGGTCGGACAGCGGTTGCGCGTGGCCAGAGGCGGCAAAGACGTGACGGATAGCGGGGACGTAAAGTGGTACCGTGTGCGCCGCGGTGACAGCCTCTGGAGTATCGCCAAACGGTTTCGGGTATCGGTTCAGGACTTGAAGATTTTGAATAATTTGCGAAGCAGTCTGATTCGGGCCGGGCGGATGTTGATGATCACTTCCTGAAAACGTGGCCCCTTCCCTTATTCTCCGGTTTTCTTCCCTTCCTGCTTCTCTTTTTGTTCGGGTTCCTCTTTTGCGGCTTCAGGTTCGTCCGCGGGCGGTTCAAGGATCTTGACTCGCAAGGTGGCTTCACTCGCATATGGGGAGTTCGGATATTCATCCAACAACTGTTTGTAACGGGCAAGCGCCTCGTCATTGCGTTTTTCATGTTCCTCGAGTTTGGCGAGTTCGAACAGCACTTGATCTTTATTGAGCGTTTGGGGCATTTGAAGCACTTGCGTGTAAGCGGTGATTCCCTTTTCGCGGTTCCCGCTTGCCAGGTAGCTGGCCCCGAGTCGTTGGTAGACCAATCCGAGCAGAGCGGGAGAATTTCCTGCCTGGTCGATGAAATGTTGATACGCCTCGATGGCACCGGCGTAGTCGTCTTGTTCGGCCAGGGCGTTTCCGATTATATACCACGCGGAACGGGCGCTGGCGGTGCGAGGGAACTCCTGGATGATCCGCCGATACAACGTGATGGCTTCTTGCAGCTTCTCCGTGGCCGTGTCGACGTCAACGAGGGAACGGTCGAGATAAGCTTGGGCGGCTTGATGTTCAAGGGCCAGTGCTTCCTGTTCCTGTTGGTGTTCCACCACGTACAGAGCCCCGAGAATGATCGCCACCGCGATTGCGACGACGATTCCGGTAATGAGCGCCCGGCGATGGAGTTCGGCAAAGAGCCACATCCGTTCGCTTCGGGACAACAATTGTGGGATCTCTGCCCCCACCTGTTTGCTGATGTGTCTGATTTTATAGGTCATGGTTCGGTTTCGGCATTCGTCCGATAACGAAGGTTGCACTCTAAAGGGTCGCACCCGTATTTCTCAAGGGCGCCGTCGATTTTTATGCCGATGGGTCGTCATCATGGTCGGTTTTCCTTACGGTTGACACAGCTTACTTGGCTGATATAATGAAAAAACGTTGGATTTTTGAATGCATGGAGTGTGGGGCGGATAGCTCAGTTGGGAGAGCATTGCCCTTACAAGGCAGAGGTCGCAGGTTCGAGCCCTGTTCCGCCTACCATCTATCTCAGACTATCCAAATAGAACGTCGGACGTCCAACCTGGCGGGTTGATCAGCCCAGGCCGGGGGCTCGTTTCGACAGCACGGTCAAAAGGCTACCCTCATACGTGAATGGGGCCGTCGTTCAGCCAGGTTAGGACGCCAGATTGTCAATCTGGAAGTCGCGGGTTCAAATCCCGTCGGCCCCGCCATTCACGTCGTTGTGGCTGTTCTCACCGACACGGTGAGTCTTCATTTTTCGCGTGACAGGCTGATCGTCATATCCGATGTTTTCAACCGACCCTCTTGAACTGCTTGGTTCCCTGGGGACCATCTCCATTATTGTCCTCTTGGTCCTGCTGGTCTTTTCCGTCTTTTCGTGGGGCATCATCCTGTACAAATGGCGCATGTTCCGGCTGATCAAAACAGAGGAACGACAGTTTCTGCAGGCCTATCAGGACGAAGGCGCACTCAGCGAAAAGGAGTTGCATCTCCTTCAACACGTGGCCGCAGAATTGCCTTATAGTCCCAGCGGCTCAGTGTTGCTTGACGTGTTGAATCGCGTGGGGCATCTTGCCGATCACCACACGGGCGACGTCGCGGTAGCAACCAGGAAGACGGGACCCTGGCCGGACCGCCAGTATCTGGAGAAGGTTGTCCAGTATCTCATCCAGCAACAAATCGCGCGGCAGGAAGCGTACCTGCCCTTCCTGGCCACCACGGGCAATATTACCCCCTTCATCGGCTTATTCGGAACGGTTGTCGGCATCATTAACGCCTTTCAGCAAATCGGCATCGAAGGCACGGCCAGTATCGCTTCGGTCGCGCCCGGTCTTTCCGAGGCCCTCCTTGCAACCGCTGCCGGCCTGTTTGCTGCGATTCCCGCAGTCATCGGTTATAATTACTACCTTTCCCAAATTCGGAAAACCATCTTCGGCGTAGAAGCCTTCAGCATTGAATTTCTGAATGCCCTTGACGCGCCTGCGCCTGCCGGCAAAAGAGGTCGAAGTCGCTCGTGATTGTTGAACCCCGGCATCGTCGGTTTCTTTCTGAAATCAATGTCGTGCCTCTCGTCGACGTGGTTCTGGTGCTGTTGGTGATCTTTATGGTGACGGCGCCGATGCTGCACCGGGGCCTTGATATTACACTTCCCCGTTCGCAATCGAATACCGTCGTTCCCATGGAGCGCCTCGTGATCACGATTGAACCCGACATGCGGGTCTATCTGGGAAAAGATCTTGTCACGTTGCTTGATTTGCGGAAACGTCTGGATGAAGCCAAAACGCTGAACCCTCTCGTGTCGGTATACCTTCGAGCCGACCGAGACGTTCCGTATGGACGGATCGTCCAAGTCATGGATGAAGTCAAGGGGGCGGGAATCGAACGGTTGGGCATGGTCACGAACCCCCAGGGGAGAGTGGTGGAAGAAGAGGTCTTCGAGCCCCTGTAAGTTGGAATGACGCAATGTCGTATGCGGCGCCTTTCAGTCTCTTGTCATGGCATTTGCCGGACCATGGCGAATCGGTGGCAGAACGGCTCAGGTGGCCGCTTGCCGGTTCGGCGTTCCTTCATGCGGTCGTGTTCGTCGCGGTACTGAGTCTGCGTTTCGGGTCATCGCTCGAACAGTCCTCAGGGTCTTACGAGGTCACGCTAGTCACGCTTCCGGAAATCGCGGCGCCTCCGACGGCCGCACCGCAGAGAAAGGCAGTGATTCCTCCAAGCAAAGGAGTCAGAACGACCTCCCGGCCCCAGGTGAAAGCGAGAGTCCCCGACCGGGCCGTGGATGCTCTCGTGAGCGTGCCGAAGCCGCAGACCACGGCCATACCCAAGGTTGTCACACCGCCGGTTTCAGCGGACCCAAGGCCGATTCTGAAACAGAACGTAGACAGGCCTCCCCCTTCGTCCCGGGAGGATGTCAGAGACGTACCCAAACCTGAACGGGTGACGGAGTCGCTCGTCAGTGCCCTTGATGCCGTGATCGTGCCAAAGCCGCAAACTCTGTCATTGCCCCAGGAATCTGCCCCGGTGCGGCCTTCGGTCCCTGCTCCCGTCAAACAGTCGCCTGCCGTGGAGAAGGACATGCCGGCCTTCAAAGCTCCTCCGCAACCTCCGCAATTGGTTGTCAGGAAGCCGGCGGAACCCCCCACTCCCGCTCCGAGCGGCGATCTGCTGGCCCCAAAACTGAAGCAGGCCGTCGGCGCCACCTCCGTTCCCAAAAAGCCGGAGCAGGTTTCCAAACGCGTGAGCGCGGCCGTCGCATCGAAACGTCAGCAGAAACAGTCTGCGCCCAAGGCTCCTGAAGCACCAGCCATTACCTTACCGTCCCGGGCCCCTCGCTTGGCGGCCGTTGCCCTGCCTGAGATGCGGAAAAAGGAGACACCACTGCAAACGGAACGGCAGAGCAGTACGGTGGAGTCGTTCAAGGAGGCGATTCAATCCGTGCGGATCCCTCAGAGAAATCCCAAGAGCAAGACGGTATCCCCAAAGAAAGCGGTGCCGCTCGTTTCCGAAACTGTGTCCCCCGCGAAGGCATCCGAGGCTCGAAACCAATCGCTCCCCAAGATCGTGCCCCCTCAGGCTCCGCGGTTAGCCGAGGTTCAGGATCCCGTCCCTTCTGAACCCTCTGTTTCCGAGCCCGCGTCCGAGCCTGATACTCCTCTCAAACAGGAGATCGATGTTTCGATTCCCGATTTATTGACTTTTGACCCCCAGCCGGTTTCCGAACAACCGGAGAGTGGAGGGGCGAAAGCGCGTGGTCTGTGGAAGGTGGGATTGTGTTCCCCAAATAATCCCTATTGGGAAAACGTAGAGGCAAAGATTGATAACATTCATAGAAGCCTTTATCGGTACCATTATCGTGTTGAATCTCCGGCTATCCTGACTTTTCATGTCAAGCGAAATGGTCAGGTGACGGATCTGGACGTCGTCCAGTCCTCCGGAAACGAAAAATTTGATCTGGTTGCGAAACGTGCAGTCCTGGAGGCCGCTCCGTTACCGCCTTTTCCCGCGAACATGACCAAACCTTTTTGTCTGGTACAACACAATTTTAGGGTCAAGCCGAATCGATGATGAAGCGCCTCACGCAGTTGATCTTGCTTGTCTTCTCCTTCGTTCTGCCCCTTGTTGCGGATGCGCAGATGAACGAAGCTGAGGTGATTCTGGACACCGACCGACTTCCAAAAATTCCCATCTGGATCATGGGGTTCGCCGATGGTGAAACCGGACAACAGGATGACGCCGGAATCGGCAAACAAGTCGACGCGATTCTTCAGGCTGATTTGCGGCGCACCCACGTGTTTAAGGTCATGAAACGAGCAACGGACACGCTCCCGCTTTCGAAAGCAGGGTGCCGGGCAAAGGCCCCCATTGTGAAAGCCAAGGCAAGCACCGCTCCGGTGGTCACCTGGGGACGACTCGGTCGAAAAGATGGAAAATTGTTCTTGGAGGCCTGTGCCTACGATGGCGGGAAGACGGATTTGATCGCGATTGGCAAACGGTATGCCGGTGCTCCGATCACCGTGAGACTCCTGCGGTCGATGGTTCATCGATGGGCTGATGAATTGGTCTCGCATTACACTCTCGGTCGCGTTCCCGGCATCGCCCGGACCGAGATCATCTATGTTTCCAAAGTCAAGGCTGGTCGACGGGATTTGTTCAGGATGGATTATGACGGGTTCGGTCCCAGGCGCTTGCCGTCGGATCCCAAATTACACCTCAGCACCACGCCGAACTGGTCGCCGGATCGTCGCGCCGTCGTGTATACGACCTGGCGTGACCACAACCAGGAAATCGCGTGGCTGGATTTGGGTAAAGGGAAGAGACGAATCCTGGTTCCTCCTGAAGAAACGTTGAATATGACTCCGTCGGTTTCCCCGGATGGCCGATTGTTGGCGTATGCTTCCGCCAGGGATTCCACCACGCGGGGGAATTCCCATATCTTTATCATGAACTTGAAAACAGACGTAAAGAAGCAATTAACCGATGGTGCCAGGGCGGATTTGTCGCCCACGTGGTCGCCGGATGGTCGAGAAATAGCTTTTGAGTCAGACCGGACCGGTCGACCGCAAATCTACATTATGAGGGCCGATGGCTCAAATGTCCGCCGGTTGACCTTTGAAAAGAGTTCCAACAATGCCCCGGCCTGGTCTCCGCTGGGAGATTGGATCGCCTACGTCTGTGGGCTGAAATTGTGCCGGATTTCTCCTGATGGGAAGCGGCGTTTTCAAATAACGAGCGGCCCCCCCAGCGAAAGGGATGAATCTCCTTCGTGGGCGCCGGATGGCCGTCACCTGATATTCAGTTCGAAGCGAGGCAGGGGGCGTAAGAGACCGAGTCACATTTACATGATTCAGTATGATGGCACAGGGTTGGAACAGTTGACGAAGGGCGGGATGCACCATAGTTCTCCTGCCTGGTCTCCATTGTCGGAGTAATCAGAATCAAGAGCTGACCAGAGAACAAGGACAAAAGGGTGGGCTTTTCCCTCTTCGGAAAAAGTTCCCGTCCTGACAAAGGAGGGGAAGGAGGGCACAGCAAGATGGAGGGAGTGAAAAACCATGTGGATTGATCGTGTTTCTATCTTGACCTCGACAAGCTCAACACGACTAACCGGTCGTAACCTGAAAATGGGGCTGTGCCTGACCTGTCTGGTCTTCAGCCTGACCGCCTGTGCCCAGCAATCTGATTTGGTGAAAGTGGAAAAAGATCTTGGCGGAAAAATCACCAAATTGGATCAGGAGAAAAAAGCCCTGGCCCAAGTCCTGAAGCAAGCGAAGCAGGAAATCGCCGAGGCCTTGGAGCAACAAAAAGCCGAGTTAAACGAAGAAATTGTGAGGGCTCGTGCGCAATTGAACGAAGAAATCAGGAAGGCCCGAGCGCAATTGAACAGTGATTTGCGGAGCCTGCGAGAGGAGAACTTGCCCAAGGTTATCGGTGATTTGGAGACCCAACTACATCAGGTCCGCAAAAACCTTGAGAAGGCTTTGCAGCAGCAGCGTCAAAAGGTAGGTGTCTTGAAGGAACAGCGGGAACAACGTGAAACGGAATTGTCCGAGAAGATTGACGCCGTGGGGCTGCGCCTTGAGCAAGCCTTGAAGCAGCAGGGTCAAACGGTAAAAGACCAGTTCGCCGCGTTTCAAAAGTCATTGGGCCAGTTTAAGAACGCCTTGAACGATGTCAAAAAACAGTTCGCTCAGGAGGCGAAACGGGCAAAGAATTCCGAGACGAAAGTCAGACAGGATTTCGATAGGCACTTGCAAGT
This sequence comes from Nitrospira sp. SB0662_bin_26, assembly GCA_009840285.1. Lineage (GTDB taxonomy): Bacteria > Nitrospirota > Nitrospiria > Nitrospirales > UBA8639 > Bin75. Next base: position 23,201 of record VXOF01000089.1, read on the forward strand.
CTTTCGTTCCAAACTCGACGCCGATACCCGGGCGTTGAAGAAGTATTTGGAAACCGAGGTCAAAACGACAATTGAATCCATCAATGCCGCATTGAATGAGGGCAACCGGAACTTGAAAACCGACATTGGGGCCCAAGCGAGTCGCTTGTCCGAGTTTAATATCAAATTGGGCGCTGAACTGACGGGGCTGCGACAGACCGATGCTTTGCACGGCAAGAATCTGGAGGAGGTGACACGATCCCTGGCTCAACTTCGTGACGTGTTGGGGACGACCGGAACCCAACTCGGTACGAAGCTGGACAGCCAGGGCAAAGGGTTGGAACAAACGGCAAAACGGATTGAGCAGTTACAAGGTCAGCATGCGGCGTTGGCCAAAAAAATGGACACCGACCTGAAGGGCCTGCATGGGTATTTGGACAAGGACGTTCGGCCAAGCTTGGAATCGATCGCCAACGCGTTCGATCAGGAAAAGAATCGAGTCTCTCAGGAGTTCATAAAGGTCTCGTCCGGTCTCCAACGCATCGAACAAACAAACGTCTCGAACGTGACCCAAGCTCAAAAGCAATTGGAAGTTCAAGCCAAACACGTTCAGGAACTGAGTCAAGCGGTAGCGGGGATGCGGGAGGTATTGGATTCCATGGCCGGCATGTTGGGCAACCGCACCGATCAGCACATGAATCAGCTTGGACAGTTGACGGCACGATTGGCACAAATGGAGAAAGACCAGGCAGCCGAGGCCGCCAAGCAGGCAACAAATACCCAAGTGGTTTCAACGCATCTCAACGAGGTGACGGCGAGCGTGCAGTCGGTCGGGCAATCGTTCGAACAATTCCAGAACGTGATGTCATCCAAGCTGAGAGAACAGGCCAACCGCATTGAGTCCCAGGCCCGGCAACTGTCGAAATCGACGAAATCGTCCGCTGCCGTCTCGAATCTTCAGCAGGGCTTGAAGGCCAACGTCACGCAATTGAATGAATTGACCAAGTCCGTTGCGCAGTTGAAAGAGGTGGTCAGAGCCATGGGCGAAAAGCTGGGATCCAAGGTGGACGCGCACGAATCCCAACTCATCGAGGTGGAGCAAGCTCTCAAGAAACTCAAGTGACCGGCCGGCACCACATCCCCCGGCCAAAGAAGTCGTAGAACCATGGGGATGCCCCCACAACGCGTTGTCTATGGAATCTGTTGAATCCAGAATCAAAGTCCTCCCGGAATCCGTGGCCTCTCAAATCGCCGCCGGCGAGATCGTCGAACGTCCGGCGTCAGTCGTCAAGGAATTGCTCGATAACAGCGTGGATGCCGGCAGTACGGTGGTTTCCGTCGACGTTGTGGACGGCGGGAGAACGCTCATTCGCGTGATTGACGACGGCGAAGGGATGAGTCGAGCCGATGCTCCGTTGGCTTGCCAACGATTTGCCACCAGCAAAATCAGTCATCCACGCGATCTGACGGGCATCGCCACCTATGGATTTCGCGGGGAGGCCTTGCCCAGCATCGCCGCGGTTTCACGCTTTCGTATGCTGACAGCGAGACATCATTCATTGACGGGGACCGCCGTCGTGATTGACGAAACAGGCGCCCAATCGGTCGAAGAGCGAGGTGCCGCCCCGGGGACACGAATCGAGGTCGAAGAATTGTTTTTCAATACGCCGGGACGACGAAAATTTTTGAAGACGACGTCCACGGAGTTCTCCCACGTTGCGCACGTGGTTCAGCAAGCTGCCTTGGTCAACCTTCACACGCAATTTCGATTGACGCACAATGACCACGTGGTGTTCGACTATCCCAAGGTCACCACGTTGGAAGATCGATTACTCCAAGTGTATGGCCCGAGACTCATGGGTATGATGTTGCCCGTTCATTACGAGCAGGCCGATGTGCGCGTGCGTGGTGCGATCGTCAATCCGTATCATGCGAAAACAGGACGCACGCCACAGGAAATATTTGTGAATCGGCGTCCCGTCAAGAATTCGACGATTTCCCATGCCGTGTATGAATCGTATGGCTCTTTTTTACCGAAAGGACGGCACCCGACGTTTGCACTGATGGTAGAAGTCGCCCCCAACGAGGTGGACGTCAACGTGCATCCGTCAAAACGAGAAGTGAAATTTTGTAGCCCGGACTTGATCCATCGAGCGATCAAGGCTGCGGTGCGTGGTCCGTTGCAAAAAGACGTGACGGGGCGCTCGACTCTTTCATCCGGGCGCGATGAGCGGGAGGCTGGCGTCGTCGAGAAGGAGACGGCCGGAGAAAGCGGCGAACGGTTTGTCACGCGGTCGGCCTCTTTCATGGCGTGTGACGTGCCATCGAGTTCCGGGAATGGACAAAACCACGAAGCGGCTCAGGTCAAAGAATCTCCGGTCCTCTATCAGCTTGAGCCGGAGGTTCGGATTTTCGGACAAATCCATGCCACCTATATCGTCGCGCAAATTGAAGATGAGTTGCACGTTTTGGACCAGCATACGATTCACGAACGCGTGCTGTTTGAAAGGTTGTGGAGAGGTTGGGAGGGTGGCGATATCCAGACACAAGCGCTCCTGATTCCCGAACCGGTGGACGTCCCGGTCACGGCGGCAACGCGGTTGACGGAAATTTTGCCGGAGTTGGTCAACGTGGGTCTCGAACTTGAGAGCTTCGGTCCGTCCTCTTTTGTCATTCGATCGGTTCCGGCGCTTGTCGGGCAGATGGACTATGGCGCCTTACTCGAAGATATCATCGAGGACCTGTCGGAGTGGAACTCCGTGGATTCACTCGACAAACCTATCCGATCCGTTCTGGCGTCGATGGCTTGTCAGGGTGCGGTCCAGGCCGGCCGTCGGATGGAGCAACCGGAAATGAAACACGTGGTGGACGAGTGGCTTCGTGAAGGGAGCCCCATGACGTGTCCCCATGGCCGAAGAATCTCTTTACGGTTTGGCAGTGAAGAACTGCATCGGATTTTTCGGCGTCTATGAATCCCCCGTTTGAACAGTACCTTTCTTCGCACCACAAACTCCGGAATTTCATCAGGGCCGCCATCGCGTCGCAGCCCCTCGTTGTGCTGGCGGGTCCGACGGCCATCGGCAAGAGTCGTATCGCCATTGAAGTGGCGCAAGCCCTGGGCACGGAGATATTGACCGCGGATTCGACACAAGTCTATCGAGGAATGAATATCGGGACGGATACCCCTTCGGAAGAAGACCGGCACGGTGTACCCCATCGGCTCATTGACCTGGTGGAACCGGATGAGCCGTTTAACGCCGGGGCGTTCCGGCGGCGGGCGCTTCCGGAAATCTCACGTCTGCACGAAAAAGGCCTTCTCCCTTTGGTGGTTGGCGGGACGGGGCTCTACATCCGCGCGTTGTTACACGGGTTATGGTCCGGTCCTCCCAGCGACCATGCTCTTCGCGGGCAACTCGAAGAAGAAGCACGGGTCCGGGGAGGGGAATCGATGTATCAGGAATTGGGTCGCGTGGATCCGGTCACGGCGCGTCGCCTGCATCCCCGCGATTCGGTGAAAGTGTTGCGGGCACTGGAAGTATACCGGCAAACCGGCACGCCTCTCTCGAAGGCTCACGAAAAACACGGCCAGAAGAAAACTCCTTTTCGGGCACTCATGTTGGGGTTGACAATGGAGCGGGGCGCTCTCTATCGACGGATTGATCAGCGAGTCGACGCGGAGTTGGCCAAGGGACTGGTCGAAGAAACCCGGACCCTGTTGGCGAAAGGGTACTCCAGAGGTCTTGTTTCAATGAAAAGTTTGGGCTATCGTCAGATGGCGGGGTATCTGGAAGGAGAATATCCATTCGCCGAAGCGGTGAGGCGATTGAAACGGGACACCCGTCATTTTGCGAAACGGCAAATGACGTGGTTCAGAAAAGAACCCGGTCTGGCGTGGGTCGAGGTTCGCCCGGACGAGTCCGTTCGGTCGGTCTCTCAGCGTATCCTCATGCTCATTGAAGGATTTGTGAACAATCCTCAAGTATAATCGACAAGGATCAAGCTCGTGCCAGCAAAACCACGTGCCGATATTGCCATTATTGGAGGCAGCGGCTTGTACGAAATGGAGGGTTTGGAACACGCGCGAGAAACGCGCGTGTCCACTCCCTTCGGACGCCCTTCGGATGCCGTGATGCTGGGAACCTTGTCCGGCAAGCGCGTGGCGTTTCTCTCTCGTCATGGACGAGGGCATCGTATCATTCCCTCCATGATCAATTACCGGGCAAACGTATACGCGCTCAAATCACTCGGCGTGACGCGGATTTTATCCGTCAGTGCGGTGGGTAGCATGAAAGAAGGCATCCACCCGGGTCATATGGTCCTTCCCGATCAATTTATCGATCGGACGACCAAGCGAATCAGCACGTTCTTCGATCAGGGGCTTGTGGCTCACGTGACGTTTGCCGACCCCATTTGTCATGCCTTGGCGGATGACCTGGGCGAGTCAGCCCGGTCGACGGGTGCCACGTTTCACGCGGGCGGAACGTATCTCTGTATCGAGGGGCCGCAGTTTTCCACGAAAGCGGAATCCTTGTTGTATCGGCAATGGGGCGTGGATATCATCGGGATGACCAATGCGACGGAAGCCAAGCTCGCGAGGGAGGCGGAAATCTGTTATGCAACTTTGGCCCTGGTCACGGATTACGATTGCTGGCATCAGAGTGAGGAGCCTGTCTCCGTCGAAGCGATTTTGAGCGTGATGCACGCGAACGTGGCCCAGGCCAAAACGCTGCTCCGGGACGCCATTCAACGCACCGGGGGAGCCAGAGCCTGTCCATGTGCGACGGCGCTTCGGCAGACCATCGTTACGGCACCGCAAGCCGTGACGGCCTCCGTGAAGCGGCGCTACGGCCTCTTTTTGAAACCAGCCAAAACATCGAAGGGGAGAAGATCACATGGGTAGATTGTTGGTCGTAGGTTCCGTGGCGTTTGATACGGTGCGCACGCCTTTCGGGGAGGCCACGGAAGTGTTGGGAGGATCGGCCACGTATTTTTCCACGGCCGCCAGTTTTTTCACCGACGTCGATTTGATTGCGGTCGTAGGAGAAGATTTTCCCGATGAGTACGTCACCTTTTTGAAGAGTCGAGGGATCGACGTGTCCGGGCTCGAACGCCGTAGCGGCAAGACCTTTCGCTGGCAGGGGGAATATACGTATCAACTGAATGAGGCTCATACGCTCGACACCCAACTCAACGTGCTGGAGTCCTTCCGCCCCAAAATTCCCGACCACTATCGAACTCCCGATATGTTGTTCCTGGGGAATATCGACCCCGAGCTTCAAATGGACGTCCTGCATCAAGTCGAACGGCCGCGAATCGTCGCTTGTGACACCATGAACTTTTGGATTCATGGGAAGCGCGACGCTCTATGGCAGGTGTTGGAAAAGGTTGACGTGCTCGTCATCAATGACGGGGAAGCGCGTGAATTGGGTCAGGATTTCAGCCTCGTTAAAGTTGCGAAAGACGTTCTGGCACGCGGGCCCAAGTATTTTATTATTAAACGTGGGGAGTATGGTGTCTTGATGTTTCATGAAAAAGGCGTCTTCGGCGCACCGGCGTTCCCGTTGGAAATGGTAAAGGATCCGACCGGCGCCGGCGATACGTTCGCAGGCGGCTTTATGGGACACCTGTCGGCGACGGGAGATTTCTCCGATGCCGGGTTGAGGCGGGCCATTGTTTTCGGAAGCGTGATGGCTTCATTTACCGTTGAGGGTTTCAGTCTCGACCGCTTACGGCCACTGAAATATCAGGACATCGAAACCCGTTTCCGGGACTTCAAGCGTCTGACCCATTTCGAGGATCTTTCGTGAGCACTCAACGTTTTTCACGCTTAATCCGTGCTCCCGCGGTTTCTTTTCCGGGGCAAGACGAAAAGAGGAACATTTGAGTTAGCAGACACGACGTGTTCTTCAGATTGTCCGGTCACGTTCAGCGTTGGAGCGATATGGCGTCACTAGGTAACAAGTTCCGAACCGCCCGTGAAACTCAAGGGTTTACGCTTGAGCAGATGGTCTCGAGGACCCGGATCCAAGAGTCGCATTTGAAAGCCTTGGAAGAGGATTCTTATGAGCAGTTGCCCGAACGCGTTTTCGCCAAAGGCTTTGTCCAGACTTATGCCCGCTTGCTCGAACTCAACGAAAAAGAATGTCTGCGGTTGTTTGAAGAATGTTCCGCCTCGTTCTACCAAAAAGAAAAAGAGGGCGAGGGGCTACGGAACATGTTTCTGCGCAAGGAAGACCTGCAAAAAAAGAGCACGAGCGGCACCATGGTTGTTGTGCTCGTTGGGGGGCTTCTCCTGCTGGGAGGGATGATGTTACTCCAACAACAGTCACCTTCAAGATCCATCCTTTCCCGGTTTTCGCAACGGCCCGTGGAACCGCGCGACGGGGTTGCCTTGAAACCGGGTCGCGCGAACGAAGTCGTTGAGGATCCTCGGTCTTCGGCGAGCGCACCACAAGATGGCACCTCAGGCGTCGCAAATACGGAGCCGGCCTTGGAGACGGAAGCCGGCGGGCCATCGGCGGAATCGGCGGTTGACGACGGAGCGTCCACGCCATCCGTGTTAGCTCCGGACCCTGCGCCTGCCTCCACCACAGATTCGGAAGATGGTCCGTTGGTTCTTGAAATACGGACGTTGGACATGACATGGGTCATGATTCGTTCAGATGAGGATAAGCCTCAAGAAGCCTTATTGCAGGCTGGTCAGGTGATACGACGGCGGGCTCGCGACCGGTTTCTGTTGTCGCTTGGGAACGCCGGAGGGGTCGAAGTTCGCCTTAACGGCGAGTTGCAGGGACCATTCGGTGAGACCGGGGCCGTGGTTAAGGACGTGGAAATAAGACCGTAACGATCACTTGGGATTCTTGACAGGGAGAACCCACATTGATATGTTCCACAGGTTTGCAGCTTTTTGATATTGATTTTGATGAGGGTGTAGTATGAAAACGTCGACGTTCTGAGGGCCTGTACCCTCAATCCAATCGGCCTTCCAGACAGGGGATGCAACACGGACTTATTATCAAAGGAGGGATTCATGAAGCGGTTTTTAGCGATTTGCAGTTTGTTGACGGCATTTGCCTTCGTCGGTGGCGATTTGGCCTTTGCCGGACCCGAAAAAGACCCGCTGAAACCACGGGTTCCGAAGAACGAGCGCGGGAAGGCCAAGAAGATCAAGCCACCCGCCGAGTTGTACAAGAAAACGAAAAAGGCCTCGGACGAGATCGTTGCCGAAGGCAAGAAGATTTTTGAAGGTAAAGGTACCTGCGTCAATTGTCACGGGAAAAAGGGAGACGGCCAGGGACCGGCCGGAAAAGTGTTGAATCCCGGTCCGCGGAACTTTACCAATTGCAAATTCCACAAGAAACGCAAAGATGGCGAATTGTTCTGGATTATCAAGAACGGCAGCCCGGGAACCGGTATGGTGTCCATGATTCCGGCGACCATCACGGAAGAAGAAGCGTGGAAGGTGTTGGCTTACGAGCGTAGCTTCTGTAAGAAATGGCGCAAGAAGAAGTAGTTTTGTCACTTGACTGTGTATCCAAAGCCCCGTTCAGGGTTGAACCTGAACGGGGCTTTTTCTCTTAGCCTAACGTGCAACCCGTACCTCGACCTTTTTTAGGAACCTCTGATTTAATGCCCTATCGGGCGCAGGGCTGCGTTGTGTCCTCGCTCAACCCTCACCTATCTCTATGATACGCTTCGGGTTTCGCTCCGGGACGCCTTGCCCTGCATCCCGCTATCACAATCGATCAGAGGTTCCTTCATCCAAATTCCTGAGCAGAGGACTGCTGGTCGTGACCATGGGCCTGATGAATTGGATCGCCGGCCCAGCCCCCGGTCTGGCAGAAGAGGTGCAACCCTTACGACCCAGGGTCCCCGTGAGTGAGAGAACATGGGCCAGAAAGCTGGTCCCGCCCTTCGGTTCGACGAAAACGGCTTCCCCCGAGATCGTTGACCAGGGAAAAGTCCTGTATGAGGGAAAAGGTGCCTGCGTGTCGTGCCATGGAAAAACCGGCTTGGGAGATGGTCCGGTCGGCAGGCGCTTGCAGCCCGGACCTCGTAATTTCACTAATTGCAAGTTCCACAAGAGAAGACACGACGGCGAACTGTTCTGGATCATCAAGAACGGCAGCCCTGGGACCGGCATGGTGCCGATGATTCCTGTGACCGTTAGCGAAGAAGAAGCTTGGAAAATCTTGGCCTATGAACGAAGTTTCTGCGAAGGCTGGCAGCACGGCACGCGGTGACGACCTCCGGTTGACACCCGTGAGAACCGTTGACTAGACTCGGCTGTTCAATAATCAAGAGTTGTCCAACGCCTACCCTGAGTGAAGTCGAAGGGTGTTGAGGAGAGAGAAAGAATGGCAAAAAAACGAACGCAAGAGGAAGATAAGGCAATCCTTGAAAAAAAAGTCCGGGAAAGGCGCGCCGGCAGCGAAAATCCCGAGGGCGACCCTGACGCACGACAGTTGCGAAAGCGCCTCAAACGGGTCCAGCGAAAAATTCGTCTCAGGGCGTCACGGATAGCCACGGCTGCCGGAAACAAAGCCAAAGCGGCCTAACGGCGAAACCCGGGTGACGACCGCCCTGCTGCATTCACTGAAAGGGGAACGTTCATGACTGATGATGTGCAATCTGCCGCCGAAGATGCTCAAACGCCTGATGAGGATACCGAAGCCGTCTCGCAGGATGAAGTGACGGATGAATACGTGGACGCAGTCTCGGAATCCTTGATGGAAGGCGACACCGTTGCGACGGCGGAGAACGCGGACGGTGAAGGCGAGGAACAGACTGAAGAGGAAGAGCCTGAAATAGAAGAAGAGAAGGTCAAAGATGAAATCGATATCCAAATCGACCTTCTCCATGATCCGGATTGGGTCGTCAGGCGTGAAGCTGTCGTCACCCTTGGTGAAATGGGCGACGAACGGTGCGTGGAGCCCCTCGTCAGAGCGTTGCGCGACGGGGATTGGCAGGTCCGTGAAGCGGCCGTGGAGGCTATTGCCGAAGTGGGGTCTCCCGCCGTCGAGTTGTTGGTCCGGTTCGTACGCGATTGGGAGGCCCGGAAGTACGTGATCCAGGCCATGGGGAAGATCAATGACGAGCGGGTCCTGGATCCCCTGATGTCGATGCTGCACAACGACGAGTTTAAGGATGATGCCACGAGGGCCCTCATTGAGCTGGGGAAACCCGCCGTGCCCAAGTTGATTGCGGCCCTGACCGATAGGGAAGAGTTCGTGCGTAAGCAGGCTATTCTGGCCCTCGGTGAGATCAAGGATTCGGAGGCCGTTGATCCCTTGATCGCCATGCTCCAGGATCAGGATTGGTTTACGCGTCTGACCGCAGCGGCCGCCTTGGAACAAATCGGAGACTTGCGTGCCAGGGACGCGATCAAACCGTTGATGAAGGATCCGGACCTTATCGTTCGGCTACGGGTCGAACGGATCCTCGCTGCGTGGAAAAAACAGCCGGCCGGCGCCTGAACCCCCTCACCCCAGCTTTCTCCCTATTTCCCGCTTAATGCGGAAAATCGGAGAGGGGCAGGGACAGGCCCCTGTGCCTGCCCTGGTTCCCCGTGCACACGTTCACATCTCCAACAGGAGGGCTTCCAACTTGGCCTGCACGTCTTCCAACGCCTCCTGAGAGACGGCTTGGCCGTCTGCCAAGGATTGTCGAAGGTCATCAATGTTCGACATGGTTTCGATCAGGGCATCCGAGGATTCCGCTCCCTTCATCTTGAGGGCTTCCTTCAAATAGTCAAGAGTTTCCTCTATTTCGTCTATGGCTTCATCAGGTTTGCCGGCCAGGATTTTTGCTTTGCCGTCCACAAACTCTGACATCGCCCGTAAAACTTTCTTTTGAGCAACGAGTTTTTCTCCTTCTCCCAGGCCGATCGTTTGTTCCACTACTTCTTGAGATAATTCCTGAAGCTGTCTCTTGACCTCCTCCAGTGGCCGTTGTCCCACGTAATATCCTGCCCAAAAGCCCAATCCGAAGATCAGGATCATTGCCAAGAGTTTTTTCCCCGTGTGGTTTTTTCTCTCCATCGGATGCGACTCCGGATCAGACTTTCATTATAGACTTCGTCTGATGGGAAAAAAAGAGGGAGAAGAAAAATCGTGAGATCGCTTGTCGGTTGAAGTAGTTGCTATGACTTGGCGAATCGAGGTGTTGACACATGCAATCGGGCAGTGCGCGGGAGGGGTGTGGGTTGGTAACCGGTGCCGGAAGTTTTGTTGTTGACTTACATGTGGCGGGTCAGTAGTATATATGATATTGAAATTAATTATCGTTACCGTTAAAAGACTTTCTCGTGCCGCATCTGACGACTATGGTGAAGAAAGTGATGACAATGTTGAAACGAGACTTTTCTCTGCAGTGGCATTCCATCGCGGTCATGGTGGCGCTTCTCATGCCGTCAATGCCCGACGCCGCATTTGCGCAGTCTGCAACTCCCGGTTCTGTTATCGTGCTTCAGGAAATTGTCGTTGAAGGTCGTCGAATGGGAGAGGAAGATCTGGCCAGGGAGAAACTGGAGGCCATACCCGGTGGTACGGGACTGATTGTCGATAGTGCCCTTAGGAGCAAGACAAACCTGAATATCTCTGACGCTCTCGTCTCGACACCCGGGGTGATCGTGCAGAACTTTTTTGGCGGCAATGATCAACCGCGGATTCAGATCCGCGGGTCCGGCTTGCAGCAGAATCCCGTTGAGCGCGGGATCCTGGTGCTGCAAAACGGGCTGCCGATCAATCGTGCCGACGGCTCATACGCGGTGGGTCTCGCCAACGCCAGGCAGGCTCAGTTTACCGAGGTGTATCGCGGGTACACGGCCAACCGGCTCGGAGCCACCGTCATCGGCGGCGCGCTCAATTTCGTCTCGCCGACCGGTTCGTCGGCACCCGGTGCGACTGCGGGAGTGGAAGGCGGAAGTTTCGGGCAGGTGTCGGCCTCCGCCCAAGTCGGCGGGAAGCAGGGAAATCTCGATGGTCTCGCGCAGGTGCATTTCAGTCGACGGGATGGATTTCGTGTGTACAATGAGTCGGACCGGCTGAACCTTGATGCCAATATCGGTACCGAGTTGACGGATAATATCTCCAGCCGCCTCTTTGTGGGGTATACGGATCTCAGTTTTGACGTTGCCGGTCCGTTACCCAAGGACAAACTCAATCAGGATCCCACGCAGATCCACCCGGGTCCCACGGCCCGTCCCAATCCGACACCGCCGCCCGGGTTGCTGGTGTCCAATCCCGGGCCGAACGTCATTCGCGACCAACCGCAACGCGAGGTGGACCAGTTCCGGATCGTCAGCAGGACAACCGCCACGTCAGGTGCGCAACTTGCCGACGTAGTCCTCGGATACACGTTCACGGATGACGCATTCCGGTTCCCCATCCCGGGCGGAATTCGCGAGACGGAAGGCGGCGACTTCACGGCCGTCGTGCGCTATGCCTATAGTCCCGACGAGACCCGAGTCCTCCCTCTGTTCGAGGCCACCGCCAAATACGTCGTGGGGTCGGCCGAACGGCGAAACTTTATCAATAGGGCGGGAGCCACGGGACAGCTGTTTGGCCAGAGCGAACTCGACGCCAGCACGCTTTCGCTCTATGCCGGGCTGAATATTTCCATCGGCGACGCCTTCACGCTCTCGCCGGCGGTTGCCTACGCGCAGGCGGAACGCGACAACGCCGATACCTTCGGTGCGGCAACGCGGCCGACCATCGCCTTTAATCCCAGGAATCAGACCATGCCATTGCCGGGCGGTCAGGTGCCGGCAGGAGACACCAGCTACTCGTGGTCTTATGACGGCTGGAGCCCAAGCCTCGCTTTGACCTTTCAGCCTATGGAAAACCATACGTTGTTCGCAGCGGTCAGTCGCAGCTTCGAACCCCCAACTCATGATGACCTGATTGCCACCGTCGGTGGCACGCCCTTCAGCAGCCCCGGTCGGCCGATGCCTCCCAACCCGCGCTTTTCCGCACCCGCGTTCCGTACGCCGGATCTCAAAGCACAGACGGCGACGACGATCGAAGGCGGTTGGCGCGGCAGGTCAGGAATAATTGCTTGGGATGCCGTGACCTACTATGCGTGGGTAAAAAACGAGTTGCTGAGCCTGCGTGACGTGACCGGCGCACCGTTGGGTGCCGTGAATGCCGACGAGACCACCCATTTTGGCATTGAACTTGGACTCAGCGCACAATGGACCAAGGCATTCAGCAGCCGTCTTGCCTATACTTATCAGGATTTCCGCTTTGATGGAGACGCGGTGCGCGGCAATAACCGCTTAGCGGGTGCGCCGCCGCACGTCGTCAACGCGATTGTGCAGTATGACCTCCTGCCGGAACTGTTAGTTCAGACGGAAATCAACTGGCGCGCCGCCCGGACTCCGGTCGACAATATGAACACGCTGTTCAACGATTCGTTCGTGGTTGTGGATTTCCGCGCAAACTATGATTTCAATGACCACTTCAGTGTTTTCGGAGAGGCACGCAACCTCTTCGATAAGGTGTATGCTTCATCGACCCTTATCGTTGATCAAGCCAGACCCGATCAGGCGGCGTTTCTGCCCGGTGACGGGCGGGCATTTTACGCAGGTCTGAAAGCGCGATTTTGATATGCGAGATGATCCGGTTGTGACGCAGAGAAGCACGGATCTGGAGGCACCCGGTCATGGGCTGGATTACGGCAAAATGCCCGGCCACTGGCTGCTGGCGCAGATGGGCAAGAGGGTGTTGCGGCCCGGAGGTGTGGAGCTGACCAGCCGTATGCTGGAGGCCTTGGATATTTGCTCCACTGACGAGGTGGTGGAGTTCGCGCCGGGGCTCGGATTGACGGCACGGGCGGCCTTGGAGCGACAACCGGCCTCTTACACGGGCATCGAAAGGGACGAGACCGCATCGCGACAAGTTGGAAAGTATCTGAAAGGCCCTGGCCGACAGTGCTTGGTGGGCAGGGCGGAGGCTACCGGTCTTCCTGACGCCTCGGCGACGGTGGTCTTTGGCGAGGCTATGTTGAGCATGCAGACGCCTATCCTGAAGGCGTCGATCGTCGAGGAGGCGGCGCGGCTCCTCAGGCCTGGAGGAAGATACGGAGTCCACGAACTATGTTTACAGCCGGATGACCTGGAGGATGCCAAAAAGTCGGAGATCAGCCGGGTTTTGTCGGATGCTATTCGAGTGGGGGCGAGACCCCTCACTCCCGGAGAGTGGAAAGCGTTGCTGGAGGACCATGGATTCGCGGTCGAAACGCAAGTTACCGCCCCCATGCATTTGATGGAGCCCAGGCGATTTATTCGGGATGAAGGGTGGGCGAGGACGATACGTTTCGTTCTGAAGGTTGCGAGGACACCAGCGGCCAGGCGGAGAATTCTCCGGATGCGGGCGGTTTTTCGTGAATACGCGGGAAATTTAGCGGCGATAACGCTGGTTGGCGTAAAGAAGTGATGGAACGACAGGCCCTTAAGGGGCGTGGGACGGCATCATGATGGAATAGAAACCATCATTGCCCGCGCAAGTATAAAGCGAGAAATCACGCGTTCCCGACGGGTGGGTCGGCCTTGCCTAAGACCTTGGAGGATTCGATGGCAAAACGGTCGCCCACGATTTGGGCCACGCGGTTCATATAGTCGGTCAGGGCTTCGACCTGATCCGGCCTCAGGTCCCGTCGAAATTGCGGGAGCAGCCCCCACCGGGTTTCAAATTCCTCACCGGAAATCGAGGCCACCACGCTGATCAGTTTGATCACGCGGGTGCCGGAAGGATCGGTAGAAGGACTTGAGGATTGACCTGCCGCCCGGGCCTGCGTTTCCGGAGACGATTCGGTTTCGGGTTCCGGTGTTTTCCCTTCAAAGAGCGCGGTCAAAGCAGGGATTACGGCGCCGATACAGAGGGTGGTCGTCGATATGATGGCCTGGTTTTTGACGGCACCGACTCGTCCGGCCACGCGTTCGCCCACGTGTTGCAAGAACGCATTGCGCTCCTTGCTGTCTTCCGAACACACGAATTTGTAGGGTTCGTAGGTCTCGCGGCTTTCAGCCACGGCCCGGCCGATGGCCACGACGATTTCCTGCTCATCGATCTGAGCGGAACTCAGCGAGGGCGCCAACAGGGTTTTGAGCCGCTCACTCACGTGATCTTCCAGACTGTTCATAAATTCGGGTTGCTGTTGGATGGAGACGTGGAACGCGGAGATGCGGTCCACCAGGTTGAACAGGACCTTCAGGAATTCCAGGTAAATCTCCCATTCCTGCTTTTGAGTGAGCGTGCTCGTGACGGTTTGATCGCTTCGTTTAACCAGTGTCACGGATTCCCGGCACACGTCCAGGATGGTGTTCGACAAGTCTTTGAGAATGGGTTCGTGTTCTTGGATGGAATGTTTCATGAATCGAAAAGCCTGAGGCGTATCTAACAAATGGAGGGACGGCTTCGCAAGTAGGGGCGGTGTCCGCCCTCCCCCCTCTGCCATATCTGTGGCAGACGAGTACCCGGCATTGCGTGGGGGCAGGCCCTATGTTATACACGACGGATGGAGTGGGTCTCGAGTCCATTCCCGTGAATCAATTCTCCCGCGTACCCGTGATGGACTCCGTCAATGCCGATTCCAAAGTCTATGTGTTAAAGCGTGCCGAGGCGCCGCTCAAACCCCTGTCCCGAGATTACGCGCAGGAACTGAATCCCCAGCAGCTCGCCGCAGTGGAAGTCGTCGATGGGCCGGCCTTGGTCATTGCCGGTGCCGGAAGCGGCAAAACCCGGGTCCTCGTGTATCGCGTGGCCAGGCTGATCGATACGGGCATCGATCCGGCCTCCATCCTGCTGTTGACGTTCACGCGAAAGGCTGCCCAGGAAATGTTGGGACGGGTGGGCCTGCTGATCGGCCCGCAAAGCGAGCGGGTCATGGGTGGGACGTTTCACTCCGTGGCAAACGTGCTGCTCCGGCGCTATGGCCGGACCATCGGCCTGGAGCCGGGCTTTACGATCCTGGACCGGGGCGATTCCGAAGACCTGGTCAACCTCGTTCGCGTTCAATCCGGTCTTAGCGAGACGGGAAAGCGCTTCCCCCGCAAGAAGACGATTGCCGATCTCTTCAGCAAATGCGCCAATACCATGCAATCGCTCGAGGACGTCCTCTTCACCGAGTACAATCATTTTGGAGAATTTCTCGGTGAACTGACCAAACTGCACGACGCGTATGAATCCACCAAGCGCCAGCGGCAGTTGGTCGACTATGATGACCTGCTGACCCGCCTCCTGGAACTGCTGACGCTGGATGAGCGTGCCCGACAGATGATCTCGGAAACGTATCGCTTCATTTTGGTCGATGAGTATCAGGACACCAACCGGCTCCAAGCGGACGTGGTGCGGAAACTCGCCGCCACTCATGAGAACGTGATGGCTGTCGGGGATGATTCGCAGTCGATCTATTCGTTCCGCGGCGCCACGGTTCGGAACATCATGGAATTTCCCGGGTTGTTTCCGGGAACCCGCGTGTTCAAGCTGGAAGAGAATTACCGGAGCACGCAATCCATCCTGGCGTTGGCCAATGAGATCATTCAAGGCGCAACGGAAAAATACAGCAAAACGTTGTTTACCCAAAAAGGGCAGGGTGAACGACCGGCTCTGGTCCAAACAATCGGGGAGAGTCCCCAGTCCAGGTTCGTGGCGCAGAAAATCCTGGAGTTGCGGGAGGAGGGCGTGCCGTTGGATGACATCGCGGTCCTGTTTCGCTCCAGTTTTCACGCCTTTGATTTGGAAATCGAGTTGGCCAAACGAGACGTGCCCTTCGTCAAGCGAGGCGGGTTCAAATTTCTCGAGACCGCCCACGTCAAGGACGTGCTGGCACATTTGCGTGTCGTCCACAACCCCCTGGACACCGTCAGTTGGAACCGTTCGTTGCTGCTGGTTGACGGGGTGGGACAAAAGCGGGCGAGGGACCTGATCACCCAACTGGCAAACAGCGAGGCGCCGCACGAAACGTTGCGGCAAGGAGGCGGACGGGCCGCGTTGGGGTTGAGCAACCTGGCGGCGGCCTTGGAGTCAGTCGGCAGCATCGAGGATGGATCGCCTCCCGATCAGGTCAATCGTCTCCTGGAATACTATTATCCGATCCTCAAGGAGCAGTACGACGACTATCCGAAACGCATCCGGGACTTGGAGCATCTCTTGGTGATGGCGGAGCGCTATGGGGATTTGGAGGGGTTTCTTGCCGACGTGACGCTCGAACCGCCCGACGAAAGCGTAACGGGTATCGAGCCCCAGGACCGCGATGATGAACGGCTCGTGTTGTCCACTATCCATTCCGCGAAGGGGCTGGAATGGCGATGCGTGTTTGTCATCTGGCTCGTGGATGGACGGTTCCCGTCTTCCTATTCATTTTTGACTGATGAAGAACTCGAAGAGGAACGGCGGTTGCTCTACGTCGCAGTGACCAGGGCCAAGCAGTGTCTGTATTTGACGTTTCCCGTGCAGATCTATGATAAGGTCACGGGGTCGGTGCTCTCGAAACCGTCACGATTTCTCGATGACGTGTCCGCTTCCCTGGTCGAACCCTGGAACGTGGTTGAAGATAGTGAACCCTGGAGGTAAACAGTCGTGAGTACGGGAACAATGAAATGGATTCTCGCGGTGCTCTTGTTGGGGGCCGTCCTGGGCCTGAACAAGTTTGCTCATAGTGCTCCGGGTCCCGACCGGACCGTCAATGCCTGGCTGAACCTGATTGATCAGGCCGAAGCCCTGCATCTGCCGACGGGGTTTCTCAAGGAGATCGACCCTGATTTTGTCACGGTGACATTCGAAGACTTGCGGACCTATGCCGCTGAATATCATCCGGAAGACCATCGCATGATCCTGAGCCTGCGGTTATCGTTCAACAAGGCCGGTGGGGCATTGATGGATCTGGAGCGTATGACCCACCATGACGTCAGTCTCCTGTATCATGAACTCTTTCATTCCTACCTGGATTACATTTTCAATGGTCCGGGACCCGGGAAGTTGAGTCCCCAGGCCAATCACGTCCTGTCGTTCGCCCGCGAGCAAATGCGCTGCCATTACCGTTTCGTGCGCATCAATCCGATTCGCCAGCGGAGGGACATGACGGAAATCCGGTTTCTGTCCCAAGAGGATTCGTGGGAGGTATTGAACGAAACCTGGGCGGTCTTTGTCGGATGGCAAATTTGGACGAAACTGGAACAGCAGGCCAACGGGATCGGCCCATGGACCGATCCATTGATCGATGCTTGGGCAACGTTGCTGTCCGAGGCCAATACGAGTGGAGAATTACTCGGTTATTACGAACCGGACGACCCGGAGGAACGCCGGGTGGCGCGCAAACGGTTTATTGCGCCCTCCAACGGCCTGACCCCGGAAGGAGCTGAACTCTTGCTGACCATCGTGTTGGAAGAACCCGATGCCGTCGTGAAGGAAGGCGGCGTTGTCATCAAAGCCTCTAGAGATACCACCGCCGAAGCGCTTCCGTGTGAATAGTTGAACACATCCACTCGTCCCTCTGGACAACGGTTAGGCAAAGATGGTAGCGTCGCTTCAGCCACACTTCAGTTCAGCTTTGCACCGAAAAAAGGCGCCTGTAGCTCAGTGGATAGAGCACTGGCCTCCGGAGCCAGGTGCCGCAGGTTCAAATCCTGCCAGGCGCGCCATAACAGACATCTCACCTCTTGAGTGGGTCGTTAGCTCAGCTGGTAGAGCAGCTGACTCTTAATCAGCGGGCCACAGGTTCGATCCCTGTACGACCCACCATTTTTTATCAGTATCCATGCATGTTTTGAGAGATTTAGAGAAAGCGGAGAATTAAGGGAAAATAAAAAGATAGCCGAAAGATAGCCCGACGAGGAGCAAAATGGACATTTCGAAAAGGGCAGAGGGAACCATTCTTTTTGAGGAAGGTGTGATTCTGAAAGCCTACCCGGAGACAGAGAACCATACAGACATCGAACTCGCACCGGGAACTATTGTCGGCTCGATTGTTCGGAGTCCCAAAACGGGGAGGTGGCGATACGATGACACTATGCGCATAACCTTGAAGATTGAAGCCAACCCGGATTTTTCTACAGACGGAGAAGCGGCAAACGAAATCAAAAAATTCTTGCCTCCATTAACGGAAATTCATGCGCTTGCGAAAACATACATGAAAGGTGACATTCGTTGAGAACGTGGTAAGATGACGCAACCGAAAGGAGACCCCATGCCGCGAACTGTCACCGGCGGAGCCAAACTCAAACGATTTATGCAGAACGTCAAACAGTCCGCCAGGAAGCCCATTGACGATATTGAAATCGGCTTTTACTCCGAGGATCGTCACCTACCGAGTCGCTTGCCTATGCCGATCTTGGCCGTCATTCACGAATTTGGATCACAGGACGGCAAGACCCCGGAATCACCCTATTTCCGGTCAGCGATTAACCGGGCCAAAAGCGAATTGCGACCGTACCTTGTCGCCGCGATTGACCCCTTGAGAATGACCTTGATTGATGCAGGGGCCAAGGCGATAGGCGAGGCATTCAAAAAGATTTTGCAACAGGAAATTTTGCGGTATCAACTGAAAGACACCGGCCAACTGGTCAAGGCCGTCAAAGTGAAATTGCTACGGTAAGGCTACGCTTGCAGGGCCATGAGGCCGGACTTCGTGACGGCTTCTTGGAGATCCATGCCGCCCTCTACCATCTTTTTGAAGGACGCTGCCCGCCCGCTTAAATCGTGCGCTTGGAGTTCATCGAAGGAAAGGGAAATATCGAGGTCTAACTTCGTGGAGAGTTCCAGCGCAAGCAAGCGACCGACCGGGACACAAGACCCAAACACAAACCGCCGCCACGATTCGCGCCCCTCTTGACTTGAGCCGCTTGAATCAAACACGCCCACCGGAACGCCGCAGGCTGCCAGGACCGACCGAAAGATGGAGTCCCGTGCTTTCGTCACGCTATCGGGAAGCATCGGGCCAAGGCGTGACGGTTTCCAGTCCGTCAAGGGAGCGGCTTGCCGCCCTTCCCCATGCCCCGCCGCCGTCGTTTCGACTAGTGCGGTTTTCCCGTTGAGGCTTTGAATATCCGTCCGTAGTTTGTCGAACGCGCCCGGCTCAGTGTCCGTGCCGGGTGCATGATCTTGCGGCATGGGCAGGACAAAGCCCGTGGCCGCGCCCGCCTCATCCCCGAAACTTTTCTCTAACCGCCCCAGCGCCCGGCCCGTGCTTTCGGCATAGCGCAAGGGAGAGAGACCTCTCCACGGCGTCCGAGGATCGCAGGCATACTTGAAATGCAACACGCTGTCAGCGGAGACGAGCCGACTCACCCAGCCCGTCGGCGCTGGCAAGTCAACCCGATACATCCATGTGCGTTCAGGATAGTCCCCGGTTTCCACGGTGAAGGAACTACACGGAACCAACGTGAGGCCCATATCCCCGGCTTCAAGGGCAAAGACAATTTCCCCTTTGCGGATGAGTTCACGCACCGTCATGGACAGCATCGCCGCCGTCACCGGCATGGTCCGAAGATTATCAGAAGGGGAGACCATCGCCGCCGCGAACGCCCGGGCATACGCGCCCGCGCAGCTTTCGACCGCCGCTGTTTCAATGGCTGATTGAAAGGCCGTGGAGCCGCCCGCTTGCGCCACGATATAATTGACCAGCTCGTCCGAATAGGACACGTCCCGGCGTTCCACTTTCTTTTTCGAGGTAAAGGGCCACATTATGAGGACGGGTACTTTCCTACGGCTTCGGTATATCCTTCGCCCCAATCTTCAGCAACCATCATTCGATATTCCTTTGACAAGTAGCGGATTTTGTCGCCTGCATGGTCATCGTCCAACACTTCAATGTCATGCCGGAGATAAAACTTCCGTAAATCTTCTTCCCGCAATCCTTCCGGGAGGATCAACCGTTCCTCGCCGTCAACGGGAACTGTCACCACCGTCACCGGCGTTTCCGTAATCACCCCCGGCACAAATTCCCCGTACATATTTCTTGAACCTTCGGTTTCCCGAATCAAGGTTGCCGATTCGGATAACTGGTGAGACAAAATCCGCCGCGCCACGCGGACCCGTGGATTCATACCGCCCGCCGTTGTTTGAAGGGAGACAAGAGCGCCATAGCCCCGGAATGCCGCAAGGCACTCACGTTATTGGCCGCATAGTGAACATTGAGCGGCCCCGCCGTTTCTGAACGAATCGCAGACTTCGGCATTCCGTACAGAAAGCCCGCACAGCGAATGACCGCCTCATTCAAGACCGGCCCCGGCACCGTTGAGCCGTGTGCATACCGTTCGACTTCGGCAGACGCAACCCCCAGCAACCGCGTTGCCGTGTCAAGATCCACGTCAATCAGTGTTCGGAGTTCGTCGGCTGTCAGTGTGATAGCCAAATCATGGCCTTTCGCTTTGCATGAGTATCGGCTTGCCGTCGCTGTTCCTCAGACCGCACCGCAACCTCTGTTCCGTCTTTATACACGCCTCGTGTGACGATACTCATTTCAAGCAGGATTGCATCGTTGATTTCCCGAATATCGACCGAGGGATTGCCCGGTTCAGGAATGAAGCGTTGAGGGTTTGGATTGATGGTGGACGGCGGCAACACAAACCCAGGAGACAAGTCAGCCATGAGGCCAGATTCCACAGCTAACACCGCATCGCGCATCCAGGACGGTCGCCGTGCCTCCTCCGGGAGTGTCGCCTCAAACGTCAAGGCCTCCGCGCTATCAGTGAGCCGCAGCGTTCCGGCTCGCTTGCTTGCCAACGGTGCATCGAAGGAATGCCCGACCAACAAGTTTACGTCGGCTTCCTCCGTTTCGACCGCATAGCGAAACGCCCTTGGCCCAAACCGTTCCTTTCGCGTTTTGCCCGATCGTGCAATCACCCCGATCGAGTTATACCGAAATGAGCCGACAAGGAGACGGCCCGCTTGTCGGATTTCCAACCGGCTTTCATAAATCGCGTATTCCATCATGCACCAAAGAAGGAAAGCGGCCAGGGTTGCGCATGGTCTTGGTAGGAGCTACCAAGTCATCACCCTGGCCGGTTCCCCGGAGTCCCTGGACGCTGGATGAGAACGTCCAGGAAAGCGGACCCGACCGCCTGACTGGTAAGGGTCCGCCCACCGTTATGAGGTGACGCGGAAACTGTCTTGCACGTACACGTCGGAGCGGAGCAACACCACGTCCCCGACCAGCATATGCACGACAATTTTCACTTGGCCCTTATCCGCGTTTGAGTACATATCCCGGATCGTCATATCAAACCCCGACCACGCGGGCATGACCGCTGGCGCATCATTCGCCGGATTCATCCGCACGACTACGGCCTGCTGAATATGTGAGGCCGGAGACGCAATCTTCCCGGATAACCGCATGCCCCCGCCGACACGATCCCAATAGGCCGGGAAACTTTCGTTTGATTCAGTTGCACGGAACAGGCCCGCCGCTTGCTGATAGGAGACTGTGCCGACCAGAAGCCGAATGTCACGCAACGACGTGGCCCAAGGGTCCGCTAAGTGGGAGACCGCTGCGGTATGCCACCGCGCCCAGGTTTCCACCCCTGCTGCCGGAGCCGAGGGGTCCGTCAACTGGACCAACAAGCCCCGAATTTGCCCGTCCGTGTTGTACGCGCTGGCCGCGCCGTTCAAAATTTCATCATCCAGTTTTTCCGCAATGACCCCTTGAATGGCTGTGCGTAACGCTTGCTCCATCCCGGCGAGCCGCGCCAAATCTTCCACGCGGACCTCGAAGGCCGCGCCGATTCGCCGGGGCTGTTGGGTGGAGACCGTGAACGCGCCCGCCGCGGCATTCACCGCCGCATCCTTCGCCACCGCGCCGACCCCACTCGCCGGAGTCGTCGAGAGGACCGGGAACGTCATATCCCCGATTCCGGCGTCAGGCATGCTGATGCCGAGATATTCCGCCACCGACCGTTTAAACACAGCGGGGACAATCGCTGCTTGATTCACCCCGCCCTGTTGCCCCGGCGTAACGGCCCGCACCTCTTTCCCTTGGTTGTGGGTCCGTTGTTCTGTGGGTTCAAACACGGAGATCGGCAACTGCGTATCGGTCCCCATCGCCGCCATATACTCCGTTTCAGCCCCGGTCAACTGGGCCTTGCCCGCTTGCCAGCCAATATACCGACCCACGCTGAATTTGGAGCGTAGTTCCAGCTTTTCCTTATCCTCTGCACTCATGGTGTCATGCCGCACGTCGGGTGGGTCTGGTTCGGCCAATTCAAGAGCGGTCAACTGGGCATCCGTATCACGCATGGCACCCATGACCGTATTGAGTTCCGCCCGTTGTTCCTCCGTCAATGTCAGATTCGGGTCGGAGAGTTCCGTTAATTTATCCTTCTGCTCCTTGAGCTTCAATTTGAGTTTTTGTTTGTTCGTCATCGTGCTTTCCTTCTGTTAATGTGGCCGAGCATGCCGCCCGTTCCTGTATAGAATACGCTTGTTTGATGAATATGTAAAGACAAGTAGGGGTTGACCGAATTAGCAGAAACCCCTATGCTGGCAGAAGATCAATTCACATTCTAAAAAAGAAAGGTTTCAGCATGACGGAATCAAACAAAGACAAAGAAGAACGCTTGCGACTCTTGGCCGAAAGTCAAGGGAAGCAACTACTGGAATCAGACCACCGCGACGAGCAGGGATTGCTCAATAGCGAATACATGATTGTAACGGGCCAGGCCCCGTTTGAGCTCGTTAAGATCTATTGCAAGGACCTTGGGGAGGTCGAAGCCCATTTGAACGACCCGGACTAACGGGAGACGAGCGACCGGGCCAGCTTGCGCAACTGCACCCGCGCCCGCGTCAAGGGTCCGGCGTGTTCGTCAATGTGACAGTCTCTGCACAACACTTCGAGATTGTCCGGCGTTTCGTCCCCGCCGTATTCCAACGGGATGATATGATGCACTTCGAGTTTCCCCGGACCTTTGCACCGTTCGCACCGATAGCCCCGCGCTTCGAGCGTGACGCGCCGCACCCGTTGCCAATAGGACGCCGCCCTTGCTCGATGGTAGTTAGACAAAGGCCACCCGCGCCGGTTTCGGTTTCGGCTTGCCGGCTTCCATCAACCCCAGGCCCGCCGCAATCACGCCCGCCTGTAACGGGTCAATCCGTGCAAGGCCCTTCTGTTTATCCAGCGCCGGGTTGCCCGCTTCATCAAACCGCACGGACGCCCCGGCGATTGCTTGCGTCAAGACCGCCGCGCCGTGCGTGACGTGCCATTTCCCTTGCATGACCAACCGTTGAAACGCCCGCACGTCATAGGACCCGTCCGCCGTCTTACTTGCCCCCGTGCCCCGCCACGTCACCGGCCACGGAACGCTTGCCTTCTGCAAGGCTTCTTCGGCTTCGGCTTTGCGGTATCTGTCAGCCCCGGCGACAATCACCGGCGACCCGTTCAACTGGTCTGCACAATCTTCGAGGAATTGCGCAACCGGCGTGACCCGCGTTCCCTCATAGGCCCACAGTTCCCCCGCCTGTTCCAACTGGCAATAGAGGTTGCCGACCCCGTCACGCTTGCCCCTGGCTTCGAGCGAAGGAAAGCCCGGAAAGGCCGCATAGCATTCGACCCGCCCGGAGTCGATCCAGTAGGCGACCAGCGAACACATAGCCGCCGACCCGCCCAGGTCGAAACCGACCACGCAGCGCCCGCGCCGGTCCGGTTTCCCCTGCAAACACTTTTCCCAATCCGCCGGGGAGACGATTAACTGCTTCCCCGGATGTTGCGGCAAGTTCATTTCATGGGCCAGAAAGAAAGCCTGATCGCTTGGGGTTGCCAGGACCCGCGCCGATTCATGCCGCATGTGGTCGAGGCTTTTGATTCCCGCCTTCAAGCCGGGATTCGCTTTATGCCATGCGCGTTCGTCATCTATGGCCGCGCCCTTCTCAGGTTGATAGAGATGCACCGCCACGCCCGGCGATCCGCGCCGCGCCACCATTTCAGGAATGAACGGCCCGAAGCCCCATATCGACAAGGCGATAAACCGGCCGTTTTTTGCACTGGTCGAGGAACGCAGCGAGGCGACAAAATCCCGTTGACTCTCCGGCACTAAACCGAGTTCATCAAAGACCGCGTCATCGAGGCCGCTTGAATGCGCCCCGCAATCGGCAGCCAAGAGGTCAAGGCTTCCCGTCGAAGAGACCACGCGCCCCGGAGCAGGGGAACGGTAAAAGGTCAAGTCATCAAGCCCGGAGGCTTCGGCAATCTGCTCCACTTGTCGTTTCAGTTCCCCCGCCTTTTCCTTACTCATGCTTGCGACCCCGCCGCGCCACCCGTGAAACCTCAACGGACCCACCAAGCGCCCGAGGAGATAGACCGCCACGATTGCAGACTTGGCATTCTTTCGTGCGACCGTCAAAAGGCTTTCCCGTGCGGTCAAGGCGTCACTCAGAAACGACACCCCGTAGTCAGGCAAGGTCAGAGGTTCCCCGGCCCGTGGATGCCCCGGAGGGACCCGCAACTTCGTTTCCGACCATTCGACCAGGGCCTTGACTGGATCATCAGGGTAGGGGGCAGTCTCCACGGATTTTGACACCCGTTTCTTGGCCCGATATTCCCGCATGTAAAGACGCATGGCCGTTTTGCTTAGTGGCATGGTGAACCCCAGTAAACCCGGTTTACCCCCCTGTCAGAGCTTGACCCACCCCACGCCCCTCTGGATTTCGCCCTTTTATTGCGGGTCCCATAAGCAGAGCGCCGATCAATTCAGGTTCGAGCCCTTCACCCCGAACAGGCGAGCCCGCCACCGGCACTGGTCAATCAAGGCCGCATCCATGCGAGCCCGTAGCAAGTTCAGATATTCCACGTCATAGCTGCCCTTGTGTTGCTCAAGCCCGCGTCGAATGATGGTGTCATACCGTTGCATGAATTCGTTTGCATCTTTGGGTCCGTTCTCTCTATCGGCTATGGCAATCATGCAGTCGGCCAACGCCCACGCGGAAAGCCCCTCGCTGTTCATCAACTGCAACCGTGCGATTTCTCTTTCTTCATCATCGTAGTCGTGCATGGGTTCACCTCACAGTAAAACTGCAATAGCACCCGCGCTTGACGGGTTCAGTAAAGCGAGGCGTGTTCTGTATGGCCTGAATCGCGCCCCGCAGTTTGTCGGCTTCCTGCTTGCCCTTGTGTCGCACTACGTCTTTCACAATGCTGGATACGTGATTCTTTTCGAGGTCGTGAATCTCATGCGACCGGGAGCAGAGGGTACAAAACAACACGGCGTCGGCGATTTTCCAAGCGTGTTTTGAGTGCGGGCAATAGCGCCTCATGGCATGGTCAACTTGAACAGTTCGATAGGCCAATTCAAGGACGGGTCCGCAGACCCGGCCACGTCCGGCCAGGCCACGCCCGCCGTGTTGCCGTTGATCGCTACGCCGTCCCGGATTGCGTCATGGATGGTATGCAACCGCCACGGCCCCGCCGTTTGATAGTAGCCGCGCCATTGATCCCCGGCATACCGAAGGAACGAGCCGCCGCTTGTTTGTGCTTCGGCGAGCAGCACGGCATAGGTGGAATCCGTGGTCACGTTCGCATCCACCAACAGCGCCCGCATCATGGCTTCAATCTGTGAGGTCAATTTCTCCATATCGGCGTCACGCAAAGACACGTGAACAAACGGTATCCAGTTTTCGAGTAGATGACGCGCTACCACGCGCCGCCGTGTTTCGGCGATTTGCTCAGGCGTGCGGGTTGTGACGGGTTGCCGGAACGTCACGCCGTCCCAGGTCGAGCCTGGCTTGATCGAGTGAGGAGCGCCCGCCGCGTGCAAGGTCGCATCCTTGACCCACGTTGACCCCTTCACGGGTGCCGGGTTGGTCTGTTCCGTGTACGCCGTGATGACGTGCGTTGAATCGTTGACGAGGTACATGGCCGCGTGTGCCGTCACTGGCAGACACACAAGCACGGCCACTATCAGAAAACGGGTCATGGTCTGGTATCCTTTCGTTAAAAGCCGCCGCCTTTTTTTCGACCGCACATAAAGAAATCCCTTTCTTCCCAGACAGAGCCCCAGGAATGCCCACCGGGGAGAAACATCTGGTTCCTTGACTACAGGAAATTCTTTGATAGAGAGGCTTGAAAAATTTTGGCGCCGCCGCTATCAAAAAACGAATACTCGGATTTTGTCTCTGTCACCCAAAGAGACCATGAGAGGGAGTCACCCGCCCATGCCTTCCCAGGGGAGCCACCTCCCCATGACTGTCTATCTCAACCGGGTTGTGGGTAGGGTGAAATTCACAGCGCCCGGATTCTTCCCACGGTTTTCTGGTAGGAGCCGGAAAGCCCGCGCAACTGGGTTTCCTCTATTGCCTATTTGTCGATCCGCAAGCAACGAGCGGCACATGGTGCAACCCCATGGTGAAATCAGGGTTGACGGCAAAGAGGAAATCCCCCATACTTGGACTTGCGTGTATTGGTGTCCTCTTGTCCACTGTCAACCCATGATGAGGCGGACACAGAAAGGGGCTTCGGGTGCTACCGAAGCCCTTTTCTTTTATCCCGCCACATGCTGTTTTGTTGTTCTCCGTTCAATCCACTCATTCAAAGATCGCCCCGAATAGCCGATCCGCTTACCGAGCCGAACAAAGTCAGGCCCTTCGCCAGTCGTTCGCCACTTTGCCAACGTCGAAGGCCGGCCGATTTCGTGTAAGGCTGGATCGCCTACGCGATATATCTTTTGTTCGTTGAACACGTCGCACCCCCTTGTTTGATAGCGTATTATTGCGACGTATCACGGCTCAAAAACCGTGTCAATTCATGTTTCTACGCTGGTGCACCATACAGGATTGCATGAACGGGGAAAGGATGAAGGCAAAGAAAAAGGGCATGGATACAGGCGATTCACCGCCTCACCATGCCCTTGTGTGTTCAAGAAATCAGCTTAAACTTTTTTTTCGAGTAACCCCGCAATCAGCGCCGCGCCCTGTTCCGCCGTGTCACTCAAGGCGTCACTCGCTTGTTGGACGTAGCGGTTCGACATGGCAAGTGTTTTGTGCCCCAGGGTATCACGCAAGAGAAAAGCACTCACCCCACGCGCCGCCAGATGGGTTGCAAACGACCGCCGCAAATCGTGAAGGCGTACATCCTCAAGCCCCGCCGCGTGACAGGCTTGCTCAAACACTTTTCGCGTTGACTTGTACGTGACGGCACAGGCCCCGCGCCGCGTGTAGTGTGAAGGAAAGACCCACTCCGAATCGTTGACCCGTGGCAAGTCTTCGAGAATCGCCTTGACCGGCCCGGCCAAAATGAGGGTGCGCTTTCCTGTTTTCGTAACCGGCAACACGGCCCTTGAGGTTTCAAGGTTCACGTTCGACCAATGCAGACTTAACGCTTCGCTGATCCGCAAACCCGTCAAGGCCGCAACCACGATTGCCCGCACTTCAAACAAGTGTTGCCCTTCGAGATTCAGTAAGGCCGCGTTGAGCCGTTGCATTTCACTCTCACCTAAGACGCGATCCCGCGCCGTTTCTCTTGCCCGCATGATACCCTTGACCGGGTTGGAATGTTGCGGACGCAGTTCCCACGTTTCGGCAAGGTTCATCAATCGAGACAGGACGGCCAATGCCCTATTGCGTGACGTGGAAATGTGCATCATCCGTTTGGCCGTGCGTTCAATGTCAGCCCTGGCAATGTCTTTGACTTTCTTTTCTCCCAACCACGGCAACACATGACGCCGGATGATCTTTCGATATTCCATCAACGTGCGTTCCTTCATGCGGTCAAGTTTAATCAGGTTCGGGGCAAAGTCAGTTTCAAACCGCGCCCACAAGTCGGCAAACGTGGGAGCCTTCCGTTCCTCATGCCGCCGCGTTGCTATATCCTCTTGTCCGAGCCGCACCTTTGCCAGTTCCGTTGCCGCCCGTTTCCGCGCCGCGTGTAACGTCACGTCCCCGACCATTGCCAGCTTGACCAACTTGAGTTTGCCGTTGACCCGGTACATGATGACGAAAGACTTCTTTCCCTTCGGGAACACCCGACACCCAAAGCCCTTGAGTTCTGAATCCCACAGGATGAACGGCTGATCCTTCGGCATGGCCCCCTGAATGTTTTTGTCTGTCAGCATGGCCGCCCCCTTTTTGTTGCTCGCTGAGCAGAATCAGCGAGTCACGCGCCCCTGAAAAGATAACAAAAAGATAACATATCCCATGTTATACCATGATCTACCGCTTTCTATCAAGCGTTATAAATCAATGATTTGAGAGGATTGTAGAGGGTAGGAAGGGAGGGGTAAAAATGACTCTTAATCAGCGGGCCACAGGTTCGATCCCTGTACGACCCACCAATTTTCTAACAGGCCTCTCTCAATACACGGAAGCGGGCAGGAATTTCTGCCCGCTTCCGTGTGCCGCTTTCCTGTCAAGGAAACGCCGGTCGTCACATGCCTTTCTTGAGCATTTTGACGTGGCCCAGCAGGATCTTCGAATTCTGAATGTCGGGATTGTCTTTCCCGATGTCTTGAGCCATTTTAAACTCATTAGCCGCTTCCATGTGCTTGTCCGTCTTATCCAACGCGAGCGCAAGGTTATAGTGCGCTTCCGCCGATGCCGGGTCGGCCTCGACCGCTTTGATAAAATGACCGAGAGCCACGTCCCAATGTTCCTGGTTATAATGCTCGATGCCCTCATTGTTCGCGGCATGAGCTTTGGAGTCAGGCGACGTCATGAGCGCCGGTGGGCCGCCGGCAACGGCCGTTCCAATGCCGAAGCCCACCAGGGCGACAAATGCGACGAACGAAGTCAAAAGAATCAGTCTGAAGATGTGCTGCATCACGAAACCCCCTATGTGAAATGTGAATGAACGTGCATCATGGTCTAACACCGATTGGTGAACAATCGGTTACGAAAAGCATTCCGTTTCGAAACAAATTCAGTTTCCAGAATGCGTGAATCTTACCAATACATAAATCGGTACGGTCCGTAAAATCCGTACGGGCCCCAGTAGGGTCCGGCGTACCAGTAAGGATAGCCGTAATAGGGGAAGCCGTAGCGCCCAAACCTGGGGGGAACTTGCATGGCTTCGGGCCACACTTTAATGAATTCGATGGTGACCGTCGGATACGTATAATTCATTTCATCAAGCAACTCGGTGGCTGCACCGGATATTTTCCCGACGATCGTGATTCGGGTGCCGTTCGGGACGGTAGCCGGATCCAAAAACTCCGTCTGAAACGCAAGGAAGCGCCCTTGGGATTTCGTGCGATCCATGGCCGGTTCGTGATTCCTGCCGGTCGGAAGCTGCAGCACGGTCAGACGGGTGTGTTCCTTGAGGCGCGTAGCGTCCAGGACTTCGCCACCCAGGACAATGACCTTTCCCTGGTGAGTCGATGGCGATTCTTTGACCTGCGCAAACGAAAGCGTCGGGTCAACCTGCTTTTCGATATCCAACGGGATGATCGAGTGCCCGGCACAGGCCGACAGCAAGACGGTCGCCATCGAGACCATTCCAAACCGGGCTTTGGATAATATCCTCTGCATGAGAATAGGTTCCTGAACAGAGTCCCTGACCTGTACTCTTCAGCCTACTCCCACTGTTGCGTTTTCTCAAGACTGCCCTACACAACAGTTGCGTTGCCGATTTGGTTGCGTCACTCAAACAGAGAGGACATTGTTACGTAAGAAGGAACGGAAGGCGCAATAAAGCCCCGTGCTTGCCTCAGAACGGCGGCCACACGGCTACTGAGACAACTGACAGGCCTGCGGCTGGTGTGGCAGATCCATGCTCTACGATGTAGCCTTGTCAGGCTTGGTCGCAATGGCAAAGTCGAAAATGCCGGCTTCTCTCACGGCATCCATGACCTCGATCACCTGGCCATGCGAAACGGCTTCATCGGCGTTGATTACCACCGCGGGTTTTTCCCCATAATACAGGAGATCGTGCAGGCGCAGCTCGAGTTCCGAGACCGTGCAACGGTCTTTATTGAAGAAGAGATCGCCTTTTTCGGAGATCGTAAGCGTGACCTGTTCGGGAAGGTCATCCGACGCCGAACTCGCCTTCGGCAAGTTCACTTCCATGCCTTTCTGGAGAGTCATGGACAGGGTGGAGATCATGAAAAACACCAACAGAAAAAACATGGTGTCGATCATGGGAATAATCTCAATCCGGGCTTTTTTCTTGTCGCCAGCAGCTAGCTTCATGAGGCCACCTGTACGGCAGCAGTGGCTTGCAGGGCTGCCTCATTGCGCGTGGCATAGTGCTCGATCTGTTCGGTTATGCCTTCCGCGCGAGCCACGAAGTAGTTGTAGGGGATGAGGGCCAGCACGGCAACGGTAATGCCGCCGGCCGTACAGATGAGCGCTTCGGCGACTCCGCCGGTCACGGCATGGGGGGAGCCCATACCCTCAATGGCCATGATGCCGAAGGAATCAATCATCCCGATGATGGTGCCCAACAACCCCAACAACGGGGAGAGCGTAATGATGGTGTCCAACGAAGGAAAGCCTCGTTTCATGCGGCTCACCTCGACCAGGCCCGTTGCTTCCATGGCCTTCTCCGGAGCGACCGAGCGCGAGCGAATCCCCGATGCCAACACCCGAAGCACGGGATGCTGCGTTTCCTCGCTGACAGTGAGTGCGTCGTCGAATTTGCCCTGAGCGACCAACTCAATCATCTCATCGGCTTTCCCAGAGGAGGGCATCTGGTAAAAAAACCATGCTCGTTCAAGAATAATGGCCAAGGCCACCAGCGAACACAGGATGATGGGAAGCATGAGTAATCCACCGGCCATCAGGACTTTGATGAAAGCAAATGACATGTCAATCATGGCGTGTGATCCTTACGGTTAAATGGGGTTAGGCTTTGTCCAAAGAAAACTTGATGGGAATGACCACCTGGGTGCGAATGGGAATGTTGCCGTCCCGTGCAGGGCGAAAAGTCCACCGTCTGACCGCTTTGACCGCTGCGTCATCCAGAACTTTTCGCCCGCTGCTCCGTGACACGTCGACCTTACTGGCCCTGCCGTTCGTCTCAACGGTCACGCGAAGGAGTACCGTTCCTTCCCACCCGGACTTTTTGGCGATCCGTGGATAGATCGGATGAACGGAGCGCAACACCCCGACGCTGGTGGAGGTTTGAGCTTCGCCGCTGGCAGAGGCCTGCAGGGTTCTTCTTCCGCGGCCGGGAGTCGTTGGCGGTAAAGACGAGCGTACGATGTGCTGCCGGTTTGCGGCTCCTCGCAAGGCGGCGACGGTCGAAAACCCGGGGACGAACATCGATGGTGCCTCAACCTTGGTTGTCGTTTTCGTGGTGGTTTTGCGTGATGCGGTTTTAGTCAGGTTGCGTGCTTGTAAGGTGTCCGTGGCACGGTTATCCTGAAGGAGCCGTCGTTTCATAGGCTGAGGAGGCGGCTGTTGGGGTGGCGGCGTCTGGGCAACCTTGGGCATCTCCACCGGTTGAGCAATGTCGGGCGGTTGCGGCGTAGGCTGAATCTGTTTCCGTTGGACCGGCTGCGGTTGCATTCGTTGAGCCTGGCGCATGGCCGGGGCTTGGGGCTCGGGTTCTGGTGGAGGGGGAGGCGCCGGGACTTCAACAAAAGTGACCTTGACCGTCGGCGGGGGTTTTTCCACCTGGAGAGAAAAATGCACGAAACTCACGAACACGAAGAAGAGGACGTGCACCACAAGGGACCACGTCCCGAATCGCAGAAAGGACGAATCCTGCCCGAATTCATTCATAGAGGCGACGTGGTTCACTTCCCGACTTTTTTCAGCAGTTTCTTGACCCGGTCGTCCTGGCCGCCGAGCTCGATGTATTTACGGTATTGTTCCAGAGCGCTATCCGTATCCTTGCGGTGAAATTCGTAGAAAACTCCCAGGTTGTAATAGCCTTCGACCAGATTCGGGTTTAACTTCAGGGCGGCCAGATAGGCCTGCTCGGCTTGGTCCAGCTTGTCGAGGTTCGCCAGGAGCACACCCAGGTTGAGTTGCGCTTCGGCGTGCTTCGGATTCAGGCGGACGACCTCCTGGAAGTGGTTCACCGCTTGTTCAGGTTGATCCTGGGCTTGCATAAGATACCCCAAGGCGTAATGGGCATCCAGCAAGTCAGGTGAGATTTGCAAGGCCTTTTTGTATGCGTCGATCGCCTGCGTCTCTTTCTGGTCCTTTTCGGACAACTGGGCCAACAGGAGCCAGGCGTTGGCGTCCTGAGGGTCCAAGCTCGTCAACTTTTGCAGTTGTTTCGTCGCCTGGTCCGAGTCGCCCTGCAAATCATAGAGAGTCGCCAGGTTAAATCGGGCGGTGAGTTGTTTGGGATCATCCTTGAGCACGGCCTGGTAGGCGCTGATGGCCTGTTCGCGTTCACCCAGTTGGTCATAGGTAAACGCCAGGTTCAGTTGCGCATCGCCGAAGCGTGGATAAATCTCCATGGCTTTCTTGAGCGCCGTTTTGGCTGCGTCCAGGTTTTTCTGATGCTGATAGACCAACCCGAGGTCAAAATAGGCCCTGGCGAAATTGGGGTGCAATTCAACGGCTTTTTTCAGGTGGGTGACGGCCTGGTCGGGTTGTTGCAGGCCCGAAAACGAGACGACCCCCAGGAGATGATGAGCGGCTGCAAAACGAGGAAATATTTCCAACGCTTGTTTCAACGATTCGGCTGCTTGCTGGAACTCGCCATTGTTGGATTGGAGAGCACCCTGGTTAAACAAGGCTTGGGCTTCATCCGCCGCCAGGCTCGTGAGAGGAGTGAGCGCCAGCGCGAGGCCCATGATACCGATAGACATGATTCGCAAGAGTTGTCTGTTCATAACGCCTCTATATGGTTTGTAAGGGGTTGGTAATGAAATCGGGATTCCCCACGTTCATATTTTAAAAGAAAAACAGCCCCTCCTGGCCCTCTCCCTCACAAGGGAGAGGGCCAGGGTGAGGGGGCAAGTAAGTAAATTTGAGGGTGGAAAGTGGTTAGAATGCATACAACGCCCTCAGGTAATAGTATCCGCCGTTGAATCCAAAGGGCGAATACTCGGGGTACATCGTGCCTGAAACCCCGGTTGATCTGTCCGGATACGAATCGAACAGGTTTTGCGCACCTGCCGAGACCGTCAGCCCGTTTTTCATGGTGTACGACGTTTCCAGGTCCACGAGCCACTGCTGACCGGCGTCGACACGGGTATTAGGTCCACCGTCTGTCGTAAACTCCGTAAAGCCGTCGTACCAATAGACCCGGCCCAGGAACCGCCAGGGCCCCTGCCTGTGATCGCCTGTCAATGTGAACCGGAACCACGGCAGGGTTTTTTCCAACTGTATCACCCGCTTGGCATCGATGGCATCCGGATTATTGATGTCGGTGACCTCGGTCCGGTTATAGTTGCCCGCGAACGTCCAGAGGGTGTTCCCTCCGGCGAACTGCATCGGGTAAGTCGCCACGATGTCCACCCCGTTGGTGGTAGTATCGAACGCGTTGGCATAGTAGGCCACCCGGCCCCACTGCTCGGGATTTTGGATGCCTAAACGTCGCAACTCATTATAATCAGCTGCAGTCAAATCAATTTGGGCGCTCCGTGCGATACGGTCCCGTACCGCGACCCGGTAGTAGTCGATGGTCACGTTCAGGCCGCCCACGTCCAACACCGTGCCCGCGGATAGGTTGAAGGACTTTTCCGGCTTCAGCGGCTCAGCCCCTTTCAGGAGCGCAACCGGATGGCTCGCCGGGAAGGTTCCCACGTCAGTCAGTCGCTCATCGACGAACGCCGTGGTCACGTTCGTAATGTTCGCCTGTCCCACGGTCGGGGCGCGGAACCCCGTGCTGACCGCACCGCGAAGCGCCATGAAGGGCGTGGCTTGCCAACGGGTGTCGAACTTGCCGTTCAGGGTGTCTCCGAAGGTTTCGAATTCCTCATATCGTCCGGCCACGCCGACCAGCAGGTCCTTGTTCACGTTGGTTTCCAAATCCACGTAGGCGGCATAGCTGCCCCGGTTGTTTGTTCCCGCGATATTGGGGTGGAATCCGGTAAATCCGTTGGACCCGATGCCGAAGCCCTGTGCTGCGAGATTTGGGTCAACGAACCAGGAATTCTCCCCGCCGGCCGTGACCTCGAATTGCTCCACTCGATACTCCAGGCCCAAGCCGACGTTCAGGGGGGAGGGGAGCATGGCGGTCTGCATTGATCTGGAGAGATCCAGGTTGATCACGTGATCCGTCTCGGTGTACTTGCCCGGATTATAGGTCGTCGGAATATTGGTTCTCATTCTAGCGAGTTGCGGGTTGATGGTGTTCCTCATGAAGAAGTCCGTGCTGTGTTGACCGAGCACGGCGCTGAAGTCATAGTGCCAGTCGTCCAACCAGGGATTGTCGCTGGACAGGTCCCCGCGGATACCCCCGGCAACGCTCCAGTCGCGCACCGTCCCCCCGAAGAACGGGGTGAATCCGCCGGGAAATTTTTCATTGAACATGAAACAGTTAGAGGGAAGGTCTGCGATGTCACTGGCATAGTCGGCCGCCTGGTCCGTCGGTACGGCAGGGCAGCCCTCGCCGGACAGATCGGCTACGAGATGGGTTGCGCCGTCGTCATTGGAGAATACACCTGATCGCGTATTGGGATTACGGTAGTAGAACCCGCCTTCGATTTTGCGTTGCGAATAGTTGCTCCAGCCGTACAGTTCGGTGCTGCTGTTCAGATCCATTCCGAAGTTGCCGAAGAGTTTGTAGTCATACTGAACCTCGGGCGCGCCCCAAACCATGGCATTGGGTTTCCGCGTGTACTGGCTGCTCACCACGTGCCTGTTGCCCGCGTCAATCAGGGCCTGCGCATCGCTGCGTTGTTGGCTGCGGTCGGTCCAGTCCCTCGTTCCATATTCGAAGCTGAAATTGGCAAATCCGGACTGGATGAACGGGAGCGGCAGAGGCACGCCAAGGTTGCCCGCAATACTGGCGGTATCGCCGTCTCCTGCATAATACTTGCCCCAGCGGGCTTCCACCGTGCCGCTGTCCGGGGCGTCCTTCAACACGAAATTCATCACGCCGGCCACGGCATCGGACCCGTACTGCGCGGCCGCGCCGTCGCGCAGTACTTCCACGCGCTTCATCGCAATGGCCGGGAATGCGGCCAGATCAGTCGCGTGCGCTCCGTCTGAAATGCCACCGCCCAGGAACGTCAGGACTGACCCCCGGTGCCGCCGTTTGCCGTTGACCAGGATCAGCGTGGAGTCCGGGGGCAGGCCGCGCAGGTTCGCCGGGCGTACCAGCGTGGCCGCGTCGCCGATGGGTTGCTGGTTGACGTTGTAGGACGGCACGGTGGCCCTCAGGAGGGTGTTCATGTCCCTGACCCCGTAGTTCCTCATGTCTTTCCCTTCAATCACGTCAATCGGCACCGGGGAATCCTGGGCCGAACGTGTGGGAACACGGGAGCCGACCACCACCACTTCTTCGAGTTTGAAAACGTCCTGATCCGCGGCGTCCTGTGCTAAAGACTGTTGAGTCGGAATAGCCAACAGACACAACAGGAAAATTGATGGGATGATTCGATAACCGTTCATAAGCAGATCTCCTTAGGTGAGCTATTCCTCGTTTCTTGTCTCCTCTTTATATTCCTCGAGATCGAATGTAACTGGCAGGTCGACAGCGGAAGAAATGGGATCGTCTCCAAGTTTCGCCGGATCGAATTGCCACGTTTTGACCGACTGTGCGGCGCTCTCGTCAAGCTCGGGAAATCCCGAGCTTTCTTGAATTTTGACGTTTTTAACGTCTCCGCCGGTGCCGATGGTGATTCGCAGTACGACCGTGCCTTCCCAGCCTTGCTGGCGCGCCGTCTGGGGATAGTCGGGACGTGCGGATTTGACCAGTCTGGCGGGTTTCTTCACCTTCACGGGTTCAGGCTCGGGCTCGGGTTCAGGTTCCGGCCGCGGGGCTTGGATTCCATACTCGTCAAGGTTGAACCTGATGGGCAGATCCACCACGCTGGGAACAGGAAACTCGCCATCTTTCGCCGGATCGAATCGCCACGTCTTGACGGATTTTGCGGCGCTTTCGTCAAGGGCGTCATAGCCCGTGCTTTTTTGGGTAGCGACGTTTCCCACGTTCCCGCCCGGATCGATGTTTATGCGTAACACGACCGTACCTTCCCAGCCCTGCCTGCGGGCCACTTGGGGATACGGTGGACGTTCGGATTTAATGAGTCTGACGGTTTTTCGAAGTGCTTTGCGGTCCGCAATGGAATCCCGAGGGAGTTCGGGTGCAGGTCTGTCCCACGGGGCAACGGAATTCTTGGAAATCGTGGTGACCGGTAAGCTGTTGAACGGCGTGGCCGCGGTCGTGTCGATGGCGGCAAGGCTGATGCGGCGCTCGGCTTGGGCAGCCGTCAATGGGACGGTTTGCCACAATCCTTTGCGATTCGCTATGGAATCCCGCGCAACTGTACGCTTGGCCTGCGAGACGATGGGAGTCTTGGCTATCGTAGAGATAATAAGGTCGTTCAACGGCATCGAAGTCGTGGTATCGGGTGTGGGTATGCTGATTTCCCGCTCTTCTTCTTCGGCCAATGTGTCGGCAATTTCGAGGGTCTCCAGGAACTCGATAGAATCGTCAGGCGCGCTTTGCGCCCCTGCCGGAGAACAGACGGCACAACTCAGCAACGGCACAAGAACTGCCCCCATTGCCCCGGTCTATTATAAACAACACCCAGCCCACAAGACGTAGAG
>VXOF01000095.1 GCA_009840285.1 Nitrospira sp. SB0662_bin_26
GGGTCAAGAACAGGGATCTGGCAAGTTGTTGGGTGATCGTGCTGGCGCCTTGGATTTTTCCACCGTGTTTGAAGTTCGTCCAGGTGGCCCGAAGGATTCCCCAGACGTCCAATCCCGGGTGTTCGAAAAACCTGGTATCTTCAACCGCAATCACGGCATCGATCAAATGCTGGGGCACGTCACGAAGCGGAGTCAATATTCGTCGCTCCACGTAATATTGGCCGATAACCTGGCGGTTATCCGCCGTGATCTTGGTAATTAAGCTCGGCTGGTAATCCCGGAGTCCTCCCAGCGAGGGCAGTCCGGTCGTCATATGCCAGGCCACCGCCGCCATCCCCCCGACGGCCAGCCCGCCGGCGATCAGGAGAGGCCACAGGAGACGTCGGAGACGTTGCGTCAAACGGTGGGATTCCGTAGCGGAGAGATAGTCAGACAGCAGTGAGCTCATGATCAGGGGGTCAGTTCTCTAGTGGATAAGGCTTATATGAAGACGATACCCCCGGTTGATGAAAAAGACAAGCCTCCCGCCGCCATGTGCCGATCACGGCGTCAGGGCCGCGGTTATGGCGCTGATCCGGTCACCGATCTTCCGTTCCGGGTCCTGGGCCTTTTGCCCGGTTGACAAACTTTCAAACAGCGTGCTACGAAAAATTCCTGCAAACGGAAGAGTGTACGTTCCATCTATTTCCATCATCCTCAACGAATGTAAGGAGCCTCTGCTTTATTGTGATAGCGGGATGCAGGGCAAGGCGTCCCGGAGCGAAACCCGAGGCTTATCAGAGAGATAGGTGAGGGTTGAGCGAGGACACAACGCAGCCATGCGCCCGATAGTGCAATAAATCAGAGGTTCCGTAAGAAGGAGGCGGTTTTATGTCTGAGGTTGCTCCAGAAATAAAAGTGGGCGATGTTGCTCCCGATTTCACCCTGAAGAATCAGGATGGAAACGAAGTCTCATTAAGCAGTTTTAAGGGTCAAAAAAACGTGGTCCTGGCCTTTTACCCTCTCGATTGGAGTCCGGTTTGCACGAATGAAAACAAATGCTTGACGGACGATTTTCCGAGCTTTTCCGATGCCAATGCCGAACTGCTCGGCATCAGCACAGACAGCTTTTTTTCGCACAAAGCCTGGGCCGACTCACTCGACCTGAAGCACACCTTGTTGGCCGATATGCATCGCGACGTGTGCAAAGCGTATGGTCTGTACTTCCCGGATCTCAATTGTTCCAAACGGGCCACGGTGATCGTGGACAAGGGAGGCAATGTGGCCTACGTCAAGGTGCAGGAAATCAAGACCGCTCGGGACGACAAAGAAATTTTGGACGCATTGAAAGCGTTGAACTGACCGCGTCAGCGGGACGCGTTGAAAAGGGGGATCCCACGAACAGGGGATCCCCCTTGTTTTTGACGAACGGGAAAGGAACACGGGATGGCTGGAACCGTCGAAAACGTCACGGACGAAAATTACGAAGAACTCAAAGGCGCGCAGGCGACCGTGGTGGCCTACGGCATTGCGGCCTGCGAACCCTGTGCCGCCTACGATCCCATCCTGGAAGAGGTCGCCCGCAAACTGCCCGATGTTCGCGTGGGAAAAGCGAAGATGCACGTACCGGGCCGGTGCCGGGGAATCAAAAAGCAACACCAGTTTGAAACGTACCCCACCACGCATCTCTATTCTCGAGGGAATCTCCTGCTGACCCGCGAAGGCAAAGTCGAAGAAGACGAACTGATCGCCCTCATCAAGCAATACCTGCCCGATTCCTGATTTCCGGGCCTTCGCTCCGAAACGGGACCATCTCCATACCTTTTTCCCCTGCTTCTTCCTTTTGTCATCCCCGACCCGATCGGGGATCCAGAGTCTTGGCTTTTTCATGCGGGGTTTCGCCTCCGCACGACGAGGTTCCTTCGGCTCTGCTTCCTTCGACTTCGCTAACGCTACGCGCAGGACGAACGGGTGCCTCTCCGGTCACCCTGAGCGTAAGGCGCCACACGCCTGAAGTCGAAGGGCGCTCAGACAGTCCTCGCCCCCAAAGAGGTGTCGGGACCGGGGCGCAGCCACGCCCGAAGGCGCCAGGCAATGGAGCCATTCGTTGGCGCTTCTTTATAGTAAAAGCTGCTTTCACCATAAATCATGATCGCATCTTTATTAAAGGCAGCGTTTAATATGTGGAATTTTGGGTGAGAAAATAAGGAGGAGAAGAGTTCTCAGGCTGCGCGCCTATCCTGAATAGTCCAGGGTCAGGTCGTGATGGTCTGTGAGCCGGAGTCGTTCGAGGCGAGCATCGACCACGTCGGTCAAGCGGGACCAGAGGACTTGGGCCAGGGTGGAGAGCGTTACCGGCCGGCCGGCAAATTCCGGGTGTTCCGACACATTCGTTTCCTGCAGATGGTCGAGAATTCGTTCCTTGACTCGCTTGTCCAATGCCATGATATCCGTGACGCGACCCGTGACGGGGTCGATCTGACCTCGAACCGTCACGTCCAGAGACAAGGGCCACGTTTCCACGTGGGAGGCATCGGCCTTGCGCTTCACCGTCAGGGCATACCGGCGAGTCAGCAGGGCTTCAGCCGGGTCCGCCTTGTCCGGTGATGCCGGGTCAGGATAGAGTTCGGCCCACAGGTTTTCTCCTTCGCAAAGCCGTATCGATGCGATGTCCCGGGTCTCGGGGCGCTCACGGAATTTCCGCCATAGCACCAGGGCCAGATTTTCAGGGGTGGGTACGAGCCGTTCAAAGTAGGGCATATCGAAGTTGAGGTGTTTGTGGTCGAACTCTTCGAGCACGTCCGTCACGATGTGTTTCAGGTCGTACAGATTGATAATCATGCCGGTCACGGGATCGACCTGCCCGCCAAGGGTCACTTCAAGCAGATAGTTGTGCCCGTGTTCCTGGGAACAGGGGCCAAAGACCCGTCGATTGCGTTCCTCGTCCCACTCGGGCTTGAAATACCGGTGGGAAGCGGAAAATTCTATTCGTTTCGTGAGAGTCGATCGTGTCATGCGCGAATGAACGGAATCGGGATCCTAAGAAAAAGGCCAGGAGTTCCGCCTGGAAGAGGCAAGAATCCTGGCCTTGTTGAACTCGAAGAGGCTGTGATCAGGTGCTGAAGGAACTCCCACAACCGCATGTGCTTTTCGCTTGCGGATTCTTGATGGCAAACCCGGAGCCCTGCAGGCTGTCGACGTAATCGACTTCCGCGCCGCTCAGCATGGGGGCACTTTGCGAATCCACGATGACCTTGACCTCTCCTTTTTCGATCACCGTGTCATCGTCATCCATCTTGGATTCAAAGGACATCCCATATTGATAGCCGCTGCAACCGCCGCCCTTCACGTAGATCCGCAGCCCGATGACTTCCTCTTCCTCATCGTGGATCAATTCTTTGATTTTCTCTTCGGCAATTGGGGTGATTGTAACCATGAATCCCTCCGATCAAATATGAAATAAATAGGTATCGTGTTTTCCGGATTCCCGACAATCCGGAATAATTTCCTCTTAACGATCAATAATAACCACCACCCCGGCGGTTGTCAATTTGTCGAGCAAGAAAAATCCCCAAAAACCTCAGGCGTGCAGGTCTTTTAGCCACTCTTCCCGCATAGCGGGTGGGACGTTCGCCTCTGCCTTGTAGTGCTCATGGGTAATCCGGATGCCGGCAGGAGACCCATCCTCGCCAAGCGCGTGCACAAAAGCCGGGGGAACCGCAAACCGCACAAAATGGACCGCGCTGATTTTGTCTTCCTTGCTGTGCCCGGCTTCGAAGCCGGCAAACACGGCTTGATCCCCAACCGTGAGCGCCAGGGTGTCCGGCCGGTCGAACTGCTGGAAGGAGTCGAGGATCTCTTTGATGCGTTCCTGGGTCGTAATCTCGATCATCACGGTGGCGCTGAGTTCGCCTGGTCCGGGCAGCAGGGCGTTGTACACGTCAAGCTCATCCTGAATTTTCGACGGCTCGAAAATGCGTTCGACGCGAACCATTTCCTGAACTTGAAACAGCAGCGTGCGTCGATTCTCAAAAACCAGCGTCACCAG
This sequence comes from Nitrospira sp. SB0662_bin_26, assembly GCA_009840285.1. Classification (GTDB taxonomy): domain Bacteria; phylum Nitrospirota; class Nitrospiria; order Nitrospirales; family UBA8639; genus Bin75. The sequence goes on from VXOF01000095.1 coordinate 4,028, forward strand.
TGGCCCCACCTCGATCCGGCGCCGCTTTTTAAGGGCGATGATCTCCTGTCGAAACGCCGGGCGTTGCGCTTCATAGTCCGCGTGCGAGAGAAGATCGGATGGCGTCAATGGGTTCATGATGGCAGGTTGTACGCGTCGCGAACAATTTGAATGGGGTGCTGCGTCCTGTTGGTTGACGGCGTCGCTCCGGCCTGATCGAGTTGCAGGGCCGACAGAGGACAATCGGATGCGACCATGTCCGGTTCGCAATCGGAAATGGCGCGGACGGCCTTCCCGGCGATCTTCATGGACTGATCGAAAAATTCCACCTTGGCGCCCCAGGATCCGTCGTGCCCGGAACATTTTTCAATCATCTCGACCGTGGCGCCCGTGAGTTCCATGAGTTCCTTGGATTTGAAACCGATGTTCTGGTCGCGCAGATGACAGGGGACCTGGTACGCAATGCGCCGCGGCGCGTGTGTGAACTCCGTTGACAACGCCCCGTCTTTCTTGAGCCGCATCAGATACTCACAGACGTCGAACGTGCGTTCAGCCATCAAAGCCACGTCGCGCGTCGGTACCAGATACGGATATTCCCGTTTGAACATGAGGCTGCAACTGGGCGTAGGAACGACGAGATCATAACCTTGTTCGAGATACGGGAGAAACAGGCGTGCGTGGTGCGTGGCGGTCTGCACCATGGTTTCGGTGTCTCCGAGATCAAAGGACGGCATGCTGCAACAGCGTTGTCCTTCGGGCACGACGACCTCCACGCGATTCTTGGCGAGGACCTGCACCGTGGCTTTGCCGATATCCGTGGCCTGATAGTTCACCATGCAACTCGGGAACAGCACCACTTTGTGTTTGGCAACCTCGGGTTGCAGCGCCGGGCCGCGTTTGCGCCACCACGCGGGAAAGTTTTCCCGGGAAAAGGCCAGTATCTGTCGGTCGCGGTGAAGGCCGATGATCGGTTCCAGCAGGTTCCGGATCCATTGCGTCGAGAGCATCCGGTTGGTCAGCGAGGCGGTCAGGCCGCCCAGTTTCCCGATCAGATCCGTTTTGATCAGCAGGCGATCGCGCCAGGACGCGCCCTGTTCTTTGACCCGTTGCTTTTTCCATGCAGCCATGAGACGGGGGAAATCGATTTGGTAGTCATGGGGCGGCGTGTACGGGCAGTGGTTGTAACAGAGCTTGCAGTAATAACATTCCTTTTCAACCTGTTCGTAATCCGAGGCGGTCAAGCGGGAGACGTTGCTGTCATACTCGTCGATCCGGTCCAGCAGTGTATTGAAGGAAGGGCAGAGGTTGAAACACCGGCGGCAGCCGTCGCACACGTCGAAGATGCGATTCGTCTCCCGAACGAGATCGTCCCGCGTCCAGTCAGGGGAAATGAGGTGAATACTTTTCAACGAAGTTCTTCACGCAGGAAACCACGGGAGGCGGAGTCGGGAAGACCGGCTGACTCCGCTCCATGGATGTGAAGCAGGGATTACGCGTTGCCTAACGATTCCAGCCCTTTGGTGAAGCGGTTGGCGTGGGAGCGTTCCGCCTTGGCCAGGGTTTCGAACCATTCCGCCAATTCCTCAAAGCCTTCTTCCCGCGCGGTCTTGGCCATACCCGGGTACATCTGCGTGTACTCGTAGGTCTCGCCTTCGATGGCCGCCTTGAGATTCGATTCGGTGTTTCCGATGGGCTCGCCCGTGGCGGGGTCGCCGACTTCCTTCAGAAAATCCAAATGGCCGAAGGCATGGCCGGTTTCGGCTTCCGAGGTGTCACGGAACAAGCCGCCAATGTCCGTGTATCCTTCGATATCCGCGCGACGCGCAAAATACAGATAGCGGCGATTCGCCTGGGATTCGCCGGCAAAGGCGGCTTTCAGATTGTCGTGGCTTTGTGTGTCCTTGAGACTCTTGCCCATGAAGTATCCTCTCGAAAGAAAAGTTATGATGAAATAAACCCGAGCCGGCAACGCCTGCCCGGTTCGGACAATGAATATTCTATCTCGATATTATATCGCGCGTAGGGGCCTGTGTGCCGGCCCTCTTTCCTTACATGCCCAGGCTAAACGATCTCGTATACCCCAGGGAGATGGCGACTTCATCAACGTCAAACGTGTTTGGCACATAGGCGCTCTGTTCTGTCGCCCCATCCCCGCTGGCGTAATCCATGCTCCAACTGGAATAGTGAATCCGCACGTCGAAGCGGTCCTTGCTGCTTCCGAACTCCAGGCCGCCTCCGATGAGCCAGGGGACGGCGTTGCGTGTTCTGCGGGTCACGCCACGAATGGCTTGGTCGCCAACCCCGCGATTATCAAAGGCGGCTTCAAAGGTGGCGTCCAGCCACTTCACTCCGGAAATCAGGTACACCGAGCGGCCTTCGCCCAGGAAGGCAAGACCCTCGGGCACGTACCCCAGTCGTGCGTTGAATCCGATACTGTGGTTCTTTTCCACGCTCCAGGCTCCGGGGAAGATGTGTTGAGAGGGAATGGGGTTTGTGTCACCCGTGTACGTTCCTTCGAAAAAGCCTTGCACCGTACTGCCGTAGACCGCACCTTCGACTTCGCCGGAGAGATACACCCGGTCGGACAGGAACGCGCGATAGCCCAGGTTCGCCGAGAACGAGTTGAAGCCGTCATTGGCGCTGTCCTCACCCGCGATCACACTTCCATCCTCCAGAGGTGGGGGGAGAACCCCTGCGTTGTAGTGGACGCTCTTGGTGTAAGTCGCCTCGGCGAGTTCATGGCCGAACCGGACTCCGGCAAACCAGCCTTCCGTGTCGTTCGCCCACGCGCCCGGCGCGACAATCCACGACGACGCAATGAAAATGAAGAGCCACCTCGTATTGTTACGGCGCAACCACATGACCAGCACTCCTTTTGACTAGCGTTACCCTTCCCCGAATCAAGCCGCTCCAAACAGGCCGGACGCGTGCCCGGACGATGCCATGAAGAACAACATGGGAATCGACAGCATCGTGTTGGTCCGCGACGCCAGGAGCGCCGTGCGCGCGGACGCTTTCTTCTCATCCGCCGAGGCTTCCTTCAGTCCCAGCACTTTTTTCTGATTCGGCCAGATAATGCCCCAGACGTTGAAGAGCATAATGGTGCCCAGCCACGCTCCCATCCCGATGATGGCATCCTGTCCCTGCAGGGCGAACGCCGAACCGAACCGGCCCTGGTTCATCAGGAGCGCGGCGCCGAACAGCCATGTGGCGAGGGCGCCCCAACGGAACCACCAGAGCGCATTCGGGACCAGGTGTTGAAAGGCCTCCGCCTTGGTTTCGGGAGTGACTTTTCCCAAAAAGGGAACTTGAATAAAATTGAAGTAATACAAAATACCGATCCAGGTGATACCCGCCAGAAAATGTCCCCAGGCTAATAAGGTTTCCATGGTCTATCCTCTTTGGGTTGAGTTCAGGTCAGTCGAAAGTCCGTAGAAAACTAGACAAGCATTTTCACCACAAAATACAGAACGACGGTCAGCACGAATCCTGCGCCTATCGTTCCGGGGATCGAGTCGAGTGGATTCATGGTGTCCTCCTTTGTATTGGGCGATTCACGTGTCCTTACCATGTCGGAGAAGAGCGGCCATTCGTTCTCACGGTACCGATGAGAGAAGCCGCCGTGGCTGGCAATTACCCTATCCTATTCCATGGGCGGACTTCAAGAGAGAGGGCATTCCTGCGGGGTGTCGTCCCCGCACGACGAGGTTTCTTCGCTCTGCTTCCTTCGACTTCGCTAACGCTACGCTCAGGACGAACGGGTGCCTCTCCGGTCACCCTGAGCGTAAGGCGCCACGCGCCTGGAGTCGAAGGGCGCTCAGACAGTCCTCGCCCTCACATAGAGCTTGCGGGACCGGGGTGCAGCCACGCCCGCAGGCGCCGGGACTAGGCATTCGCAGTTGTTGTCATGCCCGGCTTGATCAGGCATCCAGTGTCTTTGGCTTTTTCATCGTCCCTAAAGACAACGACGTCGGAGCCCCGATGACTAATGTCGGGGATAACAAAAGAAGTCATTCCACGTCCTTCCGGCTCTCGCTCAATTCGCCGTAGGGGGGCAGGGTGGTGAGGCGATGATCCTCGACGGCGCCGCCGACGGTGAAGTGATACAGGGATTGAAACCGCGTGTCGGGATACCACCCAAGCACGCGATGCACGGGATCATCGAAAAAACACCCGATGCCGGTTGAACGGACGCCGGCCGCCTCCGCTTCGAGGTACAGCACCTGCCCGATGAGTCCGGTCTCCCAGAACAGGCGTTTGTAGAACCACGGGCCGTGTTTCTCCAACGATGCCTCGAACTCCGCAATCATCCCCAATGAAAACGCGCCGGCACCCGCGATTTCCTGGTGGCAACTGACCTGCGTGGCGATTTGTTGCGCGTTTCCATCTTCCAACAGATAGAGCGGAAGCGACGCCGGACACTCCTCAGGAACGGTCCAGACGAATTGCTCATGCATGGCTTGTTGAAAGGCGGCCTTGAGAGCGGGATCGGCAGTTCGCAGGAGCATGTACATTCCGGGCAGGAGACCGTCGACGCGATGCACGAACAGGGCCAGGTGAATGGTCGGATCCCATGGAAGCGAATCCCACGGCATGGGCCGTTCGGCAACCGGTCGATCCGGGTACGGCATGACGCGCTCCAGCATCAAGAAAAATTGTTTTGCGGATATCGACGTTGTTCCGTCGAGGGCCACCGCGCTTCTTCGTTGATGAATGATCTGGTGCGCGGAGATCGTGCTTGTCCGGGAGTCAGGCGGAGAAGCCTGTTCCATTCGGTCCTGTTCCGAGGGACGAGCAGGGGAGAGTCGAAGTTCCGACTGTTCCATCGAGGTTTTCCAGGAGGCTTTGGTCACGTCATCGATGATTTCCCAGGGAATGGGATTGTCCCGGCTCAACCGGTTTGCTTTGCCTCGCCAATCTCCTTGTTCCCAATGCTGGAGCACGTCCTGATCAACGGCGAGCGGCAAGGATGCCCCTTGTTCCCCTCCTTTGCCTGCCCTGAGCGAAGTCGAAGGGTCTGGAGGGGATAGGGGAGGTAGAAGATTTGGAACGGGACAGACGACACACAGCAGTTCGGGAAGTTCGGGTTCGGCACGATCGAATTCATGCAAGCGGTTCAAGCCGAGCAGTGTCCCAATCGTTGGATCATCGAGACCGATAAGAAGAAAGACTCGCCACCCGAGAACGGCTCCCGCAATCCGAAACGTGCCCAGCGCGTGTCCGATGTCGTGCTGGCAGTAGCGAAATGCACGTTCGCCATACTTCCATGCTTCCCGCCAATGTATCGAACTCAGGCCGACGAGAAAGGCCTCCGCCGGAAAGAGTTGCAGGAGGGCTTCGATCGTCTCGGTCGAACCATGCCACCGGTGCTCCAGAGCGTGTTCCTTGGAGGCGTAGTGATAGAGTCCCGCCTTCAGCGGCAGGTCGGGGGTTTCCCTGATCAGCAGATAGCCTTCCGTGGGATGCAGGTTGCCGCTGGAAGGATTGCTACGCAGCGCCCAGCGGTTCCCCCCGTATTCTTTCCACGCCGTAATGGAGAGGCCGTATTCGAAGAACCGGGAAAGACTGTTCAGGGTCAAGGGTTGGGCAGGGATCGATTGTGAGGCAAAAAGCGATTCGTAAGCAGGCGCAACGGGTTCGTCGCCGGCCGCCAGCAGCGGCAATTCATGGAGCGGAGCGCCTTCATAGCGCCGGAAGGGATCGGGCTGGTTGGCCCAGTCCATGTACCCCAACGCGCGGG
>VXOF01000026.1 GCA_009840285.1 Nitrospira sp. SB0662_bin_26
TGATGGTCGACGTCCGGTTGAACAAGGTGCTGCGCACGCCGATTTCCCTGGAAAGCCTCAGGGGAGTGAAAGGCCTGGGAAAAATGGAATTGCTTCGCAGGGGCTCCCGTCTCTCGGTTCAACCGGTCCGCGAAAGCGAATGGAAGATCATTGTGCGGTTGTCGGGGGCAAAAGCGTGAACCGTCCATTTGTGCGGGTTTCCGGGACTTTGTTACACTGAATAGTTAAACGGTTGAGAGGAACAACGCCATCGAACTGATGAAAAGAATCAACCTGGCCGGCGTCGTTGTAACCTTGATGGTTGGTATGTGGAGCCCCGGCGCTGGCTTTGGTGCAGCCGTGCCCGCCGCGGTATTGGGTCAGGAAGACGTCGCCGTGACCGTTCACATCGAGAACCGCCGGTTTGTTCCGCACGTGGTGAACCTGCGCGTCGGGCAACGTGTCCGCCTTATCTTCAAGAATGAAGATGTTGAACTGCATGCGTTTGTGCCCGCGGATCTTCTGGTTCGGACAAACGTCCAAGTCAGTGGCGACGGGGCGCCGCAGTTCGGCAAGGAGGGGTTTCGCCGCGTGTTGATTCCTTCAGGCGGCCAGGTCGAATTGGTGTTCACGTCGAAGGAAGCCGGCTCATTCCCGTTTTTCTGTGATTTGCCGGGACATATCATGAACGGGACGATCGTGGTTGACGGTTAGATGGATAAAGGAACCTCTGATTTATTATGATAGCGGGATGCAGGGCAAGGCGTCCCGGAGCGAAACCCGAGGCTTATCATAGAGATAGGCGAGGGTTGAGCGAGGACACAACGCTGCCATGCGCCCGATAGTGCCATAAATCAGAGGTTCCTAAATTGGATATGCTGGTGTGAGGTGTGTATTTTCGTGTTCAACTATGATTTTGAAGAGGAGAAGTGCTCATGAGGTATCGGATGGTTGATGGTGGTAACCGGGCCTCCACGTATGGCCGAAACCAATCGCAAGTATCGAAACGACGTGGTCTTGGCCTTGGGGTCCTTATTTTGGGGTTGGTCGGGTTCGGGGCGGCCGATTTTTCGGGCGCTGCAGAGCCCGCTCCGGCTGCGCAGGGTGAGGCGGCCGTACAGGCGGTCATGACCTACGCCCAAGCGGTGGCCAATCGGGATGCGATTCAGGTGGCCCAAAACGATTTTGTCTGTCTGTTGAAAATGGTGGAAGCCGGGGCCTTGGAGAAAGGGCAGTTTCTACCTCAATCGGACCCGGTCTATTCCTGGTGTTGGGACCGGCTGGCTCAGGCGCACGCGGAGGTGGTCCAGAGCCGTGACCTGGCGCTGGATGAGTTGTGGCCGGGCGTCGGCAAGTTGGTGAATTTTCGAGATTTCAAGCGGTTCGAAATCGCGGAAACCCAAGCGCATCAGCGAGCCCCTTCCTTTTTTGTCATGCCCGAGATTGGCGACATGTCCGGGGCGCCCGGGTTCACCCTGGAGGTGATTGGTACCGGCCCGCTTCCCCATGCGTCCTTTCAGGTTCCGGGTTCCGACCACATGGTGGCCGTGCCCACGACCCTGGTCCGGGTCCGCATTGCCTATCCGGACCCGATGACGTCACCGGCCGCGAACGGCCCGGGTCAACAGGATTGGGTCGTGCCGTATAAAAAACCGATCCATCCGGTCAAAGCCGTGACCGTGAAATGGGTGGTGTTGTCAGGGCTGCAACAGCATGGGTTTCCCGTGGATGCCGCAGTCCTCAACATGCCGATGACCTCTTCCATGGGGACGCCGATTCCATTTCTCGTGGATGCGGGTGGGTTTGAGCAGCGGTCCACGGAATATTGGAATGCGAAGGAAGCGCAAGCGGCCTTGACCGCCGGTCTGGAGCGGGCGAAAACGTTGCCGACGCGCCGGGAACGGATCTCCATGCTCAACAGGATTTTGGTCGTGAACCCTTCGCACCTGGAGGGGCTGCAAGCGATTACCGCCGAATTGTATGCCGGCTTGTTGGATTTTGGCGCACGGACGCATGGCGTTCAATTGGAGAGCGGTCCGCTGTACCAGGCCTTTAACGCCCTCTATTGGACGATCCAGTCGTCAACCGACAGGATGGATATTTCCCTCGAGATGGAAATGGGCGGCAAAACCGAGCCGACCCCGGCCGATTATTTGTATCGCTTGATTCCCGCGATGGAGACCTTGGTGGATTTACAACCCGGAGATTTTGAAACGCGCTTGAAACTGACGATGGCCTATCGCTGGACAAACGACCAGGTGTCAGCCATCATGGCCCCTCAGCAGTTGCTTTCCGAATTGCCCACGGATCAACCGGACATGCGTGCCAGGATCTTGATGGCCATTGCCTGGTCACGAATCAGCAAGGTCGCGTGGAATCGGTTCTTTGACGACCCGGATGTCATCCAGGGGTACAAAGAAGCCGATGAGGCCTTTACGTTGTCTTCCGATCCCCTGATCAAATTCTCCGCGGCCTATGCCAAGGCGTACAGTTTGGTTTTTCGCCCCAAGCGTGACGATGAGGCGATGTTCGCACTTTTGCAGGAAGCGCGACGCTGGTATCAACAGATTCCGGGAGCCACGCCCCAGTCCTGGACCTTTCTCCTGCAAAACGATACCTTGAAAGGGTTCGTGGACACGGATCCGAAGTTTCACTCGTTGGTGACGGCAAATTCTTAAACGAGCACGTTCGGGCGAGAATTCAGCCGTTGATCTTGTTGAAGTGGCTGGTTCTCGCTTGGCGCCGAACAGCCTCGCCTCACGATTCCTTGTCCGATGCAGGCTGTTTTCGTTTGACTTTTCGTATCCGCTTGGGACCGGAAGGATCGGTGTGCAGCCTCGACCCGGACGGAATAACCGGTCGCGCAAGGCGGCAAAGACAGTCTAACCAGGCGGGTTGACGGGTTCAGGCCGTGTCCAGTCCAGAAGAAGACTTCCAACTTGATTTTCGGAAAAATCCTGACGTCCTCGGCACCATGGTCGACGCCATGGGCGATGGCGTCTTTACCGTGAATGCCCAGGGCCATATTGTTGCGTGGAGTGCAGGCGCGGCGCGGATTACCGGTTATTCGAGCGATGAAGTCATCGGGCGATCCTGTCACATTCTTGAAGGGAAAAACTGTAAAGGGTTTTACAAACTTACCGAGTTTCTGGAGAACCCGACACCCTATCCGTGGGGAATCTGCAATCAGGAATGTAAGGTATCGGCGAAGGACGGTCGGGAACTGTATCTCTATGGAAACGTATCCGTCCTGCGCGATGAACGCGGCACGGTCGTCGGCGCCGTCGGGACGTTTACGGACCTCACCTCCTTCATTTTAGCCAAAGAAAAAATCCAGGTCCTCGAAGAACAGGCTCGGTCCAGAGATTCATTTCAGCAAATGATCGGGCGCAGCAGTGTCATGCAGGAAGTCTATCGACGGGTGCGCTTGGCCGCGCAAGGCGACGTGCCTGTCCTGCTGACCGGGGAGTCGGGCACGGGAAAGGAATTGGCGGCTCGGGCGATTCATGCCCTCAGTGGCAGAAAGGACAAGCCGTTTTTTGCCATCAATTGTTCGGCCATTCCGGAGACCTTGATCGAAAGCGAGCTGTTCGGTCACGTGAAGGGTGCCTTTACGGGGGCAATCCGTGATAAAGCCGGTGTCTTCCAGGCGGCCGAAGGAGGCACCTTGTTTCTGGATGAAATCGGCGATACGAGTCCTTTGCTCCAACTGAAACTTCTTCGCGTATTGCAAGAGAGCGAGATCCGGCGTGTCGGTGATGAAAAAAGCATAAAGGTCGACGTGCGCTTCATCACTGCCACCAACAAGGATTTAAAGCGTGCGTTGACGACGGGGGCCATGCGGGAAGATTTCTTTTATCGCATTCGCGTTTTTGAAATTCCTCTTCCGGCCCTCAGAGAACGGCGCGAAGACCTGTCATTGTTGGTCAGCCACTTCCTTGCCGAAGGGTCCAAAGTGTACCACCGTTCCATCAACGAGATATCGCAGGACGGCATGCAGCAGATGTTGAAGTACTCATGGCCGGGCAACATTCGGGAATTGCGAAATGCCATTGAACATGCGTTTGTCACGGCCGATGGCGATTGTCTGACCGTACTCGACCTGCCCCCGGAGATTCGTACGACCGCCTCTCCTTCCCCGGCAGCGTCAATCAAGGAAACCCTCACCCCGGAACAACAGGCTGAGCGGGACGGGATCCTCGATGCTCTTCGGGAAACACGGGGGAGTAAAACCAAGGCGGCTCGATTATTAGGATATAGCCGGGTGACGCTATGGAAAAAGCTGCAACAGTTCGGCATTCAGGGATCTTCCTCTAAAATTCGTTAACGCGTTAAGTTAACAAGTTAACGTTCTATCGTTAACATGACCTCCCTTCCTTAAACATTCTCCAAGGCTTCACAGCGCAACTCCTTAAAATTCAAGGGTAATTTTTTTATTGTGCCGACGTGAAAAGTGGCATAGGCTTTGCTCTGTGTAGGTAGAGGATAAGATAAAAGGTTGCGAGGAGGTGATCCCATGACAAAAAATGTCGGCGGAGTCGAACAAAAAATTCGATTGGTTCTGGGCCTTTTGGCCGTTGGGGTGGCAGTATTGAGCGGATTGCCCATGTGGGCCGTGGGGATCATTGGCGTGGTCGGGGTGGTTGCTCTTGTGACGGGAGGCGCGAGATATTGCCCGTTGTGGGCGCTATTGGGAATAAACACCTGCCCCTTAAGGAATCAGGCGAAAGAGTGAAGCGGTCGGTGTCGTTTTCATGCTATGATCAACACGAAATTCACAACGAATGGGCTATTATATCCATTAAATGGTCAAACTGAAAACACGATAGGAAAGATCGCTCGTAGTTGGTAGAAACGGACGATTTATTCATTAACCACAAGGAGGTACGTCATGTTCGGTTCGATTCGCTCGATGAGTTTCATCGTGCTGCTCAGTGTCTTCTGTATCGGATTGATGGTCACGCCGGCCATGAGCGATGGTGGCCCGGCGGATGGCTTCGGCCTGCACGTCCAGGCCCCGCACATGATGGCGGACGGACAGATCGGCGGTCCCTTCCATCACTATTGCAAAGGCATTTCCAATGAAATCATCCAATGTCTGCTCTTTCCGTCCACCGACGACAAGGCGCCGTTGGTAGGAGTCGAATACTTTGTGGCCAAGGACCTGGCCCGCAAGGAAGTGCCGCTGATCACGTGGAACAGGAACTTCCACGATCATGAGGTGGAAATCGCCACCGGTCGCGTACTCATTCTGGACATTGAAGATAAGAACAAGGTCGCGGAAATCGCCGCCGCCGCCGCACAAACGGACGGCGTCATTTATCACCTCTGGCAACCGGGCCAGAAGGTGCCTGATGGAACGGTGACGATTCCGAATTCCGTCGGTCACAAATTCCGAACCGAATAACATCGAGTACCGGTGCGGGAACGCTTCACTTCCCGCACCTTTTTTGCCCACCAACATTGTTCACACAAGGAAACGTCTGATGCGAGTTGCCAGCAGACAAGGGGTGAGTTGCGTCCTCGTTGCAGTCCTGATGGGCGGATCGGTGGTTTGGGGAGGGGACCCTGCGGTTCTCAAGCCGCGTGTGCCGCCTGACCAGATCGAGGAAGCCAGAACGTGGCAGGATCCTTTTCCCGATACTCCCGAACGGCTTGAACGCGGCCGGGAGATCTTTCATGGCAAAGGGTTTTGCGTGACGTGTCATGGACGGGACGGGAAGGGGCTGGGCGACATTCCGGGCCTGCGAGGAAAGCTCCCGCGGGATTTCACGGACATCCAGTGGCAGGCCGCACGGACCGATGGCGAGCTGTTCTGGATTTTGAAAAACGGGAGCCCGGGTACGGACATGGCCTCGTTCATTCCGCTCGTGTTGAGGGAAGAAGAGGCCTGGGACGTTCTGTCGTACGTGCGCGCCTTTGGCGGAACGTAATCGGTCGGCATGATGGAAGTCGTATCAGGAGGTGAAGACATGAAACAGAAGCTTCGTTTATTGGCAAAAGTGATGGGAACGACGTCCCAGGTGGTGATCCTGGGGGTCTGCGTGAGCCTGTTGGCTGCCTCACCGCTTTGGGCTGCCGATGAACGGCAGGCTGAAATGACGGTGAAGGACGTGTGCTCGACCTGCCACAAATTCCAGGGCGAACCGGTAAGCCGGTTCAATTTGAAAGCTCCGGATTTGATGTGGGCCGGGAGTAAGTACCAGCACAACTGGCTGGTCGGATTTCTCTCCGGGAAAGAAAAACGGTTATACGCCAAAAGCTACCGGTGGGATCAGGGGTGGGAACCGGCCGTACACGTGACCCTTCCGGAAGATCAAGCCGAGGCGATTGCGACCTATTTGGAAAAACAGTTCATCGACCCGCGCGTGCAAGTCGGGGCGTTTGACGTGTCGAAGGTCACCAAGAAAGAAGCGGAGTTCGGCGCCGTGGCGTACAAGGAGCATGCCTGCATCGGATGCCATACCATCGAGGAAAACGGGCAACTGGTCGGCGGACCGCAGAGTATCGACTTGGCGGAGTCCGGCATGCGCTATAATCCGGATTGGCTCTACCGGTTTGCGCTCAATCCGCAGGATTTCACGCCTCACAGCGGAGAATTTCTGGCTGACGCCACGGATTTCGGCGTGCGGGCGATTGTCGGCTATCTTATGACCCTGGGCGTTCCGGATTTCAAATACCACGATCCATGGACCAGCCCGGAGTTTGCGAAGGCCAGCGTGGATCGTGGGAAAGTCGTCTATAAAGAATACTGTTCGCAATGTCACGGCGCCACGGGAGAAGGTGACGGCCCGGCTGCGTCGGGCTTGAGTCCCCAACCCGCGGTGCATGCGAAGATGGCCTTTGACAAACTGCCGGTGGAATACCTCTACAACGTGATCTATCATGGCGGGCGAAGCGTGGGGAAATCGCCCACTATGCCGTATTGGGGTCTCACGATCGGTCAACAGGGGGTGGCGGACGTCATGGCGTATCTGAAAGCGACGTTTAAGGGCGTGCCGGAATCCACGGCTGCCGGAACGGGGACGGGTCCGTCCGGGATGTGCCCGCAACCGCGCAAGACCAAACGCGCTCCGGGAACGTTCCGGACCATGACGAATCCGTTACCTGACAATGCGGCCAACATCAAAGCCGGCGAAACGTTGTACCAGCAAACGGCTCAACCGTTGGCGTGCTTCAACTGCCATGGGGCCAAAGGTGATGGACAGGGACCGATGGGGGCTGCCCTGAATCCGCCTCCGCGGAACTTCACGTGTGGGAAAACCATGCGGGATATTTCCGACGGGCAGATGTTCTGGATCATCAAGAACGGCTCCAAAGGTACAGGCATGATGGCCTTTTCCAATATGCCGGACAGTCAGATCTGGCAATTGATCCATTACATCAGGACGTTGGTGAAATAGAAAGAGAAGGGCGGGGCCAGTCTTCGTGCTGACGGCCGTCCCTGTCCCACCTTTTTTCTTCACAAAAAGGTAGAGTCTGATCCCATGAACCAGCAAACTAGTTGCCCGCCTCGTCCTGTTGGTCGTTCGCGCCTTCGGCGGAACGTAACCCGTTGGCCCGAATGATCGTCTAGGGAATATTCGACCTGAGACAGGGATCCGGTCTTGATCGATAATGATCGGAACGGTGGACCAGGTTATGATTGACGTGTATCGTGTGAGCCTGTTAACTTAGCGGCCTCACCTCTTTGGCTGCCGATGAATGGCAGTTCCATCCTCACGAAATTCGGATACTCAGTAATGCTTAATCATGAACCAATAACAGAGGAGCATCAGTCATGAAAGACAAGAACCGCAAACCTATTTCTCCGGCGCAAGGCATGAGCAAGTCTTGGCGATCAGTGTCGCTCGTCATTGGAATCCTTGGCGTCTGTGGCTCGATCTTGTTGGCCGTACCATCCGTTGTTCGTGCCGATGCCTCGCAGAATGACGTCAACGAAGCCTTCGCACCGGTGTTGAAGTTGGAAGGAAAAGCCCGTAAAGAGATTAATGCGATTGCGAACATGATTGCTCCCGGGTCGAAGATGGTGCCCATTGATGCCACCAAGGCGAGTGGCGAAATGTGCATGCTGGAGACGGTGACCAAACACAACATGATCCATTTTTCGCAAACCCCAGAGCAAACCCATGAAGATGTCGTGTATTACATCAACCCTGCGACGTTTATCAAAAACGGCTTGGATGTCAAGAAACTTCCTCGTCACCCCAGTGAATTGGGGAAGATGGAGCCGCTTCAATGGTATTACTATGATGGGACCTATGTGGAACCTCATCAGGGCAGCCAACTGAACAAGGAATTCGTTATTATGAGCGTGGACGTGAAATAGCTCAGAAGTTTCGATGTATGAATAACCGCTCTGTACGGAACGGTGTCATTTGTGACGTCGACCAGCGAATCTTCCGCTCATACGTTAAGCATTGAAGTGCATGAGACAGGATGCCTGGATGTCCCGTGATTTATGGGGCACTCCAGGCACCCGACAACGCAACCTCCGGATCAATTCAAAACAATTTGTTTCCCAATACCCCACTGCCGATTCCCTAGCCTTGACTGGCCAAGAGTTCATCACGTCCGGATATCAGGGATTTCAGTCTCATAATCCCGCCCGTCATCCTTAACAAAATTGCCGAATCAGCAGAATAGTTGTTGCGCGCCTACCGGTTGATGCCAGCAATCCTCTCCTGCCTGATCAGGATTGGCAATCGCCCGAAGCCATTCCGTGGTGCCTCATTCCTCTCCGACATCCCTCCCATCCGATGTCCTAGCAGCGGCAGACAGGTTGACAAAATGGTGAAGATAGGAGTGTATTTGACATATCGGTCAAAATTGGAGTTTATTGGCACACAACCCAAGAGCTTTTTCGCATTTCAAGGATCATGCACATTCCCTCTATCAACGGACCGGTCAGTGAGGTCCACAGGCTTTATGACCGGGAACGAGAGAGGATGCCACGACCGGGGATTCTCGTTCTGAGCCTTCTTCTGGCTTGCATGGCGGCAAGTTGCACGTCCGGTCCAGTGCCATCAACAAGTCCGCTGAATCGTGAATTCCCCAAAACGGAAGCTCTCCGGCCTCCCGTTCCTTCTGCGGAGGTCTCTCCCAGGGGACGTTCCGACCCGAGTCCGGCTCCGTTTTCGCTTGAGGATCGGATGGCGCTTGGCGCTCCTTCGGGACTCATGCGTACTGATGCCAAGCCTGCCCGGGTGTTCAGTTTTCGGGCGAGGGAAATGCCGTTGGTCGATGCCTTACGCATGTTCTCACGCGCCAATACGCTGAATATCGTCGTGGAGCCGGGAGTCGAAGGCGTGGTGACGGTCGACTTTCAGGGGCTTGCGCTCGAAAAAGCCATGTCCGCGCTGCTGGATACGCAGGGGTACTATTGGGAAAGAGATGGAGAACTGATCGTCGTCCGCCGGTTGAAAACACGTCTGTTCACGCTGGATTACATTCGCCTGGAACGTTCCGGTGAGGGCCGCAATAAAGCGCAAGTCACGTCCGGGTCCGGAAGAAGCGGTGGGCAGGACGCGGGCGAAATCATCCTGAGCCAACAGGACCACATCAAGTTCTGGGAAGAGATCGAAACACAGATCGACGCGCTCCTCTCAGCCGAGGGACGCTTCGTGGTGAACCGGTTGTCCGGCACCATTCAGGTGACGGATCTGCACAGACGGGTTCAAGAGGTGGCGACGTTTCTGGTCAACGTCCGCAACTCTCTCTATCGCCAAGTCGAGATCCAGGCCAGGATTTATGAAATCGCGCTAC
>VXOF01000078.1 GCA_009840285.1 Nitrospira sp. SB0662_bin_26
TGGTCGATGGGAAGAACCTTGGATGGTATAAGGAAGTCCGGACTTCCTTCCAGGATTCCATGGAAGCCGCCAAAGAAGCCGGAGCGAAAGACGCAGGGGACTATGCGCTGACCAAATTGGCCGAACGTCTCAATCAATATGATTTTCCGGTGCTGTTGGCGGCGGAATGGGGACAGCCCGACCGGCTCATACAACTGATCGACGCTCCGAGCACGCCCAAAATCCGTAAACTGTTTATCCTGTCCGCGTTGAGCGAAATCGAAGCCGAAGCGGCGCTCCCGCATTTGACCAAGCTGATGCAGGATAAAGATCTGGCCCAGGAAGCCGTGGAGGCGCTCACCGGCGTGGGAGAAGATTCCATCCCGTTTCTGACCGATCTCTTTCAATCGTCAACGCAACCCGAAATTCAAGCTGCGGCGGCCAAGGCCTTGGGCGACGTGGCCGGAAGCAGCGGAAACCCCACGGCGATTCCCCCTTTGCTCGAATACCTGAAAGCCGCCCTAAAGAACTTCGATTCCTCTGACGATATTAATTTCCCCGTTTTAACCGAAGTTGTCTGGAGTCTCGGCAAACTGAGAGACGAGCACTCGATCGAACCCATGGATGAACTGAATCAGAGGGTCTGGTTAATCAGAGATAACTCACAAGAAATGGCAAACCTCCGAGAGGCGGCGAATTGGACGTATAAGCAGCTCGATCTGGACGGGCACGTCAGTTAACCCTCAAGTCTCGGCATCACGCGTCGCAACGACCATTCGCATCATACCGGGCATACGGCTATGAAGCCCGGCCATGAGATGCCCTAACGTAGGAATACTCCCTCTTTCCATGCACACCCATTATTCGGTACTATTCATATCCCAGTTACCGGTTTCCCAGGTTCACCCTGATCCCTGTCGGGAGGATTCATAATGAGATACGTTTCAGGAATACTCGTCTGTTTACTACTTTTGGCGATCACGACCGAAAGCATGGCGCGCCGAAGCCACATCACAAACGAACAAAGGGCCCAATTAGCCAAGGTCAACACGATATACCTCAATGTCCTTGCGCTAACGGAGAACGGGCGAGTATCGCCGGACAATCTGCTGGCCACGGCAAAAACGCGGTTGGAAGCCATCGGCTACAAAGTTGTCACCGACCGGAAAGCGCCCCATGACGTACAGTTTCGGATCAAGTGCGAAGAACGAAAACGGTGGACGGGCACGACGCGCTCCGGTGGAGACGCGGAATTAGCCGACGCCCCCGCTCGCCTGTGGAAGGGACCGGCGTGTCTCTTCAATTATCGCCTCGAAGGTCGGGACTTGGGTTGGTATAAGGAAACCCGGACTGATTTCGTGGACGCCTATGCTGCGGCACAAAAGGCCAAAGCCAAAAGCTCCGGACAATATGCCTTGGACCAATTGAACCTGAAGCTGCAGGAATTCGATTTTCCGGTCATGATCGCCACGGAATGGAGACATACCGACCGTTTGGCTCAACTCCTGGAGAATCCGGATACGGATAAACGCCGCAAATTGCGGATTCTCTCCACGCTTTCACGGGTTCAATCAAAGCAGGCCTTTCCCCATTTGGTGAAATTGGCGAGAGACGAAAACGCCGAGTATGCTGAAGAAGCGATTATCGCCCTGGCCGGACTCGGCAGGTCGGCAACTCCCATACTCACGGATATCTTTGTCACGACACAAAATTCAAAGATTCAAGCCGCCGCAGCCAAAGGATTGGGCTTGGTTGGCGCTCACACCGGAGACCCCGACATCACTCCACCCTTGCTCGATTATCTCAACAAGAATCTGGAAGACATGGACGAATCATCGGACATCGACTTTCCGGTGCTCACCGAAGTCGTCTGGTCGATAGCCAAACTCCGTAACGACAATTCCGTCGAACCGATTGAACAGCTCAACATCAAGATCTGGCTCATCCGGGACACGTCGGAGGCCATGAAAAAACTTCGGGAAGCCGCCAACGTCGCCACCAAAATGGTGGACCTCGACTATCAAATCATGTAATCCCTCTCGTGGCAAACGACTCGGCACCGAACCTACTATTCACTCGTTGCAAAAAATGAAGGGGCTCCAGAATTCCAAACTCAATCGGAGCCCCCTCACTTTCACCCTCACGCTCCTCCTGCTCGTTGTCGCAATTCCACCGGATCAGGCCCGGACAACGGATAGAGAGAGAGAACTCTCGCGTCTCCAAGCGAAAGCCGAAGAGGCTATGGCTCAGGGTGATCCCCAGGGCGCGGCCAACAACATCGGCAGGGCCGCCTTGCTGGCCTCCCAACTCGACAAGCAGTCTGACGCAACCCGGCCGCCTTACCGAATCATGGTCGATCTGTTTCGAGCACAGGAACAGGTGTATCGTGCCATTGCCCTGTTTCAACAGAGCGGAGAGCGAACTCCGGCCTCCTCCGGAATTTGTTCTTTACTCTCCCAAGGCAGGCAACACGCCATCCGGGCACTGGAGAACCATTCCGTCACGACCGCGGG
Source organism: Nitrospira sp. SB0662_bin_26 (assembly GCA_009840285.1). Taxonomy (GTDB): domain Bacteria; phylum Nitrospirota; class Nitrospiria; order Nitrospirales; family UBA8639; genus Bin75. The sequence goes on from VXOF01000078.1 coordinate 2,493, forward strand.
CCAGGCAGTTTATGACCACCTTCATCAACAAACCACGGAATGGCTGGAGATTGTTCAGGAATTGCAGCAGGAATGGGATTGTACGCAGTAGGCGGCATCAGTAAAATTATGGCCAACCTGAGCATACTTTGACTTCAAAAGAAAACAAGAACTGAGGGGTTTCGAATGAACGGTTCGCCACGTACTCTACTTATGCGGTTTCGTGAATCAATCACCAAAACGATACTAGGGGCGTTGCTGTTTGTTACCGGAATGACGGCAATCCCGCCGCATGTCCGTGCAGCCGACTGGGTGCCGTCCGTGGCTGGCAATGTTCCCACTGCTCCGGCGGACGCGGTGCGACCTCTCACCGTGATCGACCGTGAAGACATCGAACTCTCCGGCATGAGAAACGTCTATGACCTGCTGAATTCATCGAACGGGCGAGGGTACTTCAACAACTTCGGCATCTTTCGGCCGTTCGTGGTGGGAAGCGGCCGCGTCGCGGTGCTCATCAACGGCCGCCGCATTTCCGATTCGATCGTCGATCTTCATACCCTGCCGATCTCGGGCGTCGAACGCATCGAGATCCTGGGCGACAGCGCCGCGGCCTTGCGCGGCGGTCACGCCATTGGCGGCGCGGTCAACATCGTGCTCAAGCGCGACCTTGAAGGCCTTCAGGTCCAGGCAAGTCCCACCTGGACAACCCAGGAGGGCGGTGATTTCGGACAGGGAAGCATCCTGTGGGGAAGCACGCTCGGGCGGGGGCATCTCACGATCGGTGCGGACCTGTTCCGGAGAGAGGAGATCCGCGACAAGGACCGGAGCTACAGCCGCGCCTCGTGGACTCCCGGAGGCGTATTCGCCGACACGTCGGGAGTTTCGGTAGGCGGCAACACCCTCTTGATCACAACCGGCACCGGTGAGGACAGAAAAACCATCGGACGTTCCCTGGGTAACTGCGAAGGAAGTGCGTACACCGGTGTACTCACCAATCCGCCAGGAGCCTCCTCCGGTATGGGTTGCGGTTTTGCATACGCAGACATCGCGTGGCACCTTCAACCGAATGCCAATTATGAGCGGGAAAGCCTGTTTTTCAATTTCGATCACCCACTGGGCAAGAACGTTGATATGTACCTCGACTTCCGGGCGGCGTGGGACGACACGGCAGAGCGCTATGCTCCATCGGTCGGCACCTTCTCGTTCACCCCCTCGGAGGCACTCAAGCAGAAGTTACGTCAAGATCCTGACATTGATACGCCCCCGGATAAGGTCTTCCTGGCCCATCGATTCGTCGGCCACGGCAATCGAGATTGGCGGACGGTCACCGACGAATACGACGTCACCCTGGGTTTCCGGGGCCGGTTCCTCGACGGGATCAACTACAACACCTACGTTCGGTACTATCGTCACGATACCCTGACAATCGGCGATACGTTCGTGAGCGAGACTCTGGCCCAGCAAGCCATCGAAGAAGGTCGCTATGATATCGAGAACCCGTTTTCGACGAATCCGGTGCACCTGGCAGCCATTCGCGATACCGGACTCAGGCTGACCCGCGATCAGGTCACGGATCACAAGACGGCCCGGGTGTCATTCGACGGTCAGGCGTTCGCACTCGGCGGGGGCAACGTAAAATGGGCAGCGGGCGCCGCGTTCGCCCACGAGGAACGAAGAAACGTCTACGATTATCGGGACGTCGGGAACAGATCCTATCAAGCCTCGGACGTGCTTGGTTCAGCCGGCAACTCGTTCTCGGGGGAACGCCAGCGCTGGTCCGCGTTCACGGAAGCGTCCCTCCCCTTGCGCCATGATTGGGACCTCGTCCTCGCGGGGCGGCTCGATGAACATGACGACGTGGGCACGGCTTTTTCTCACCAGATCACGAGCCAATACCGATTGCACCAGACCCTCACGCTCCGCGGGTCCTGGAACCGGGCGTCCAGGGCACCCGACCTGAATACTCTGCACCAACTCGAATCAATCAGCTATCCACGCATTTGTGACAGAAAAACCTTCACCGGAAACCTGCGAGATTGCCCCAGATACCAGGTCGAGCGCACCTTCGGTGGAAACCCGAACCTGAAACCTGACGACGCCGAAAGCTTCAGCTTCGGGGCCGTAACGCGTTGGGGCCCCTTTACCTTGAGCGCGGACTGGTTCAAGATCGGACTGTCCGACATGCCCGCCAGGTTGTCTGCTCAGTCCATCATCGATCTGGAAGCGGAGGGCCGGTTGCCCTCAGGCGTGACGGTGACACGAGATGGAGATTTCATTGACATGATCGATAGTCCGTTGGTGAACAGCGGGGCAAGCGACGTGGCCGGCTTCAACGTTCAAGGCAATATGGACTGGAAAACCGATTGGGCGCACGTGGTCTTCGCCGCCTACTGGTCACACATCACCGAAAATGAATTTCGTGTGGCCGGGGAGGTACAACCGGGAGACTTCCCGCGCAATCGCGTCCATGCGTTGATTCGCGCGAACCGGGGCAACGTCACCGCGAACTGGAGCGTGATTGCAGTCACGGGCTATTCGAATGTACTTGAAACTGCCCGCTATAAGGCGTGGATGGGGCACAACCTCACGATCCAATGGCAGGACGCACTGGGCGTGAAACGGATGAATCTTACAGGCGGCATTCTCAATATCAGTAATCGCGGTCCGTCCATGGCCTCACAACAGGAAGTAGACCTCACGCAGGATTCCGCCAGGGGACGCACGTTCTTCCTCACCGCCAAAATCTCGTTCGACCCGTGAACCGGGCATTACCGCTTCGGCGACCACTTCTCCCTTCCCAACCTGCTAATAGATTTTCTTGTCGAAGTCGTACCTGAAGCCGAGGCTGAACTTGTTGACGAGACCGGTATCGGTCCAGGCATTGCGAACCGGATTCCCGTCACCGTCCGTCCTCGGGTTGCCGTTCTCATCGATGGCCACCAGCGTCGGGTTGCCGAAATCGTCGCGCACCCATTCGACGAACACGTCCATGGCGGGATTCAACTCCTTCACCAACGTGACCGCGTTGCCGATCAGGCTCGGCCCGCTGTCAAGCGGACTCCTGTTCCCGCTGTCCCTGTCATGGAGATAGACGTCGACGAGGGCCTTCCACCCGCCGCCAAAGTCGTAGGTGCCCAACAGGTCCAGCGTATACCGGTTCTGCTTCAGTTCAAGGTCCCCCGGGTAGACCACACCTTCAAAATGGCGAAGGTATTGATAGGTGAAGCCGAGATACAGGTCGTCGGTCGCCTGCCACCGCCCGCCCACCCCGATAAAGTCCCGTCTGGTGTCGCGCCCGCCCAACCCGCTGAGATTTCTGTCGGCACCGTAAAACGTTTGATCGGGTCCGACCGAGGCAGTCCCTTTCGGCGCATTCGCTCTCAAGTACGAGACACCAAGATAAAAGGGACCGTCATAGGCGATACCGATGGAAGCCGCGTCGACGTGGTCCGGATCCGTCGCGGTTCTGATGCCTCCGCCTTCGAACACTCTCTCGCCGCTCCCCGCACAATCACCCGCGTTGTTCGGTCTGATACGGTCGCCGACTCCGATGCCAGGGCAAGCCTCGCCGTTGACCTGAAGCATGGCAGCCAATTTGAAGTCGCCGAACCGGTTGGCGTATTGGATCTGGTTGTTGCTCCGGAAACCACCTTCCTCATTAAAGCCATAGGGGCTCCGGCGATTGTAGAAAATATCGCTGCCTTCCGTCACGATTCTGTAGTGAGCGTCCCACTGTTTCCCGATCGCCAGGTACCCGTACCTGGAGTGTTCCACCCCGATGTAAGCCAATCGGGCGTCGCCCCAGTCGCCGTTCTGTTCAAGGTCAACGTCCCATTCGCCCCCCATGAACGCGGTGAGGGTGTTATTCACCCTGGATTCGGCTTTCAGGCCGACACGCGACAATGCATCGGTAATGTCCGTGGACGTGTCTTTCCCGTCTCGGTAGGTCACCCTCGGCCAGAACCTGCCGTAGAGAGATACCACGGTCGCTTTCTCATCCCGTTTCGGGAGTTCGATGGCCTCTACGACTTCGACGACTTTCTCAAACTTTTTCTGATCTTGCTTCAACATCTCCCGTTCCCGCCTAACCTTTTCCAACTCCAGTTTCAGCCTCGACGCGGATTCCAGGATCTTTTCCAGTTTCTTTCGTTCCTGCTCCGCCCTCTCCAACGCCCGTTCAAGCACGGCAATACGGGCTTCCAATTCGTCCATCGTCGCGGCGCCAACCGACGCCACGGACAAAAACAGCAACGCCCCAAGCCCGGTCAGTATTCTCACAATCATGTCCGTTAAGATCCCCGGCTCTCAGGCAGACTGCTTCCGTTCGTCAAAATATTCCCGCGTCACCTTGAACACCATCGGCGCCAGCAACAACAAACCCACCAGGTTGGGGATGGCCATCAGGCCGTTCAAGGTATCCGACAAATTCCAAACGAAATCGACTTTCATGTTGGCAAAACCCAATGCCGCCGCAATCCATAACACGCGGTAGATGAGCAGGCTGTTTTCGCTGAACAGGTATTGCCAGCACCGCTCACCATAGTAGGACCAGCCGAGAATCGTGGTGAACGCAAAAACGGCCAGCGCAACGGTCACAATGTATTGTCCACCGGTCATGGACGTGTGAAAAGCGGTGGACGTGAGCGCCGCGCCGGTCAGGCCCGCCCCGTCTTCACCCATGACGGTCCAGGCACCGGAGGTCAGAATCACCAGCGCCGTCATGGTGCAGACGATGATGGTATCGATAAACGTGCCCAGCATCGCAACGATGCCCTGCCGGACGGGACTGTTCGTCTTGGCCGCGGCATGGGCGATAGCGGCGGAACCCAAGCCGGATTCATTGGAAAATACTCCGCGAGCCACCCCGAACCGGATAGCTGCGGCTACGGCCGCCCCGGCAAAACCGCCCGTGGCCGCGGCAGGAGTAAAGGCACATGAAAAAATCAAGGCAAAGGCTTGAGGCACATCGGCGAGATTGATGAGAATGACCAGCAACGCGGAGCCGACGTAAAGCACGATCATGGCGGGGACCAATTTGCCGGCCACTTCTGCGATTCTCCTGATGCCGCCGATGATGACGAACCCCACCAGCACGGCCACGATCAGGCCCGTCACGAACGTAGGCACGCTGAAGCTCTTTCCCAGAGCCACCGCCATCGAATTCACCTGCACCGCGTTCCCGATACCAAAGGCGGCCGCAGCTCCAAACGCGGCAAAAGCCAGCCCTAACCATTTGCCCAACTTGGGGGCGAATGCACCGACACCGTTACGCAGGTAGTACATTGGACCACCTACGTATTTCCCTTCCGTATCAACTTCACGATAGGTTACGGCACAGACGGCTTCGGCGTACTTGGTGGCCATGCCGAACAACGCGATGATCCACATGTAAAAAACCGCACCGGGCCCGCCGAGCGCAATGGCCGTGGCGACACCGGCAATGTTTCCCGTCCCGACCGTGGCGGACAACGCCGTCATGAGTGCATTGAATGGCTTAACCTCACCTTTATCGTCCGGGGCGGATTTTTCGAACAACAGCCTGAAACCGTAACCCACTTTTCGCCACGGCATGAAGGCCAGACCAACGGTGAGAAACACACCCGTGATACCCAACATGCCGAGCATGGGCGGCCCCCAGGCAAACGCATTGACCTCGTTGATGAATGCATTCAACCGTTCCATGGCATCCTCCAGGTTCGTGCAACACCGGGTTGACAGGACATGAAGAAGATCGAGGTTTGCTTGCAACGCCGGCAAAAACTAGCGCATTCTAGCAAAGCATGTGCCACTCGGCCAGCATGAGAAGGAACCTCTGATTTATTGTGATAGCGGGATGCAGGGCAAGGCGTCCCGGAGCGAACCCCGAGGCTTATCAGAGAGATAGGTGAGGGTTGAGCGAGGACACAATGCAGCCATGCGCCCGATAGTGCACTAAGTCAGAGGTTCCACAAAGTGCTTGTTGCAAAACCATGCTATTACGGCCGCTTCGTAGAAAGTTTCGAGGGACAATCACTCATCGTTTGGAAGAAAAGGAGAAGAACCCGTGGCAGAAGTCAAAATTGAAGATGGAATCCTCAAGGTCACTGAACTGGACGTCCAGGATCCTAAAATCGTAAAAATCCTGGAGGAATATCCACCGAACCGGTGGTGTGAAATCACGCGCCGCGCCATTAAGATCGGGCTCGGATATTTGCAGGGCGGAGCCCAGGACTAGCCGGACGATACGAAGTCCTCTTCCTTGAACAAAATGCGTGAAAGGGGACGACTCAAGCGGTTAACCGGACTCTCATGAATATGTCATTGCAAGTTGACATCGAAACAAGCTTGACGGCACGGGACCGCCGGCATCTCAAGGAGCGTGGCATTTCCCTCCAAACGCTCGAAAACCAGCTTGCGACGTTCCAACGCGGAATTCCCTTTGCAAGACTCAAACGGCCATGTCATCCGGGCGACGGGATCAACGTGCTCCGTTCATGGGATACACCTGCCGTGATGCAAAATTTTGAACGGGCCAGAGCCGCGGGGCGTATCATGAAGTTTGTGCCTGCTTCCGGCATCGGCACACGCATGTTCAAGTTCCTGGAGGCTGCCCGTCTTCAGGAAGCATCCAACCGTCCGGCAGACACAAAGGACTTGGAGCAATTTTTTTCCGGTCTTCCGAAATTCGCCTTTTATCATGACCTGAAGAACGTGCTGTCGGGTCAAGGACAGGAACTCGACCGGCTCCTTGCCGGGAACAATTATCATCCCGTTATCGATGCCCTTCTGGACTCACTGAACTATGCCAGACTGCCAAAGGGCTTAATGGCATTTCACAGATATGCCGACGCAACCAGAACCCCGATAGAAGAACACTTGGTAGAAGCCGCGGATTACGCCAAAGACGACGAAGGTCGTGCCCGTGTCCATTTCACGATTTCGCCGGACCATCACCTTGCCATCCAACACCATATCGAGAAAGCCCGTCACGCGCTCGGCCTGGATCGCGTCTCGTGGGTCGTCGGCTATTCCGCTCAAAAACTCTCGACGGATACCGTGGCCGTGGCCATGAACAACAGCCTCTTCCGCGATTCCAACGGCAATCTCCTGTTTCGACCGGCGGGCCATGGCGCGTTACTCTCGAATCTTCACGAACTTCACGGCGACGTGGTGTTCATCAAAAACATCGACAACGTCGTGCCCGATCATCTGAAAGAAACCTGCTCTCACTATAAAAGGATACTCGGAGGGCTCCTCGTCGGGTTGCAAG
>VXOF01000039.1 GCA_009840285.1 Nitrospira sp. SB0662_bin_26
GGTTCGGCTCGACCGCGCTGATTTTTCCCCCTTCGATCAACACGTCGGCCACGCCGTTCCAGTGGCCGGGATCAATCACATGCCCGCCGGCAATCAGGATTTTTGTGTCGTTCGCCATGAAATGCTTCTCAATAAGGTCGCGGTCAATTCCGTTGCGACAGCAGATACATGAGCCCCATGCGGACGGCCACGCCATTCGCGACCTGATCCAGGATCACGGCGGAACCGCTGTCAACCACGTCATGGGCGATTTCAACGCCTCGATTCACCGGCCCGGGATGCATGACCAGCACGTCTTTGGCTGCCCGCTGCACACGTTCCGAGGTCAGACCGTACAATCGGGCGTATTCCCTGATGGAAGGAAACAGCGAGCGGCCTTGTCGTTCGAGCTGAAGTCGCAACATGATGACGACGTCCACGCCGGCAATTGCCTTGTCGAAGTCGTGATAGACCTCGACCCCGAGCCGATGGAGAAACAGGGGCATCATGGTCGGCGGGCCTACCACGCGCACGTTCGCCCCCATTTTCGTCAACGCGTGGATATTGGAACGCGCCACCCGGCTGTGCGCCACGTCACCGACGATGGCCACGTGCAGATCGCGAACCTGCCCTTTCTTTTCTTTAATGGTCAGCAAGTCGGAAAGGGCCTGCGTGGGATGCTCGTGCCATCCGTCGCCGGCATTGATGACGGACATCCGGCTGTTTTTGGCCAGAATCTCCGCGGCTCCGGCCGACGAGTGGCGGAGCACCAGAATGTCGGCCTGCATGAACTCGATATTTCTGGCGGTATCGAGGAGCGTTTCTCCTTTCACCACGCTGCTTGAGGATGGGGAAAAATTCACCACGTCGGCGCTCAAGCGTTTGGCGGCCAACTCGAATGACGTACGCGTCCTGGTGCTGGGCTCGAAAAACAAATTCACCACGGTTCTCCCCCGGAGGGCCGGAACTTTCTTGATCTCTCTTCCACTCACTTCCTTAAAAGGCTCTGCAGAATCGAGGATCAAGGCCATTTCTTCCTGAGACAATGGGGCGAGCCCAAGAAGGTCTTTCCGTTTGAAACTCATGCCGTGTTCTCCGCGTTGATGAGTTTGGCCACGCGATCCTCTTCTCCCAATTCTTCAAGGAATACTCGAATATTTTCATCTTTCGCGGTTGGAATATTTTTCCCGACGTAATTGGCTCGAATGGGAAGTTGCCGGTGGCCCCGGTCGATCAATACCGCCAATTGAATCTCAGCCGGCCGGCCCAAATCCATGAGGCCGTCCATGGCGGCCCGAATGGTTCGTCCGGTAAACAACACGTCATCGACCAGGACGATCTTGAGATCCGAAAGATGAAAAGGGATATCGGTTTTCTTGAGGACGGGTTGATTTTTCCGCAACGCCAGATCGTCCCGATAAAGCGTAATATCAAGTTCTCCCAGGACAACCTCCGTTTGCTCAATTTGAGAAACGAGCTGCTTTAGCCGTTGCGCCAGGTGGACTCCACCGGTGCGAATGCCGACCAGGCCGACGTCATGACACCCCTTATTCCGCTCCAGAATTTCATGCGCAATCCTGGTCAGGGCGCGCGTCATTTCATGGCTGTCCATGATGACGGTTTCGTGGGGGTGTTTCGAATTCGTCCGCGACATGACGTTCATGAGCGCAAAAAAAAACCTTCCTCTCGCTAAACGAGACGAAGGTTAACGGATGTAGGGCAGAGTTTGCCCAAGCACGTGATCATAACTGAACTCCTTTCTCACCTCGCAGGATGAGCATTAAAGGCAGGTGTATCCTAAAAGGTCCTGAGGGTTTAGTCAAGGACTTCCTGGCAAACCGGCACTATGACTTTCTAACGATCCAAACGGACAGGCGGGGATGCAGCGTCGCCTTGGGCAGGATCGATTGATGCATGCGGAAAGGCTGCAAATTGGCAACAAGATCGCCGAATGCGATGTCCAACGACAGCCCGGAAACGATGGAAGGCAGGGAGTCCGGTCCGGCGAGAAACGCCAATGCGTTGGGCCGGAGCGCCTTGCTGATTTGACGCAGACGGTCTTGCAGCACGACCGGATCGTCATACGAGGCAAACGGCAGCCAGACGTACATGAGGTCGTACGTGGACGCGCCGTAATGGAAGGTCTCTTCGCTTACAAAGCGATAGGATTCTTGCCGGTCCAACCGGTTGCTCCTGGCCAATTGGTTCCATGCGGCCTGGGCGTGTTTTTGGGCGTAGGCTCCACGTGAATAGACAACCGTCGTAGACCGGGGCCGGTCAAACGCCAGCAAGGATCCGATGACCCCGTCAAACCCGTGAATGAGAATGTGGACGGCTTGGCCGACCTGGACAGCCAGGCGTTGATCCTGCTCGACGAAGTCGCTCAAAAAATCCGCCGCGAAGGGTTGGCTCGCGAGGTCACCGATCGGCGTTTCATCTTCCGGATAGAGCAGCACGGCCGAGTATGCTTCCCGTGGCGACACGGCGGGAATGCCACCGGGGAAAAACCCTTCCCATGAATGCTCTTTGCTCACGACAGCCTGTTCGCTAGCCTGACGTTCCACTTGGTGCGTAATACTCCACCCCGGTTGTAGAGCAATCTCATGGGAGGCTTTATGGTCATCCAGGAACAGGCGATCATAGTCCATGGCCACCCGTTTCCCGCAGGGAACGAATCCCTGTTGATTCGGGGGCACAAATGGGAGACCACTGGCGTCATCCGTTTTGGTGACCTTGACTACGTTACCCTCTTTGACCGTTAGGCACATCCGATGCTGCGGGTTCACGTGACGAACGGGCGGGTGCGGATTCGGCAACCAGTTGACCTCGTGTGATCTGGGCGGATCCATGAAGACGGTAAAAGGATTCTCCCCGCCCCGGTGCGAGGCCGTGAAAAAATTGCCGAACAACCCGAACGCCGCTGCCGACGGGTAGGTCGGGATACCCCGGTATTGCAAGGTCCTGGGATTCTGCGGGTTCTGGTCGTCGTACAGCCCGCGGATCAATTCAAACGCGGCACTCCCCGTTCCCGGCAACAATGACTTGAACAATTCCACCACCGGCAAGTAATCGATGGTTGCCCAATGCATGGCACTCATGCAGGACATGAATTGCGCCCGGTCCCAGGTGCCGTCCTCCAGCACGTAGAAAGCGTCTTTCCGTTGTCGAATCGTGGCATGCCCGGTCCCATCAAGCACGAGATCCTCATCGGCATAAAAGAATGTGACTTCTTCGATGGTCACGCCCATGGCCCGAGACGCCATCATGCGCAGATCATCCCGGGTCAGGGTTTGCCAGTCGGGGCGGGTCTTCAGATCCAGGTTCATGGCATTTACCAACCCGTTGGGTTTAAGGCCCACCCATTGTCCCCAGTCCAAATAGAGTCGTGCCGACATTAGATGAACCGTGCCGTCGGCGTGTTCGTCCCACTCACATTCGTGCAACGGGTGACCGCCGGGATCGGTCATCAGGATTCGCCGGCCCAACGGGCCGTACACCACCGCGTGGCCGGCAGGGAGTTGTTTGCACATCAGGCTGTCCGGCGACGCGTTTGCAACAAGAGCCCGGTTGCCTTTAAGCCCGAAACTTGCTGGATTTTGAAGAATGGAGGAAAAAATCGCGGATTCGCTTTTCACATTCTCACTCGTGCAAAAGTACTGCTGATTGGAGCAATAGTAGAAAGAGCGTCCTCATCATAACGAAGACCCCGGCAGAAATCGACTGTCTCATTTGGTTGCCATCGTTATTCTCGACCCCAACGAGAACATCGTGACTTCATTTTCGTGACACCTGAACGCATCCCGACGGATATGCCGGCAAGAGGCGTTTGTGAATCGAAAGGTAAAAAATTGTTCCGCGACCACTCTTTTCCCTTGACAAATGTCTTCAGCTTTTCCAACATTGAGATCAGTTCTCAGCCCGCCCCCCCCCTAAGACTTGAAAATGTGCCGGATTTCCTGCGCTCTTCATTCACCTCATCCTTCAGTCATTGAGGAACAATAGGCCATGAACACGAAAAGACTCTTCTTCTGTTTCGTGATGGCCTGCACGGCGGCGTTGTCCGGCTGCGGTGGTGGCGGCAGCGGGGGAAATATGGGCCCTGGTCCAGTGAGGCCAGTCGATCAATGTATCCAGACTTCCGACTTCGGGTGCATTTCGTCATCACGATACAGTCAGGAAGTGGAAAGACTCAGGCAGATCCACGGTGACTCGACGGATTTTTCCAATCAATGGGGACTGGGCGCAATCAATGCGGATCGAGCCTATGCCCATCTCGAACTGGCCGAAGGAACCAACATGGCGCCGGGCCAGGGAGTAACCGTCGGCTTGATTGATTCGGGCATTGATACGGAGCATGACTTATTCGCAGACACAACCACAGGTAGAACCATATCGGAAGAATTCCGCAACGGCGACGACACGCTTGAGGAATATGGTATAGACCGCGAATCTCACGGTACGGCAGTTGCCAGTGTCATCGGGGCAAACCCGGAGAATCTTCGCCCTGCTTTCCGCGAAGAGCACGGTTTTCACGGTGTCGCCTGGGGCGCCCACCTGAAGATGTTCGCGACTCCCTTGACTCCGCCGCGGAGGGACATCCCTTACAGACCGTCAACACTGGGCGTCTCCTCGGGACGTGATGCAGCAAATGCGGAGTTCTATCGGCACGTCTTGAGACAGGACCTGGACATCCTGAATTTGAGTTTTACCACATCGGGACTCATCGAAAACTATGACGCAGACGTCATCAGTTCCAGTTTTGGGCAAACCATTGCCGCATTGGCCCAGGCAGGCGTTCAGGACAAAACGATCCTGGTCTGGGCCGCAGGCAATGCGAATAACCGGGCTTGTACGCCGGGGACTATCAATTGTGACGGAAGTGACCGAAGAGATATTGAAGGAAACCTGGCCGGGTCTCTTAATGCAAGTTCGCCGGAGATATACGCCGGCATGGTGGCGCGGATTGAGGAATTGCAAGGGCATTCCATTGCCGTTGTTGCGGTAGATCAGGCCGGCGACATTGCCGAATTTTCCAATCGCTGTGGCATTGCCGCCGAGTGGTGCATCGCGGCGCCCGGTGTCGATGTTTCGGTGGCCTATTTCGGCCCCGACAACGGTAGACCTGGAGTAAGGGGTATCGGGCGTGCGGAAGGAACCTCTGTGGCCGCACCGATGGTCTCCGGCTCGCTGGCGGTGATGAAACAACTCTTTCGCGGTCAACTGTCGAACACGGCGCTGGTGACGCGGCTGTTCGACACCGCCGATAAGACGCGTCAGTACGCGAATAGAGCAACCTACGGCCAGGGCATGCTCGATCTGGGGGCCGCGACGTCACCGGTCCGGACAACCAGTATCGCCCTCGGCAACACGATCGGCAGTCCCGGAGTCAATATTCAATCGACCAGCCTCCGACTCGGCGGCGCACTCGGTGACGGTCTGGGGCAGGCATTGGCGGGGCAGGAAATCGCCGCGTTCGACAGTCTGGGGGCGCCCTTCTGGTTCAAACTTTCCAATTTCACCGGCACGACCCGCGGCCCGTCTTCACTGATACGGCTTCGCGAGTTGACGGCGCAGTCCCCGATCATGCGACGCACCGCCGGCCGACTGGCGACGTTCACGCCGGCCCGAGCCGGTGGTTCGGTCGAACAGGATCTGGGATACGGGATGCTGCGGTTCGGCTACAGGGAGAGACCCGCCGGTCCGGAGGGCGGGCATTTTATGTTGGCGGACAACGCCACGACGCTGACCTTCACCGGGTCCAACGGCATGTCGTTCTCGACATTTACCGCGCCCGGATTTGCGGGCAGATCGCCGACCTCGGGCGTTGCGTTGGCGTGGCGGCCGTTTGACGTGCCGGTCGGTTTCCGGGCCGGTTGGCTGGCCGAGCAGGCAACCTTGTTGGGGACTATGGCCACCGGGGCGTTTGGGCAACTCTCGGCAGATGCCGCCGTGACGGGTCTTGAGACCAGTTTCGAGATCGGCCGCTGGAATCTTGCCGCTGATGCCGAGATCGGCAAGGCGCACCCGCAGGTGCGCGGTGGCATCATAACCCGTATGTCCTCTTTGACCACCAGTGCCTTTGCCGTCAACGCCACGCGGCGATTGGCCAATGGCGGCCTGATACGGATTGCGCTCTCACAGCCGCTACGGGTGGAAGGCGGCCGGGCGGCCCTCTCCGTCCCGATCGGCCGGACTAAAAATGGGGCCGTACTGCGCCAAGCCGTGTCAGCCGATGTTGCGCCGTCCGGTCGACAGATCGACGTGTCGGCACAATGGTATTACCCGCTCGTCAATGGTGAATTGCGCTTCGATGCCGCATGGATGCACAACCCGGGCCATAATGCGAACGCGGACCCGGCAGTGCGTTTGCTGGCCGGTTGGCAATTCGCGTTTTAAGTGGCCGGACGCCCGATTAAGAATATCCAGCCCTTGACGCCTGTAATCGAGGATTGGGGACGGATCCAGGGTCTTTGCTTTTTCCTTGTCTTAATCTGTCATCCTCGACATTTGTAATCGAGGATCCAGTGTCTTTTTTCATTCTTTCTTTTGCCCCGATTAATCCCCTTCCGGTCACTCGCGAAGCTGTCCTGAGCCATACACGACATATTTGGAGCAGGTCAGATCTTCAAGCCCCATGGGACCCCGGGCATGAATCCGCGTCGTGCTGATGCCGATCTCCGCGCCCAGGCCGAATTGGTAGCCGTCATTCAGGCGCGACGAGGCATTGACCATCACCGCCCCGGCATCGACTTCCTGCAGGAATCGCATGGCGCGGCCGTAGTCCTTGGTCACGATGACTTCGGTATGCCGGGACCCGTACGTCTGGATGTGAGTCATGGCTTCATCCATGTCCTTGACCACTTTGACGGCCAACGTCAGCGAGAGAAACTCTTGGCCGTAATCCTCTTCGGCCACGTCTTGGGCCTCGGGAATGTATTGACGCGTCTTTTCGCAGCCGCGTATTTCCACATCGGCTTCGACCAGGGCTTTGCCCACTTTCGGCAAAAACGTTCGAGCGATGCCCTGGTGGACCAGCAACGTCTCCATGGCGTTGCACGTAGAAGGCCGTTGGACCTTGGCATTCACGCTGATGGCTTCAGCCATCGCGAGATCGGCATCGGCATCGATATAGGTGTGACAGACCCCTTTATCGTGTTTGATGACCGGGATGGTCGAATGCTCGGTGACGAGTTTCATCAGGGACTCTCCGCCGCGCGGGATAATCAGGTCAATGAATCCATCCTGTTTCAGCAGGTCCAGGACCGCTTCCCGCTCAGTGCGTTCGACCAGGGAGATGGCCCCTTCGGGAAGGCCGGTTTGTTGGCCGGCTTCGGATAACACGCGGGCAATGGCCATATTGGAGTGAATGGCTTCCGACCCGCCCCGCAGCACGCAGACGTTCCCTGACTTGAGACACAGGGCTGCGGCATCGGCCGTGACGTTCGGACGGGACTCGTAAATGATCCCGATGACCCCGATGGGTACGCGGATTCGGCCCACCTTCATGCCGTTGGGCCGTTCCTGCATGCCTGATGATTGACCGACTGGATCGCGCAGCCTGGCGATTTGCCGAAGCCCGTCCGCCATGTCCCGAACGCGCTCGGGGGTCAGGCGCAACCGGTCCGCCATGGCCTCCCGTCCGTTGCTCGTGTCAAAGGCTTCGAGGTCCTTTTCGTTTTCTTCCAGAAGCGAGTCGGTGGCTTCTTCCAGCCCGTCGGCCATGGCTACCAACGCCTCGTTCTTGACTGACGCCGGCAGGCGGCTCAAGTGGGGCGCGGCAGCCCGCGCCTGTTCCAAAAGATTGCGAAGGTACGTCGGGGTATCGACTATCTCTTCCTCGACAACCTCTTCGGGGGCGGTATCGGCGACTTGTGTCGCCTCTTCTATGTCTTGTTCTTCTTTCAGTTCCTCTTGGGTCTCTTCCGTGCTCATATTCTCCAGCCTTTACATGTGATGTTTTATCCCGGATCGAGAATACCCATGCGTCACAAACCGGGTCAAGATCAGACAAAACCGCTTTCCTTGATTTTCCGCATTCAATCCTGCTACACATGGTGCCGCTGTTACTCCGGCAAACATAACATTACCGCCTTCCTCATCGAGATCTGACCTTGTGCCGAGGTAGCTCAGTTGGCAGAGCACAGCCCTGAAAAGGCTGGTGTCGGCAGTTCGATTCTGCCCCTCGGCACCATATCTCTTTCACCCCCGCATGCGTCTTACTCAATGCCCGGCACGTTCCGTGTCTTGAGATCGGATTGACCGTAGGGAAAAGACGAGTCTTTATTTCCGAAGCTCCTGCTCAAATTTTTGGAAACAGAAGAACGGCACAGGCTTTCCTGTGGATAACAAATAATGTCAATTTTAAGTCATATAGTTGACATTATTTAATTTTATGTCATATTTCAAAAACTTCGCGTCAATTTAAAGTCAACTTCAAGGGTGTCATGGATAACTCAAGGCTGCGCGTCAAAGCCTCTGATTATGAGCTTGAGGCCGAAGGCTCACGGGATTTCGTGCGTGAGCAATATGAGGCGTTCAAGCGCCTCCTTGGTGGCGTACCTGGAAAATCGGCTGTGCCCGAATCAAGGGACCCCATTGAGCGTTCGCCATCACCTCAGGCCGCGGCCTCTCCCCTGCCCCGCGAGAAGACAGTTGCCCCAGCAAAGTCCGAGACCAAATCATTCCAGAAATTGTTGGTTTGGGATGACCGGACCCAACAGGTGAAGATCATGGTCCTCCCGGAGGGTCCGACGAAAGTGGCCGATACGGTCCTGTTGCTCTTGTTGGGTTATCGCGAACTTCGAGGGGCAAGTCAGGTTTCCGCATTGGATCTGAACCAGAGACTCAGATCCGCAGGTTTTGACGACCTCCGCCTGGACAGGGAAATGGCACCTTATCTGAAGGCCCGGCTGCTCCTGCGTTCCGGAGTCGGAAAAGGCAGCCGGTATCGACTAACCACCCGCGGCGTCAAGCAAGCCAACGAGCTGGTTCAAACCCTGGCTAGGCTTATTCCCGATCCCCTCCCCTGATTTGCCTGGTGGTGATTTTCAATACGGTCTCCAACACCTGACGCATGTACAGAAGTGTCAAAAATAGGGGTGCTGCCAAGACGGCTGGCTTTTCCTTAATTGTAGCGGCCGTGTCTTATGCGGCTAGGAGAGGGCGGGAATTTGCGACTTCAAACGTAGTGGTTACGATTTAAAATTATATTTCTGTTCGCGCTTCCGAAAAGCCTCCTTCCCGCCTTCTAAAACTTCGTAAACGTGCTGGCGTATCCCTTTTCTATACAAGATGGCTTTTGATTGCGTTCCCGATGATTCAAAGGTGTTTTCTAGTGCTCCAGCAACATATTCAAATTTAAATTTTCTATTATCTCTTCCCTTTTCCTGCCCATCCTGATTTGCCACAATAACTTGTTCAGCATCTGCACCAACCACTAAATTGGGATTGTGTGTTACTATGATAATCTGTCTTTGATTTTTCTTACTTTTTATGAATGAAACGAGGTCATCATAAACCGATCTGTTGTCTAAATCATCTTCTGGTTGATCCAAAAGTATAGGCCATTCTTCATTACTCAAATCAATAAGGAGACGTAAAAGCACAAGCCCTTTCTTACCAGGAGACATCTTGTCTAGGGGATCCCTTTTGTAGGAAATTTTGAAATCCAGATCAAAATAATCCTCTAGAATCTTTGCAACAGCATCTCTTGCTGGCCGGCCCTTAACAGTTTTGATTTTGCCATCAACGACGTCGGCAAAAAGCTTGTCAATAAAGTCCAGATGAATATCCACACTGAATTGATATTTATACTCGTCTTTCCACCCCACAGTGGTCCTGTTGCGTTTTATATCCTGTTTATTCAAAAACTGATTTATGACTTCCCCATTAAATTTTTCTTCGTTAAATCCAACCGAAACCCTTAAAGATATATCGTCAAACTTGTTTTCGTATTCCTTCAGTTCATTTCTAGCTGTATCGTAACCACTAAAGATTTCCTTATACGTTTCAAAAAGAATTGTTTTTTCAGCATTATAACGCTCCTTCTTCGCTTCAAGATTTATCTTTTCATGAGTAATTCTGTCTAGTTTCCTCTGCTCTTCCTCAATGGCAGTGTTCTTGTTTCTGAGTTCGCTTTGTAATTGGACTTTTTCCATAAACGGAGCAAGATTATTCTGAATCTCGTGTAATTTTTCTTGGTTGACTCTTTTTTTCATATCAACAAAAGCAACCACCCGATCAATAGATGCTAGAATATCCGATTTTACCTGACCCAGCATGCCAAGCTCGTTCATGAATCGAGCCCTGACTTCCTGATCGCCCAAAGAGCGAGCTTCTTCATCACGTATTTTTTCAACACTTTCCAATTGCAAGGATACATTTCGTCTAAAACTATCTAGGGTTTTTCTGTCTTCGGCCACACTTGTGATATTTTTCCTTGTGTGGCTGGCCTCTCCCATTAGTCCTTCGTAAGCTGTTATCTCTTGTTGGGAAAGTCCAGACCTACTTTTTATTCCATCTGCTTCTGCTCGTAATTGAGCAGTGTACTTAGTGATGCCTTCTTGCTCTCCAAGCTGTCTGATCCTTTCTTCTACTTCCTCAATCTCCTGTTTGATCTGATATAAGTTTGTGACATGGGTCGGTATCAGCCTCGCCAATTCTCTGATCCTCGCAAGTTTATTTTCATAATTTTCTCGGACGATTTCATCTTGCAACAAAACCTCTCGAATAAATTTATTTAACGTCTCTCGGCTCTCCAATTTGTTCTCAGACAGATTGTTAAGATAGTTTTGAGGTATGTACAATATTTTCCGTCGACTTGCGTCATTGTTCCCCTCAATGCTTCTAAGGTATGTACGCGCACCATCTGTCCAAGTCACTTCAAAATTGAAATCTAATGACTCATCAAAATTGTATTGTGCGGTGGTAGAAGAACTAGCAAGTCTTTCTTCTACGTCCCGTCTATCAATGGTTTTTGCCATGTAGTGCAACAGCAACGATTTTCCCGTTGATTTTCCACCGACTATGGCTGCCAAATTGTGATTCACTTCAATAGTGTCTGAAAGGAAATTATCCTCGCCGGTGTTATCAATAAATCGCACTTTATCAATGAGATAATAGGATTTTTTCGATTCCGGCTTTTCATACCCAAAGGCAACCCTGTCAGTTGGTTCGAAAATAATTTGCTTCAAACCTTCAAAAGTCGTATCCGCCTTTATCCAGCTAAAGCCATATCGGGCAGGATCCCTAACTTCTTTGTCCTCAAGTGTATATTTTTGACCAAGTTTATTTTGCAAATCATCAAAAGAGTGGCAATCAGACGTAGAAATTACAGGCTTAGCCGTGGCTCTTCTATTTTTGTTTTCGTATCGGCTTTCATTCAAATAGTATTCTCTATTTCCCGGGTGTCCAAAAAATAGATCACAGAAGTCATCAAAAAAATCAGACAACTCTCGTTTGATACAGACGTTAGAGTTAGCTCTATTGCTTCCCATGCCGCTTGCTACGCCCGCAATTAAAAATGGACGCTCAGTTCCGAATGACTCCTTTAGTGTTTGCTCCAAGGCCTCTTTTGCAACGCTTACCGTGGCATAGCCGCCACAAGCCATAATATCTTCATCTGTACAATAAGCCACCCTATGATTAGTCTTTTTGTTCTTTAGTGGGAGGTGGGCGAGAAATGTTTTAATATCGTTGACGTCCCGCTCACTATCAAAAATGAGATGGCATTGAAGTTGATCTGAATCTAGATTCACGCTTATGTCCAGCCGAAGCTCAATGCAAGGGAAAAATCGTTTGCCATTTAATGCAGGAATGCTCTTTGCTTTGTGCTGAAATGTTTCATATCCCGCAACAGAAAAATAGTCTGTTACGCCAAAAACTGCGACATCCGAATCTATTATGTGTTCAAGAAATTGATTCCAAACATCGCCGCCATGTACGAGCGAATATTGATCGGCGTGTTTCGCGCCAGGAACATGGATTTGCAAATCCCATTTCCGCCAAGAGGACCCTTTTGTTATACAATTTTCATTCATACTAACTTTGCTCCAAGAAATTTACCGCTGTTGTAATGAATTATATCGTCTGGGATATAAGCGAGCCAAGCTTCCCTTGACTGTCTTACCAATTGTGATCTAGGGCAAGCATGAGGGATTGGGGGCATTATATCCGCAGTGGTGGCGATGGGGCAGTGCGCTATTTAAAGCGGTCATGCAACGCGGCAGGGCAGGGACGGCTTAGGCTACAGAACTCGCTTGACTCAGACAGCCCTCTCTCCCACGTAGGCTTCGTGACTGGGGCACCGCCACGTGCGAAGGGACCAAAGGAGGGTGGTGCTGACTTGTCTTATTCCGTGAAGAGGTCGGGGTGCGAGCCGATACGGAGCAGATGCACTCAGGTGCTCAGATGCCCAGATCCCGGAACAGGTTTTCGGCCTTGCCGAAACGCTTGCCTTTGCCTTCGTTTAATTCTTTCATGGCTTTGAGGGTCGTGACGTTCGGCACTTGGACGGCGAATGGTAGCCGCTTTTCGTTTGCCACGCGCACCAACAACAGGCGAATGGCATCGGAGACTGATAGGCCCATGGATTGAAGCACTTTCGTAGCTTGTATTTTGGTCTTGCTCGCGATTCGAGCGCGCACCACCGTATCGGCATTCATCTTGATGTCCTCCAGTATGTAGCTTAAATGTAGCCACACATCCTTACCATGTCAAGAGAATTTCCCGTGAGATGCTGGATTCCCTATCCCCTTCGCTGATGCTCTGCCCATAGCTGGAAAAGGCGGAGAAAACTCAAAGACTCTGGATCCTCGATTACAAATGTCGAGGACGACAGAAGGAAAAAGGAAGCGGGGCTAGGATGTCGTCTGTTGGTTGTCTTGACCGGACATGACCGCGTCGATCATGGAGCGGAAGAGCAAGAGGCCGTCGTCGTTGCCCAATACGGTTTCGGCACAGCGTTCGGGGTGCGGCATCAGGCCCAAGACGTTGCCGGCGGCGTTGCGAATGCCCGCGATGTTATCAAGGGAACCGTTGGGGTTGGATTGTTCAGTCGCGGTGCCGTCCGCTTGGCAATACCGGAACACGATCTGAGCGTTGGCCTGGAGTGCGGCCAGGGTCACCGGGTCGGTATGGTAGTTGCCCTCGGCGTGGGCTATCGGGAGGCGCAGCACGCGTCCGGATTCATAGTGCCGGGTAAACGGGGTCTCGGCATTCTCCACTCTCACGCAAACGTCGTCGCAAATAAAAGAAAGACCGATGTTCGGCAGCATGGCTCCGGGCAGTAACCCGGCCTCGAGCAGGATCTGAAACCCGTTGCAGATGCCCAGGACCAACCCGCCGGTCCGAGCGAATTCTTTGACCGCGTGCATAATGGGCGACAGTTGCGCAATGGCGCCGGTGCGCAGGTAGTCCCCGTACGAGAAGCCTCCGGGCAGGATGACGGCATCCAGTTCACCCAGGGACGTAGCACCGTGCCAGATGAGGCGCACGTCCTGCTCCAGTACATCCGACAGGGCGTGCGCGCAATCGCGATCGCAATTGGAACCGGGAAAGACGATGACGCCCCATTTCATGCGGAGGGCCGTGAGGGTTGGGGTTCCAACTCGTATCGATATTCTTCGATGACCGTGTTGGCGAGCAGGGTTTCACACATGGCTTTGAGTTGCGCTTCCGCCTGAGCCGGATCGTCCTGGTCCAATTCGATTTCCAGAAACTTTCCCACCCGGACGTCGGTTACGCCGGCAAACCCCAAGGTCTCCAACGATTGCCTGATGGTGCGTCCCTGGGGATCCAAAATGCCGGATTTCAAAGTGACGTGAATTCTTGCCCTGATCATGAGCGCTTCCGGCTTTTCCGTGCACGCTTCGTTTTCGCGGGGACGGCTCTTGCCCCAAAAACCCGGCGATACACTTCATCGAGATGCCGAACGTACCATTCAGGATCGAAGCAGGATTTGATTTCGGATTTTGTCAATTTTTTTGCAATTAACGGATCTTCAGACACCAGATCGTGAAAAGAGGCCAAACCTTCCCAGGCTTCCATGGCGTTGCGTTGAACCGCTTCATAAGCAACTTTGCGATCGACACCCCGGTCCACCAAAGCCAACAATACGCGTTGTGAATACACCAACCCGCCCGTCCGGTTTAAATTTTCCAACATCCGTTCCGGATACACCATCAGGTTCTTGAGAAGTTGGGTAAGACGCACGAGCATATAATCAATCAAAATTGTGCTATCCGGGATAATAATGCGCTCGACTGAGGAATGGCTGATGTCACGTTCGTGCCACAGCGCCACGTTTTCCAACGCGGCCAGACTATTGGCTCGAATGACCCGGGCCAGACCGCAAAGATTTTCGGACCCCACCGGATTCCGTTTATGCGGCATGGCGGAGGACCCTTTTTGCCCGGCACTGAAATATTCCTCGGCTTCCAGAACTTCGGTTCGTTGGAGATGGCGAATTTCCGTCGCCACTTTTTCAATGCTGGCAGCGACAAGAGCCAGGGCGCCCACAAACGCGGCATGCCGATCCCGTTGCACGACCTGGTTGGAAACCGGAGCCGGTTTCAACCCCAGCTTCGCACAGGTGATTCTTTCGATGCGCGGGGGCAGGTGGGCGAACGTGCCCATGGCCCCGGATAGCTTTCCGACGGCAATATTCTCTCCTGCCGCGATCAGTCGCTTGCGTTGCCTGCTGAACTCCTCGTACCAGATGGCAAATTTGAAGCCCAGGGAAATGGGTTCGCCGTGAATGCCGTGAGACCGTCCAACCATCATCGTCTTCCGGTACGCGAAGGCCTGATCCTGCAACACCTTCAACAAGGCGTCCAAATCCTCCAGGATGATACCCATCGCCTCGACCAATTGGATCGCCAACCCGGTATCGAGCACATCGGAGGACGTCAGGCCTACGTGCAAATGACGGGCCGGCGATCCGGCCTGTTCGGCAACGGATTCCAAAAACGCAATAATGTCATGTTTGGTGACCCGTTCGATTTCGTCGATCCGGCCGGGATCCAGGGTCACTTTTCGTTTGACCCGTCGGGCCATGCCCCGCGGAACCTCACCGGTTTCTTCACGCGCTTCACACGCGGCCAGCTCAACCTGCAGCCAGGTCTCATACTTCCGCTTCGATGTCCAAACGGCCCCCATCCGGGGCAAGGTGTAGCGTTCAATCATCGGGGCTCCTCGGTAAAGCTTTCTTCAACCAATACGTCTTCGAACGTTGTAAATTCTATTCTTGCGGAGTGTAGAGACATGCATCCAGGATGCTCAGCACCTCGTCAAGTACGAGCCCGGGGGCTTTTTCAATAAATTTCACCCGTCGCCTTGCACTGTCAACGGACTTGAGTTGCTCGACCATGATGTACCCCGTCAGGGACGACTCTTCGGGGACGGCCACGTGAAAGGGAATCTTCCTGGACACCTTGGTGATGGGGCACACCATGGCAAGCCCCGTATGGCGGTTGAATAGCGTGTTACTGACGACCAGGGCAGGACGACGCCCTTTTTGTTCGTGTCCGGCCTGCGGGTCGAAGGTCAGGATCACGAAATCCCCTTTTTTCGGAACATATGTGGGCACCTACCACACCTCTTTCCCCACGGGAGGCCCCCAGTCCTGTTCTTCAGGCTGATACGTTTTCGGCATTTTGGCGACCAACGTTTTCAGATCATATCTCCCCCGCACTTTGGCCACGGGTTCAACAATAATCCGTCCCTTCCGGATACAGACGTTCACTTCATCCCCCACGCTAATCCGGGCTTCGTCCAAAAGCGTCTTCGTGAACCGAAGCCCCTGACTGTTTCCCCATTTCTGAACCTTGGTCACCATAACCTGCCTCCCCACATCACTAACTGTATAGCCGAAGTATATCCTCAGATACGTCGAATTGCAATGGGTGTCCCCCTCACCTTTCCCTCTTCCGCTAGGGGAGAGGGTTCTGATCGGAGATCTAAGGGTATTTCTTTTGCCTTTGTTTTTTGTCTGTCATCCTCGACATCTTTAATCGAGGATCCAGATTTTTTTCTTCGTCCGTAAAGAGAAAGACACTGGATCCCCGATCACGTCGGGGATGACAGAAAGGGGAAATGCCGTGGATGATCTTCGGATTGAACGGACAACCTCAGAAAGCGAGCGCGTCGCGTTTGGGCTCCAGGCGTGAATCGTGTTTGATGAGTTGATCCAGGATGCCGTTGACGAATCGCCGGGTTTCATCGTCCGCAAAGTTTTTAGCCAATTCCAGGGCTTCATCCACCGTCACTTTTGCCGGCACGTCAGGGACCCAAAGCAACTCATACATCGCTTGTCGCAAAATATTACGATCCACCACGGGCATGCGATCGACGGTCCAGTTTCGTGCATAGGCGGCAATCAGATCGTCGAGTTCGACTTGATGGGTCCGGACACCGGTGACCAGTTCAGACGCAAAGGTTCTGACCGATTCCGACGCATCCCGTTGCGCCCAGAATTGTTCCAGCCAGAATTCGGTAGACCCGTGAAAATCGCATTGAAAGAGAATCTGAAGAGCCAATTCACGCGCATCATGCCTCGTATACCCTCGTCGAGGTTCGGAGGAGGGGTCTTCTTCTTGTGTCACGTTCACGGACATGTACGATCATATGTGCCGGAAGCCGGTCGGCTTTCGATTGCTGTCGTGCAATTCTTTCATGAGCGTCGCCATCTCAATAGCCGTACACGCGGCTTCCGCGCCCCGGTTGACGTCACTTGTGCCGGCCCGGGCCAATGCCTCTTCCGCGGTATTCGTGGTCAAGACGCCGAAGATGACGGGAATACCCGTTTCCCATGAGGCCCGGGCAATGCCCCGGCTCATTTCCGCACTGATGAAATCAAAATGAGGAGTTTCTCCCTTGATGACTGCGCCCAAACAAATCACGGCGTCGAACTGTTTTGATTGGGCCAACTGCCTAGCGACCAATGGGATTTCAAACGCCCCGGGGACACGGACGACGTGAATGTCGTCCTCGGGCGCCCCATGCTGTTTCAGGGTTGCGAGCGCGGCGGCTTCCAAACGCCCGGTGACGAATTCATTGAACTTGCTGACCACGATACCAAATCGCAGGTCCCCGGCATTCAGATTTCCTTCAGTGGAATTCATGGGAATGTGCAGGCGGGGTTTCGCCCCCGCACCCTACCCTCTCCCACCAGGGGGAGAGGGTTCTGGCGGCATAAGATGCCGCAACTACAAAAACCAAAGACACTGGATTCCCGATGAAAACTGTCGGGAATGACAACCGGAGTGCGGGGCGAACCCGTCAGACGTTGTTTAAAATATGCCCCAGTTTGCTTTTTTTCGTTCGAAGGTAATGGACGTTCGTTTCCTGGGGATCGATTTCAATGGGGACCCGTTCGACGACCTTCAAGCCATAGCCTTCGATCCCCACGATCTTCCGTGGGTTATTCGTCATGAGACGGATCTGCCTGAGTCCCAAACTGACCAGGATCTGCGCGCCGATACCATAATCCCGCAAGTCCGGTTTAAACCCGAGCTTGAGGTTGGCCTCAACCGTGTCGCTGCCCTGATCCTGGAGGCGATACGCTTTGATTTTATTCAGCAACCCGATGCCTCGCCCCTCCTGGTTCAAATACAGCAGCACCCCGTTGCCTTCCTTCTCGATAAAGGCCATGGCATGGTGGAGTTGATCGCGACAGTCGCAACGCAAGGAGCCGAAGACGTCTGACGTGAGACAGCCGGAGTGCACGCGGACCAGTGTGGGTGATTCATCGATACGGCCCTTGACCAGCGCCATGTGCGTGCCACTATCCAGTTCATTCTCAAAGACCCAGGCTTCAAAATTCCCGAAAATCGTGGGCAACTCCGCGCTCACGGACTTTTTGACGAACGTCTCGCGCGACAACCGATGTTGAATGAGATCCTTAATGGTAATGATCTTGAGGCCATGGCGCTCGGCAAAAGCCATTAGGTCGGGCACCCTGGCCATGGTTCCGTCGTCGTTCATGATCTCGCAAATGACCCCGGCCGGATACCTGCCGGCCATCCGGGCCAAATCCACGGACCCTTCGGTCTGCCCCGCCCGCTTCAGCACGCCGCCATTATGAGCCCGCAAAGGAAAAATGTGTCCCGGTCTCGTGAAATCCGAGGGTTTGCATGAGGGATCGACAGCCATGCGAATCGTCGTCGCCCGGTCGGCGGCAGAAATCCCCGT
This sequence comes from Nitrospira sp. SB0662_bin_26, assembly GCA_009840285.1. Lineage (GTDB taxonomy): Bacteria > Nitrospirota > Nitrospiria > Nitrospirales > UBA8639 > Bin75. The sequence continues at coordinate 18,169 of VXOF01000039.1, forward strand.
CGTCACGTCTCGCGAGGCGTCGATGGACACGGTAAACGCCGTACCGAACGGTGCGGTATTTTCAGAAGTCTGGGGATGTAAATTCAGTTGGTCGGCCCGGTCGGACGTCAAGGTCAGACAAATGAGCCCACGGGCATGCGTGGCCATGAAATTGATGGCTTCCGGGGTCACGGATTCGGCGGCGATCACCAGGTCACCCTCGTTTTCGCGATCCTCGTCATCGACCAGAATCACGAATTTCCCGGCATGAATATCTTTCAGGGCTTCGTCGATGGTATTGAAAACAGTCGTCATGAATGCAATCCCTCTCTACCCCACCCAACCTCCCCCCTTCGACTCCGCTCAGGACAGGCTTACAAAGGGGAGGGAAAGACAAGCACTCCTTCCTGATTCCCCTCTCTGTCATCCTCAACGCTTGTCCCCGACTTGATCGGGGATCCAGGCAATACACGAGCATCCAGTGTCTTTGCCTTTGTAGCCGCGGCACCTCATGCCGCCTGTTCCCCTCCTTTGTAAGGAGGGGCGAGGGGAGGTAGAACCTGCAGGCAGGACAGTGATCTCTACATTTTATATGGGGTTTCTACTCGCCTTGTCAATGGATAGTCTATTAAAGAGTGGCTTCGGGAGGGTGGAACTACAACGCTTCTTCTTCAATCGAAAAAGACCGGGAGCGTTGAATGCAGATCACGTTGACTGTGGCAATCCCGGTCAGAACGACGAAGACGAGGAATCCACTCGCATAGGTTCCGGTCACATCCTTTAACAGACCGAACCAGAACGGAAGAAAGAAGCCGCCGAGCCCGCCGGCCGCGCCGATAAAACCCGAAGCCGTCCCCATGATGTTCCGATAGCGTAACGACGCCACCTGAAAGACCACGCCGTTTCCAAAGCCCAGGAGAAGCAGGGTCATCACGGTCAAGGCAAACGCCCAGAATGGAGGCGGCAACCACGCCAGCAGGATGCACAGCCCCCCGATAGCCGGAAATCCAAACTGGAGCAAGCTGAGTCCGCCGACCCGGTCGGCCCAGTGACCGCCGACCGGCCTGGCGATGCTGCCCGCGAGCCCGCACAACGCGGTCAGGGTTCCGGCGGCGACCATATCCAAACCATACTGATCGTGGAAGAAAATGGGCAGAAAGCTCGAAAACCCGACGAATCCGCCGAATGTCACCCCGTAGAAAAAACACAGCCACTGCATGAACCGTTCGTGAAAGACCATGCGGAAAGAGGTTGCCATACTTTTTTTCGATGCGTCTGGCAAAGGAGGTTCTCGGACGAACAGCGCAAACAGCACGGTCGCGAACAGAACCGGTAGAATCATCAGGCCGAAAACTCCGTGCCATCCGACGTAGGTCGCCAAACGCGGGGCAAAAAAGGTGGCCAGGAGGACTCCGCTGTTTCCGGTCGCGGCAATGCCCATCGCCAGCCCTTGATGCTCTGGCGGATACGCGCGGCTCGCCACGGGCAAGGCTACGGCAAAACTCGCGCCCGCGGCCCCCAGCAAAAACCCGATCCCGACCATTTGGGCATAGTTTTGCCCGAACAGCCAGCCCAGAACCAATGCCACCACTTCGATCCCGAGAATGCCGAGGCCCACTCGTTTCGCACCGAACTGATCCGTGAACGGCCCGACCACAATGCGCAACAAGGCGCCGCCAAGTAAGGGTATGGCGACCAACAGCCCTTTCTGTGTGGCGCTTAAGGCGAAATCTTCCGCGATGGCAATGCCCAATGCGCCGATCAACAGCCAGACGACGAAACTCACTTCGAAATGAAGCCATGCCCCCAATAACGAAGGCCAATGGCCGCTTTTCAGGGCATTCTTGAGGACGTGCGGAGTCATGGGTGCCAGTCAATCGAAAAGAAGATGCTGCGAAAGACGTTCATATTTCAAACGCCTGTGACTATAAAGCACTGCGACAAATCGCCGCAATCGGACAACAAAACCAGGGAATCATCGAAGCCTTCTTTTGTGATTCTTCTTTCCACGGTTTATAATTTTGAGGCAATTGTGTGACATGCCGGTATGTGTTTACTCATTTGTTGACATTCCCCCCTCACCCCTGCCCCCCGATTAAAAATGTCGGGGGCTTCGCCTAACTCCAGATTAGTGGGGAGAGGGTGTGAATACTACCAAATACAAAGACCCTGGCTCCGTCCCCGACATCCTTAATCGGGGATCCAGTTCTCTTTTTCAGGGATGACAGCGGGAAAAGCTGATGCCTTCTTCCAAGCAAGACGAGAACCGACTTGAAGCGGACGATCTTCCTCTCGAGGCTGAATTCGTAATCGAGCCCGAGGACAAGGAAGAGGTCTCCGAAGACGTTGCGGAATCCGGCGATGATTCCAAGCCGGAACAAGCCGAATCCACGGATCTTGTTCCCAGCACGGCATTGGGCCGGTATCTCGTTGAGGTCCGTCGCTACCCGTTTCTGTCCAAAGAAGAAGAATTACAGCTCTTCCATGAATATCAGGTCATGGGCAACCGGGACGCGGCGGTCAAATTGATTCTGTCCAACCTGCGAGTGTCGGTGGCCATCGCTTCGGAATACGGACATACCGGTGCCGACCAAATGGACCTCATCCAGGAAGGGAACGTCGGTCTGATGCAGGCCATCAAGAAATTCGACGTGTCCCGGAACGTCCGCTTCTACGCGTATGCCGCGTGGTGGGTCAGGGCCTATATCCTCCGGTACCTGTTGCAGTCGCATCGCCTGGTGAAGATCGGCACGACCCAGGAACAACGAAAACTTTTCTATAACCTGAAAAAAGAAAAGGCCAAACTCGAACGGGAAGGATTCGTGCCGGATGCCAAGCTTCTGGCCGACCGCCTGCAGGTGCGGGAACGGGACGTGCTGGAAATGGACCAGCGACTGGGAAGCTGGGAACTGTCCCTCGACCAGCCCATCAGCAAAGACAAGGAGGAAGGGACCTTCCTCGATTTGCTGCCCGCGCCCACGCCCCGGGTGGACGACACCATCGCGCAGAAAGAGTTGATGCTGCTTTTCAGGAAAAAGCTCGGAGAATTCTCAAAAACCCTCGACGAGCGGGACGAGGACATCCTGCGGAACCGGCTGCTGTCGGAAACGCCGTTGACGCTTGAGGAAATCGGCCGCAAGTATTCGATTACCAAGGAACGGTCCAGGCAGCTGGAAGCCAGAATAATCAAGCGGTTACGTGAGTTCATGAAGGCCGAATTGCAGGATTTCGACGCCTTGCGGAACTGAGCCTCCCACTCCCCTGCCAATTATCCACATTTTTTCGTTTCCGGAGCTTGACTTTCCGAAAACAGGTCTTACCTGTTGACCTGACCACTGCGTGAAGTCCTCAATTTCAGGATTTCGAAACACAATCATTCATTTATCACACATCGACAGCCGAGACTATTAACCAAAGGAGGAAGTTGTCACATGGCCACACAAACCAAGGAAAAAGAAGAAACCAAGGGCACGGCGGCCAAAGGCTTTTTGCCCCTTGGCGACCGCATTTTCGTAACCTATACGGAAGAACTCGAACGCACGGCCGGAGGCATTTATGTGCCGGATTCCGCCAGGGAAAAACCCCAGCGGGGCACGGTTGAAGGCGTTGGAAAAGAAGTCAAATCCCTGAAAGTCGGCGATCAGGTCCTTTTCGACAAATATTCCGGAACCAAGATCAGAATCGAAAACGATGATTGCCTGATTCTGAGAGAGGAAGACATCCTGGGCGTCTTTGTCGATTCCTAACGATCTTGAGCAAATCCACAGAACACAAACCCACGAGACAAATTTCAAGCATGACTTTAATTTGATGGAGGAACATTATGTCTAAGCAGCTATTGTATAGTGATCAAGCCAGGAGCGCGATTCTCCAGGGCGTGAACCAATTGGCCAATGCCGTCAAGGCCACGTTGGGTCCGAAAGGCCGGAACGCCATTCTGGATAAGAAATTCGGCGCCCCTACGATCACCAAGGACGGCGTGACCGTCGCCAAAGAAATCGATCTCAAGGATCCCTACCAAAATATGGGAGCCCAATTGGTCAAGGAAGTGGCCAGCAAAACCAGTGACGTGGCCGGTGACGGCACCACGACCGCCACGGTGTTGGCCCAGGCCATTTTCCGCGAAGGCGTAAAACACCTCAGTGCCGGCGCGAATCCCATGGAATTGAAACGCGGGATCGAGAAAGCCGTTGAAACGGCCACCGGAGAACTGAAGAAGCTCAGCAAGCCCTGTCAGGACAAGAAAGAGATCGGGCAAATCGGCGCCATTTCCGCGAACAACGACTCCACCATCGGCGATCTGATTGCCGAAGCCATGGACAAAGTCGGAAAAGACGGCGTCATTACCGTTGAGGAAGCCAAGTCCATGAGCACCTCACTGGACGTGGTCGAAGGCATGCAATTCGACCGCGGGTACATTTCCCCCTACTTCGTCACCAACGCCGAACGCATGGAATCCTCCCTCGAAGATGCGTTCCTGCTCATCCACGAAAAGAAAATCAGCGCCATGAAGGACCTGCTTCCCATCCTGGAGCAAGTGGCCAAAATGGGGAAACCACTCGTCATCGTGGCCGAGGACGTCGAGGGCGAGGCCCTGGCGACCCTGGTGGTGAACAAGCTGCGTGGCACCTTGAATATCGCGGCAGTCAAAGCCCCGGGCTTCGGCGATCGCCGGAAAGCCATGTTGGAAGACATCGCCATCCTGACCGGCGGCCAGGTGATTTCCGAAGAAGTCGGCGTGAAACTGGAGAACGTGAAACTCACGGATCTGGGTCGCGCCAAGCGAGTGACCATCGACAAGGACAACACCACGATCGTGGAAGGCGCCGGCGACCCCAAGAAGATCGAAGCCCGGGTCAAACAGATCAAGGCGCAAATCGAGGAAACCACCTCGGATTACGACCGCGAAAAACTGCAAGAGCGGTTGGCGAAGATCGTGGGCGGCGTGGCGGTCATCAACGTCGGAGCCGCAACGGAAACCGAAATGAAGGAAAAGAAAGCCCGCGTGGAAGACGCGTTGCACGCGACGAAAGCGGCCGTGGAAGAAGGGATTGTCCCCGGCGGCGGCGTGGCGTTGCTCCGGTCGGTCCCGGCTTTGGAAAAGATGAAACTGGACGGCGATCAACAATTCGGCGTCAACATCGTCCGGCGGGCGTGCGAAGAACCGATCCGGCTGATCGCGGAGAACGCCGGTGTCGAAGGCTCGATCGTGGTGGACAAAGTCCGCACTGCCAAGGCCAGCAACGGGTACAACGCCGCCACCGACGAATACGTCGACCTGGTGGACGCCGGCGTCATCGATCCGACCAAAGTAACGCGGTGCGCATTACAGAATGCCGCGAGCGTCGCCGGGTTGATGCTGACCACCGAGGTGACCGTGACCGACCTGCCGGAAGAGAAGAAGGAACCGGCCATGGGCGGGCACGGCCATGACCACGGCATGGGCGGAATGGGCGGCATGATGTAAAAACGCTGAAGCATTGCCGCTTCGCATTGAAGCATTGAAGGCCCGAGGGACTATTCCCCCGGGCCTTCGTTTTTAACTGAGGAGTATATTCAGACGGGATGAAGGTCGGCGAAGCGATCAAAGATGAAAATCTATAACGGCGAACCGCTTCAAAAGGATTGGCTCAACGATGAAGAGGAGGACATAGACTTTCTCAGATCTTTTACAATTTTTTGCCCCGCTTTAATTTTCTTATGACGTTCCTGTGCAGGTAAAGTTTCAAGGTGCTTCATCATAATATTTGCCATTTCTCGTGCGATTTCTTTCGCCGATAACTTGCGTTTCATAGATGTCTATCTGGCATGTGAATGCTTGGCCGGTCAACAGAATTGACCGGGACTGACTTGCTCTCTATTTAGGTTCAGGTCGAGAGTGAAGAAGTAGAAAAATCAATGGCGCCTTCCTGTCGGGGGCCTTTCAGGCGACCTACTATCCTCCCCTGTGCTGAACGGAATTTCCTGATCAGGTTCGCGGCGGTTCGGGATTTCAAGCTCTATTCCACGCGGCATGTTCTCGACCAGCCATTGCCCCAACGGCTTGCGTGGCGTAGTGCACCTTGAATTGGAACCGTGCGCGTCCGTCCTCGACCGTCAGTCTGAAATCTCTCCACGGTGGATGACGCCGATGATTAGGCCGAACAGCCCGAATTGGAGCAGTAGATAGACCGTTTCCATCCCGATGAACGCCGACACTTCTGGCACCTTCTGCTTGGCGACGAAGGCGAGCACGTGAGAAGTCCAGAAGAAGGCGCCTGTAATGAAAGCGAACTTGATCCCTCGCCGAAATGTGGTTCCCTCGCTTTTTAGCATCGGAAACAGGGTGGAGAGCAGGACGCCCTGGAGTACGATGGTGAGCAGACCGAGCAGAAAATCGGGCTCTCCTTCGAAGTAGCCGAACGATTCGTATCTCTCCTTGAAGAGGAGCACATGCCAGCTCACGGCAAGGGAGAAGGTACAGACCGTATAAGCGATGGTTCCCAGGATCAGCTTCTTGGCGTTCAGGAGATAACCGTTCATGTGCTTTCTTCATCGGTGAACGGGATTTTTCGATTCGAGCGTCGGTCCGGGATTTCAAGTTCTATTCCACGCGGCATGTTCTCGACCAACCACTGCCCTAATGGCTTGCGCAGCGGTGATTGCTGTTGCCACAATCGTTCGGGCACAACGACGAAGGTATTTCTTCTGTAGATACGTTGAGGCCCTTCCTCTTCGGCAAGGCGCAGGACTTCGGACAATCGCGCCTTCGCTTCGGCAATGGTCCAAGTCCGCTTGAGTTTGGTACGTTCGGCGGTCGCATACCCTCTTATCAATTCATAATAGTCTAATGAAGACCATATTTGAAGCTGAATCAAGAAATCTCGCCCAGCCGGGCTCCGACATGGCTACAAAAACCATGGCGCTGAATGCCTGAACGCATGCCCCCTCTCACCCCAACCCTCTCCCTATTTCCCGCTTAATACGGAAAATGGGAGAGGGAGAAAAAAGACCAAAGACACTGGCCCCCCCCTAGATTGCCTGGATCCCCGATCAAGTCGGGGACAAGCGTCGAGGATGACAGAAAGAGAAAAACAGGCTGGCTGTCGGGTTACGCCTGTCCTGAGCGTAAGGCGCAACGCGCCTGAAGTCGAAGGAAGCGAAGTCGAAGGGCTTCGCTAGCCCGACCTACCTGGTCCGGACAAGCTCAACGGTTGCCCGATGGCCGGACGTGGTGGCTAATCGGGTGTCACAGGTGATCAGTGGGGCCACAAGCGACTCCGCCAGAGCCAGATACGCGGCATCATAGGCAGTGACGTTATGACGTAGTGCCCAAATGCGTGGAAGAAAGAGGTCATGCGGGTAACGAAAAATCGGAAAATCGGCCAAGTCAGTCAGGGCTTGCTTCCCGCGTTGCGGTGTCAGTTCACCACCCAACACGTACCGTCGCAGGACTTGCGCGATCTCCAGATCCAGTAAGTGAGGCGCATGCAGAGACTCTCCACTGTCAAACAGGCGCCGCTGAATATCCAACGCAGCGGTCGTTCCCAAAAGAACCTCAAGGACCGCCGAAGCATCCGTCACAATCACCGGTTATCGCGTTCTTCCCGGATCAATTGAGCTGGCGGGACGGTTGGGTGGACCCGGGTTCGAGTTTGGAGCCGCCACCGTAACTCTTCGACGGTTGGATGCTCGGCAAGCCGTTGAATTTCCGCAATCAGGTAATCGGACAGAGACGTGCCAGCCAAGGCAGCCCTGGACTTGAGAACCTTATGAAGGTCATCGGGGACGTTCCTCAACTGAATCATTTTTGACATGTGATAAACATACTTACATGTGCTTAACATGTCAAGCGGTTCATTTCATTTCCCCCTCGCCCTGCCCTCTCTCAGAGGGAGAGGGAGAAAAAAGCAAAAAGCAAAAACACTGGATCCCCGATCGGGTCGGGGATGACGGAAAGAGAAAACAGCGCTACTTCTCCCTTCGTCTCGCCTGCCATTTCATTGTGTTATTCTCGTCTTGTTCTACACGCGGTGGGTGCGGTATGTTGCCGGGATGCCCGACAACGACTTGAACATCACGCTTGGGGTCGAAGAGGAGTTTTTCTTGGTCGATCCGGAGTCGCGGGACCTGATCGCCGATCCGGACCCCACGATCTTCGAAGCCTGCGAACGCGCCAGCGGCCCCCATACCGTTGTGCACGAATTTCTGCGCTCCCAAATCGAGACCAACACCCGGATCTGCATGAACTTCGCTGAATTGCGCGAGGCGCTGACCGAGACGCGTCGTTTGGTTATTGAGGCCGCGCGGCAGCATGACGTCGGCGTGATCGCGTCGTCCACGCACCCGTTCGCCGACTGGCGGATGCAACTTCCGACGCCGCAGGAGCGGTATCAGCGTTTCGCGATTACCTATCAGGAGCGACGGTCTTTTCTCGTGAGCGGCATGCACATTCACGCCGGATTCGGCGATCCTGAATCGCGCATCCGGGTCATGACTGCCCTGCGACGCCACCTTCCGCTACTGAACACTCTGTCCGCGTCGTCACCATTCAGCGCGGGCCGGGAGACAGGGTTCAAATCCTATCGGCTGAACCTCTTGAGTGTGGTGCCGCGGTTCGGTCTCCCACCGGCGTTTTCCTCTCGACGCAACTACGAGGATCTACTGAACGCATACCAGTCGCATCACTTCATCACCGACGGTAGCGAGTTGTGGTGGGACCTCCGGCCGTCACCGAAGTATCCCACGATCGAGTTACGTATCTGCGACATCTGCACCCGCCTCGATGACGCGCTCGCCGTGGCGGCGGTCTATGCCTCGCTGATTCGCAAGCTGCTCCGCCAGGACGCCGAAAAAGTGCTGCCTCCGGAACCGGCAGACGACATCATCGCCGAGAATCGATGGTTGGCGGCCCGCTACGGAGTGCTCGCGTTTTTCGGCGACCTCGCTACAGGCGGGCGTATCGATATCAACGATCACCTGACGGCGCTGGTTGAGGACCTTGCGGAGGATGCCCAGGCCCTCGGCTGCGAGGCGGAATTGCGCCAATGTCTTACTATCATCCGTGAGGGCGCCGGTGCGGACCGGCAGCTCGACCACTTCCGGCTGCGCCGGCTCGAAGGTGACAGCATTGAGGGCGCGTTGCGTTCCGTAACCGATCTGATCATCCGGGAAACGATGGACATCGCGTAGCGGCGTTTCACCCCCGCACGACGAGTTGGTAACGGACGCGCGCCGATAGCATTCTCTATTCCGGTCTCCAGGGAAACGGCCCCATCGAGTCATCCAGCAGAATGCGCCACACGTTCATTGGCAACCATTCTTCGTACATCCACCAATCCTTGTATTGAGGCAGGCGTACGGCCTTCGGAATCATCATCCAGTTCGTTCCTTTCTTGAATTCCGCATATATCGCGCCGCGGATGTCCTGCAGGAATTGGATATAGTCTCTCACGTCCTGCTTGGTGCCCCCCAATAAGGGGTCGGCTTTGCCGCTGTGCGCATAGATCGCCCTGTCGAACTCCATTTGTTCGACTTCTTTCAAGGACCGCTCCCATTCCTTGATGTTGAAATCCGGCACGATGTTGAAGAGGATCGCCTGTGGATCGACCAGATCGGCAATATAGGCTATTCGTTGTTTAGGGAGGAGAAAGACGGTCATGCCCATCCCATGATTCATGCCCAAATAATGCAATTCCAGTACGGTACCGCCCAGGGTGACGTCTTTTCGCTTGCCTGACCAACTTGCATCGGGAACCATCATGTCTGGCCCGGGATTTGCTTTCATCCATTGATAGGCCTCTTCATGGGCCATGACAGTGGCTCCGGCATCGTGAAACACTTGTCCGCCACTTGCATGATCCCAGTGATTGTGGCTGTGAAAGAGATACCGGATCGGTTTGTCCGTGACGGCCCTGATGGCTTCGACAAAGCCTTTCGCGTGGTTCGTGTTTACCGATTCAATCGCGAGAACGCCTTCGCTCGTCACCACGAACATGGAGAAATAGGCTTGAGCCGGATCGCCATAGCTATACACCCCCGTGTCGATCTTGGCTGTATGCGGGGGCAGCGTTTCGGCGAAAGCAACGCCGGAGCACACAATAATCATGAGGAACAGAACAAGGACGTGTTTCATACTCCTGACTCCTTCCTGGCAATGGTGGTGGACTTGGACCGTCATGCTGGAACGGAAACCCACGCGAGACCTTTCCCAAATCAAGTCCTGGCAAACAGACCGGAGCAGTATAACGTAGTCCTGCACAGTCTGTCTTTGTTCAGCCGAAAAGCCGGCAGATTGTGTTCCTTTCACCTGACATGCGAGGCAGGAAAACACTTGCTCCGGCGCCGGAAGAGTTCTATTGTACGGAAAGCATCAGTCGTGATGAGAAGATTCAAAAAAGGACTCGAACGATGAAACACTTGGCACTGTCTCTGATACTCGTGTTGAACTGTTTCCTGTTTATCGGAAACGGGGTGGCCTCTGCCGAACCCCGGACGGAATCGATTTGTAACCTGGGCATGGTCAAAGGCGAACAGGGTCGCACCTGTGAAGTACCGATCCCGTCAGGCTGCACGGTCGCCAACTTTCCCGGATATGACGACCCGTGGGTCGACGTCTCCAAGGGTGGCAAGACAAGCTGCGCCATCGATGAGAAACAAACCGACTGGAAAACCAAAATTGTGGGTTCCTGTGGTCCCTGCGGTACAGACAATTGTTCTGCCCGGTTCAGCGTGATGTTCGCGTGCGGCGACAGTCAACCCATGACCACTCAACCGAGAAAAGTCTACAAGGATTAAAAGGAAGCGCTAGAAGACCTCTACCTCCCGACTTTTCCCTCTTCGGAAAAAGTCCCCGTCCTTACAAAGGAGGGGAAAATCGTGTCTTCGACTACACAGCTTCTCAAACAAGCCGCCCTTGATCAGGGGTTTCATGCCGTTGGCATCGCCCGCGTCCCGTCGTCAACCATTGACCGGGATTGCTCTCCGTCCGGTCATTCCCATGCCAACCTGCTCGACCGCCTGCAGTATTGGTTGACCCAAGGCTACCACGGCACCATGGAGTGGATGGGACGCCGTCCCGAACGCCGTGCCGATCCCACGCTGGTGTTGCCGCACTGTCGTTCGATTATTGCCCTCGGTCTCAATTACTGGACCGATGCGGCTCCGGATGAGCGTCGGGGCAATGGCCGGATCGCCCGGTATGCCTGGGGTGAGGATTACCACCACGTATTCAAGAAAAAACTCAAACAGCTCGAACGGGTGCTCAAATCTCTCCAACCGGATTGTGTCACGCGCAGCTACGCGGATACGGGCCCGGTCATGGAAAAATTCTGGGCGCAACAGGCCGGCTTGGGGTGGATCGGCAAACATTCCAATCTGGTCTCCCCGACTTTTGGTTCGTGGTTGCTGCTCGGCGAAATCTTGACCACCGCGGAGCTGGAGGCCGATGAACCTGGCGCCGACCTGTGCGGGACCTGTACCCTGTGCGTGCAAGCTTGTCCGACCGGAGCTATTGCCGAACCCTACGTCGTCGATGCCACGAAATGTATTTCTTATCTCACCATCGAATACCGCGGAGACAGGGCCTCACTGGATACGAACCTGCAAACCCGCATGGGGAACCGCATCTTCGGTTGTGACGATTGTCTGGACGTATGCCCGTATAACGCGTTCGCTCCGGCAACAAACGAACCGAGCATGCAACCCACGGACCTGACGCAAGGACCGAACCTGTCACGGCTCTCGGCATTGAGCGAGGAAGAATTTTCCCGGACCTTTGCCCGTTCCCCTATCCGGCGGGCGAAATTTTTAGGATTCCAACGCAACGTGGCCATTGCCCTGGAGAACGAACCCCGGGCCTGAACGCCCCGCTGTCTAGGTCAACTCCGCCATCGTCACCCCGTCTCCGCCTTCCTCTTGCCCCCCCGGTCGAAACGCCGTGACATAGGCAGACTGCGCGAGAAATTCTCGAATCGCGGTCTTGAGTTTCCCTGTCCCATGCCCATGAATGATCCGGACGGATTTGGCATTCCGCAGCAAGGCCTGGTCCAATTGGGCCGTCAATTGCTCCAGGGCTTCTTCCGCGGTCTGTCCCCGCAGATCGATCCCGGCGAAATCCGATGCCGCTGATCCCGAACCTGCGCTTCCGCTTGATAGTAACGACGGTTTTGTCAAGCGCGATGTCGGACTTTTTTCTTTCGGGATTACTTCCGGCACGTTCGCCGCTTTACCGACGCCCACGAGCCGGTCCACGTGGACGGATAGTTCGGATGACCCCACCTGCACACGAACGGATTTCTTCCCCTCAGGCTTTTCCAGTAACCGGCCCAGCGTGTCCAGGTTGGCGATTTCCACCACGTCGCCTTCTTCAAGAGATGCAACCGGAACGGTCTCCGGAGACGCGTGTTGGTTCATGGAGTTCTCGACGCGTTGCAACCCATGGTGCGCTTCCTGCACCTGCGCCCGCGTCTTTTGCCTCTGCAATGACTCGGTGATCCGCCGAACCTCGGCGCGGGCCGTCGCCAGTTCCTCCCGAAACTTCTTTTTCATCTTTTTGATTTCGTCGCGCTCAATGGAACGCAACCGTTCCGCAATGATCTGGGCTTCCGCTGCCTCACGACCGGCTGTTTCTCGCTGGGTCCTGGCTTCGTCGAGTTCTTCCTTCAATTCCTGATGAGTGCGTTGCAGGTCCGTGAACACGTGATCGAGTTGCCGGTCTTCACGATGGACCAGATCCAGGGCCTGATCGAGAATCGACGGGTCCATACCCAAACGCCCGGCGATATCCAGCGCGGAAGACCCGCCGGGGATGCCTGAGATAAACCGATACGTCGGAGCCAGCGTGTTGACATCGAATTCGAGGCTCGCGTTCAAGAATCCGGGTGTCGAAAGGGCCAACGTCTTTAACGCATTGTAGTGCGTCGTCACGACGACCTTGAGGTTCAGTTCGGCAAAACGACGGAGCAGCGCCTCGGCCAGGGCCGCGCCTTCAGCGGGATCGGTCGAACTGATAACTTCGTCCAGGAGCACCAGCGTTCGCGGAGACTCTCCACCGGTGGGGTGTTCGATGCTCCGGAGCAAGCCGATCAGTTTTCTGATATGCGCGGAAAAACTGGATAAGTCCTTGGTCAGATCCTGCGCATCGCCGATGTCTGCGAAGGTTTCCTCGAAAAACGCCATCTCCGATCCGTCCCTGCACGGCAGGTGGAGCCCGCACCGCACCATCAGACTGCTCAGCCCCAACAATTTCAGCAGCACGGTCTTTCCACCCGTGTTGGGACCGGATATCACCAACACCGCGGAATCCCTTTCAAACATGACGTCGTTCGGCACGACGTGTTCCTTGCTCAACAGCAGCAAAGGATGCCGCGCGTTCCACAGGCGAACGTGTCCGTCCGTGTTGAGCCGGATCGGCGTTCCGTTCATGCGGGCGCTCAGGCGCGCCTTGGCTCCGATGCAATCCAGGGTGGTCAGGACCTGCAGCAGGCTCCGCAAATCATCCAGATGCTGCACGACCCGGCTCGTGAGTTCCTGCAGGATGCGGGTGATTTCCCGGGCGACCTGAAGCTCGGCGACTTTGATCTGATTGTTCAGGTCGATGAGTTCACGAGGCTCCATGAACACCGTCGCGCCGCTGGCGGAAATGTCATGCACGATTCCGTGGAGATCATGCTGACGCTCGGCTTTGATCGGTAACACATACCGGTTTTCACGCTGGGCATAGTACGGCTCCTGCAGCAGATCCCGGTAACGTGAGGACGCCACCATGTTCTCCATGCGCTGACGAATACGGTGCTTCAACCCCTGCGAAAGACGGAGTGCCTCATACAATGCCGGTGAAGCGTGGTCGAGTATGTCCCCTTCCGCGCTCACGCATGTATCGATCTCCTCCCGCAGTTCAGAAAGATCCGGCAGGGCCTCATAGTAGGCAAACAGAGCCGCCGCTGTCTGCTGATTCGCCACGAGACAACGCCGCACCGCCCCAGCCACGTAAATGAGCACGGAAACATCCCTCAACGTCTGAAGATCCAGGATGCCGCCTTTTTCAGCCTTATGCAGGGCTTGAGACGAGTCCTCAAACTGCACCGCGGGAAACGGCACCGCGGCATGCTGCAGCTCCAGCATATCCGTGGTCTCCTGCATGCGTTGTTGCGCGAGTTCCAGCGTATCCTCCAGCGGCAACCCCCGGCATAACTCGGCCCCCAATGCCGAATGCGCCTGTGCAGCCAACGCCTCCAACACTTGCGGCCATTCAAGGGCTTGTTGCGTTTCGGAAATGGCGGAGAGTTCAGACACGAGGATGATGGAGGTGATCTCCCCGCCAGACAAGAGGTGCGCCGCTCTCAGCATCAACGACCTTCGTGAGCCTTGGGGGATCATTTTTACTGGCAACCGCCTTGTCAAGTTGCCTTTGGGTCAGACCTTTACAATGTGCTAAATGCGCGCTAGTCAGATTCGTATCCTCTAGAAAAGCTTTATGCAGATTCACACCTATAAGAGTTGCACGAAACAGATCGGTACGAAACAGATCAACATATTGGAGGTTCGCACCATCCAGAAGCACGTCAGACAATTTCGCATATTCCAGTTTCGCCCAAAACAAATTCGTATCAGACAACTTCGCACCAACTAGGTTCACGTGGGACAAATTCAGTCTGGATTCTCTCCGTTTTTCCACGTGAATTTGTGCTTCACTGCGTTTGCCAATCGCCGTTAAGATTGCCTGAATGTCTTCACGTATTCTGATGGCTTGTTGATCTCTATCGGCAGCCTCACTTTTCTCATTTTCCTCTGGAGGGGTACGGACAAAAGCACAAAGAAGCTGCATGATCTGAATGTGATATTCTTCGGGATGCTCATGGGCCAGATGCGCGAGGGCGTAGATGCCGCCGAGACGAACCGGAAGTATATCACTACCCAGCATTTCCGCGCCTTTCTGGTAGCGTTCGTTCAGCAGGCTCCGCTGTGCTGTTTCGGCTTGACGTTGCGACGCGATGGCCTGACGTTCCGCCACAATGCTGCGCCAGATAGCAAGAGGTAAAGCAATGATCGCGGCAATGACTAAACCAAGATTGCGGACAATTTCACTGCCTGATTTGCGGATTGTCTTGCCGTTGGCTTCTCCGACACTCAACCAATCCCAGTACGTAGTCGCCAAACAATACGCGACCAGCAACACAATCAGGACCCACGACATGACCAAGAACCAACCAAACCAACCGGTCCGTTCTTGTTTAGTATTCAGCATACGGATGAATTTGGCGGCGCTGGCCTTAATTTTGATCCAGAACGGGCGCATGAGGCTTACAGGTCTTCCGAATCGAAATAATCCTCATCGATCCGTTTGATCTCATATGGCGGCATTTTCAAGCGAACTCCGATATCATGCTCGACCATGAGTCGTGCGAGTTCTTCTCCGTCGATCAGGATGATGCGTTTGGAACTCTTTTCTACATAGGCTTTGGCGGATTTCGTAAAACTGGATGTGGTGACAAACACGCCCTTGGTCGTACCCGCCGCGTCGATTGCGCCAACGAAGTCGCGCAAATCACCTTCACCTACGGAATTGCCAGCAGCGTATCTCTTGGCCTGAAGATAAACTTCATCCAAGCCGAGTGCGTCTTCCCTGATCTTTCCGTCAATCCCCCCATCACCCGGACGCCCTGTCACCTGCCCCATTGCGGCATCGCCTTTGCCATAACCCATGGCACGTAAGAGGTCTACCACCACTCGTTCGAGAAACACAGGCTCCGCCTTCCGGACACGTTCCAGTACCTCCGCCTCTAACTCCTCGCGTAATTCCCCGACTGCGCGCTCCAGTGCCTCCTCGGGCGTGACCGACACATCTTCTGACAACGCAGGTTCGTTATCACCACTTGTTGCTGGAGTACCTTCTCCGGATCGCCACTCGGTGTATGCCGAGTAGTTCCTTAGGAACTTAAGGTCGATCCGAGGCGGTGTCTGAGCTAGTAGCTGTTCGCCTTTCTTCGTTAGACGATAAACACCACGTCGAACCTTTTCCACCAGCCCCGCGTGGCTCATATGCGTCACCGCCCAGGCGATCCGGTTTGTGAATACCGGCTGGCTTCCACTGGGAAGCAATTCTCTCACGTCTTGGGGTGTCAGCCCTTCTGCGGCGGCAACATAGTCGCGCACCTTGGAGATCGGTGTGTCCACACCGCCGGACAGTGCCTTGAGAACCGGAAGCATAAGTGATTGAAGGTCAGGAATCGGCATGGGGAATCAGTGCTCCTTTTTTGCAATTTTTCGCAGATCCAAAGAAATCCTTTCTAATTCAGTTCATAAAGCGTCACCCTAGTCATCCATCCAACATCCGTCAATAATGCATATGGGGCCACCGCTTCCGGTCGCTGTCTCAGGCTCTTGACATTAAGGTAATTTCTCAAGTTTTACATTAATTTATAGTATATCCTGCCTTTCTGCCCTCTTGTCACACGGGCTCAATGAACCGTACAGTAGCCGCCTTGGGATGCATTGCATGAGGGACATGGAGAACATGAAACGTAGCGTTTGTTATCGGAGTCACGTGCTGTGACGAGCATTCTTTTTCTGGGCCTGTTGCTCGGCATGCAGCATGCGCTGGAGGCTGATCACGTTGCGGCCGTGTCGTCGCTTTCCATGGGCACGCGATCGGTTCGCCGGATCGCCACCCATGGTGCCGTCTGGGGCCTGGGGCATTCGTTGACTTTGTTCTGTTTTGCCGGTGCGGCCATCTTTCTGGATCTGCGCTTCGGTGAGAGTATGTCCCAGGTACTGGAGTCGGTGGTTGGCGTGATGCTGATCTTATTGGGCGGACAAGTGCTTTTTCGCTTGTGGCGCGACCGGCTCCATTTTCATAGCCACCGGCATGCCGACGGCCGGACACACTTCCACGTCCACAGCCATCTGGGCGAGAACATGGACCATAATCCCGACCATCACGTTCATGTCCATACGAACACCCTGCCTCTGCAGACCTTGCTGGTGGGTATGGTCCACGGTTTGGCGGGATCAACCGCTTTGGTGCTCCTGACCGCTACGACCGTACAGGACCCCGTCATGGCCCTACTTTACGTTGCGCTGTTCGGTCTCGGGTCGATCGCCGGCATGACGGTGCTCTCTTCGTTACTCGCCGTACCGCTGGCCTGGACCGCGCAGGCCTTCACCTGGGCTCATCACAGCCTCCAGACGGCAGTAGGAGCCGCCACGATGGCGCTCGGTGCGCTGTTGGTGATGGAGGCCGGAGGAGGGTTCCTTCTGTAAATCTGAAGTTGCCACCAACGAAAGGAGGCCCATCATGAAAACGTACTTGACCCTTTTTCTGCTGTTCGTTCTGGCCGGCGTTCCGGCCCTTGCTTTGGGGTGGGATACCCCAGACTTGTCCGGCAAGACGTTTTGTTCAAAAGAGCAAGCAGATCTCGTCTCGGACGATCTCATCGCAGACGGTGACGACTATTACGATGAAGATGAGGCTGATGAAGATATTTGACTAACTTCTCTCGGACTCGAGTGAATCCTGGCACCACACTCGGTTCGGGATCTGCACACGAATCTCTTCCTGTTTCCCGATTCCGGCCAGGCCCATCCGCTGGTCTGGCCCTCCCCTTGTCCTATCCGACCCGGTTTCCTTAGAATTGTGCGTATTGGTCGTTGACAAATCACGGCCTGCTTTTTCCCCTCCTTTGTAAGGACGGGAACTTTTTCCGAAGAGGGAAAAGTTGGGGAGGTAGAGGCTACGGCGAGGACTGTGAGATCCGTTGCACCATGAGGATACGACTCTACCCCACCTAGCCTCCCCTTATAAAGGGGAGGGAAAGACCACGGTCGCCTCCCGCTCAGGCTGACCACTCTGTCAACAAATTGGTGAACACATACAGGACTGACTGTTTCGGGTTTTTCCGTATCAATGACCGCAGGTTCCAACCATGACCCAGGATGAAGCCCGTTCATATCTCAATTACCTGCTGACCTTGGGGCTTCGTCGCGAAGAGGCGTTTGGGCCGTTGGCTATTGCGTTTCTCCGTGAGCAGGACTTGACGGCCCTCGGCATCGCGCCGGAAGAGCAATTCAGCTTGATCATCGCCACAACTCAGGCCATTGCCGCGGAGCCCAAACGCTATTCGCTTAAATTGGAACTGCTGCAAAAGGCCCGGCAACTGCTCACGACCACGCGGTTCTTCGACCCTGAATTGGACAAGGATCTGGAGCACGATATTCAGAAAACCACCGCCGAGTTGGCCATCTACAACGACGCCATGAAATCGTCGCGGAATGCGTCGATCGACCGTCACACGTTGATTGTCGAGACGGATCTTCCGGACTATTTTCTGGATCTGGCGCAAAAGCGAGCCGGAGCGTATTACCAGAATAAATACCGGCTGACCAAGGAGGCCAAAACCGCGCAGCATTTTGGCGGCACGCCCAAGCGGTTCGAGCCGGACAACGAAGCCCTGCACAAGGAATTTCCCGGCGCCTGTGCTCCGTTTATGGCCGTCCGGACGAACGGTTTTCACATGATGCTTCCGTTCGACCTGAAAATCAGCCGGCGCCCCGATGATCCGCTGGATGCGGGCATCCGGATTTTTTACGCGAAAATGGGGTATTCATATCCTCTCCGGTACGAAATGGGGAAACTGTGCAGTTATCATGATGGGCAGGTCTATGACATCGCCCTGGATGATCCAAATCTCTTATTCGTGTCGTTTTCCGGGATCAAGGATGCAGAGTTCCCATCCCAATCCGTACCGGCTTCCGGAGACGTACCCCCGGAATACGCCTACCCCCTTGCCGTACTCGAACATACGGGCAGTCTCGGTCCGTTCATTCAGGTCAGTTGTAATTTCAAAGTCTGGTTCGACGCTTCCAAGGTAGCCGTCCTGATCCAGGGCGCACCGGACCTGTACGAATACGGGCTTCAGGGCGGCGCGGGGCTGATGACCCGATCGTATGCCTCGGACAAGGTCCCGACTTATGCGGAAGCCCAATCACAACCTTGGCAGGAAGGGTTGAGTTTTAATTTCGTGAATCTCCACCTGACCTTGAGCCCGGGCACGGACACGGGCGTCATTCCGCACAGCACGCCGATTTTTACGGTGTTTCCCGTTCTGAGCAAACAAAGCTACAAGTTCGACCGGTTGGCGTCTCAGTAATTGTATGCCTCTGAAAAACGCAATAGAATTCTAGATAGATAAAATACAATGTTAGTTGTACGAATTTTCAATTTGACTTTTCTGCTCTAGATTTTGGAGTCTATTCTTTTAGACCATAAAAGAGGTGAATCGGCCGAACAAACATTGAACAAGTTTGCATACGACGACCCGAGTAATGGAATTTTGTTCATCTATGCTGCTTTAATTCTAGTATGAAATTTAAAGGCGTGACGAATTGCAAAGATTGCGGTATCAATGTAGAGATTAAAATTTTGCTTGAAGTCATTCCATTTACTTCAAATTTAAATCGGCAAATAAGTGACGTCGCCTAGATTAAAAAGTAATGTCTGATAAACGGCTTGCTGGAGGTTTCCGTATGAGGATAGACCCCGAAATAGCCGGGGTCTCCCTTGTAATACTTGGTCATTTCAATCCTTTAATTTTTACACATTCATGGTTTGGTTGGAATGAACTTCTTTCAAAAGAAATTGTAGATAACGCAAATGTGCAAATTGCGCACCCGCAGATCACTAAATTCAGTGCAGACTGGCTTAACCTACAAGTGGAGCCAGAACGTTTCATGATTGAAACGACCCAAGCTCCTTATGTCCGTCTCCAGGATCTGGCTGTACGCATTTTTCGCAATCACCTTCCCCATACCCCCCTTAAAGCTTTAGGAATTAACCGAAATGTCCACTTTTGCGTAAAAAGATTTGAAGATCGAGATAGGCTTGGTAGAGCGATCGCACCCGTGGAGCCTTGGGGAGAATGGGGCAAGAAACTTGAACCGGATGGGGAGCACGGCGGTATGACCACCCTCAACATGAGACAGCTAAACCCAGAAGGCAGGCCTCCAGGAGGACAAATAAATGTGACGGTGGAACCATCTATAAGAGTCGGCGATGGCCGACTTGGGGTATACGTTCGGATAAATGACCACTATGCTATCGAGAGCACTAACAGTAAAACTGCAACGCAAGAAATTGTTAAGCTGCTAGAAGACAACTTCGCTAAATCTCTTAAACGTGCAGATAATATCATCGATCACCTTATGTTGCTGACGGAGAAATAAGTATGTCAGAGACTTCATTCGCTCTAGCAGATAATCGCCTTCCAGATTTATCTCACTACAATGAAAACTCACTCGCCTACGATCCCTTTAACTATAGATCACGCAAATATAGGATACGCAAAGCATACGCGGAGCGTTTTGCGGTGACACAGCAGCAATCCCAAGACGCCTGTGATACAGAAAGCACAGAAACCAGAATTGCCGACCTCAGAACGCTAAATGTAATTTCGCCTGATATTGATGAAATCGTTGCTGATATTGAATCGATAATTTCATTACCAAAACTATCGCAAGTATCACAGGCCCAAGCAACCTTTCATGCGCTACAGGAGTGGGAAGGGTATGTCCTTAAGAGAGGAGAGCGTGATTTTACCGCACGGTTATTGGACTTGACTGCTGGTTCAACCCAGGAGGAAGAAGAAGTCACAATTCCTTTGGCTGAAATTTCAGAAGACGATCTAAACCGACTGCGTCAGGGCAGCGTTTTTCGGTGGGTAATCGGCTATGAACGTTCCGTGAGCAAAGCCAAACGTCGTATTTCCCAAATCGTCTTCCGCGACCTTCCTGCCATGACCATGCAGGACCTATCCGAGGGTGAGAAGTGGGCAAAAAAAATCGGTCGGTCGATCGCAGGCTGACAGCCGTTAAAGCACCACCATTACACGATCAAATTGAGGTGTGTCTCTTCGGTCCGGGTTACGGAGAATGCATACTCCTTCATGTTGGTAATGGGAATTGGGTAATCATAGATTCGTGTCTCAATGCGGAGTCTCACCCAGCGGCGACGGCTTATCTACATGGTTTGGGCTTAGATCCAGCTGGAGTTGTTCGTTTCGTGGTTGCGACTCATTGGCATGACGATCATATCCGAGGCTTGGGAAAACTAATCGAGATTTGCGACAAAGCGACTTTCTGCTGTGCAAGTGCTCTGTGCAAGAACGAATTCCTCACAGCTGTGGGTGCCATGGCGTCCGGCCATGTGTCAACGGCTGGCTCTGGAATGCAGGAATTTTACAAGGTGCTGTCGTTACTTGCAGAGAGATCCTCTGTACCCAAATTTGCTTTAGCTAACCGTCTGATATTTGATGAAGGTGGTTGCAAGATTTGGTCCCTTTCTCCATCTGATGAAGAATTCACAGCTTTCTTGCAAGAGATAGGAGGCCTTTTGCCAAAGAAACACGAAACAAAAAGACGTATTTCTGCTTTGACTCCGAATGAGGTAGCCGTGGTGCTACTGGTCAAAATCGACGATTTAGCGATTCTCCTTGGTGCCGACCTCGAAAGCCCAGGTTGGTTGAAGATACTCGATGCTAACGAACGGCCGAACTACAAAGCCTCTGTTTTCAAAATTCCGCACCATGGTTCCCAAGATGCACATGAGGAAAGAGTATGGAATGAGATGTTATATAGTACTCCAATTGCAACCCTCACTCCCTGGCAAAGAGGCGGGAAAAGATTGCCGACAAGGGGCGATATTAAACGCATTCTCTCGTTTACTCCAAGAGCTTATACAACTGCATCCCACAGCATTTATACTCGAAAACCCGTACGACGCAGAAGTAGCGAAGTAGAAAGCATGATCAAAGAAACCGGCGTAAAGTTTCGACGCATACGTCCATCCTCCGGAATCATCCGTCTGCGCAAGAAGCGCAGTTCACGAAACGGCTGGGACGTCCAATTGTTGGGATCAGCTTGTAAATTGGCAGACTCCTCGTGAGTGGGGAAAGCTAGCGTGGTCGCAAATTCAGCAGACAAAGACCAGAAAAGAGATCGAACCAGCCGAGCCCAATCACAACCTTGGCAGGAAGGGTTGAGTTTTAATTTCGTGAATCTCCACCTGACCTTAAGCCCGGGCACGGACACGGGCTTCATTCCACACAGCACGCCGATCTTTACGGTGTTTCCCGTCTTGAGCCGACAAAGTTACAAGTTCGACCGGTTGGCTACTGAATAGAGATGAAAGTTAAGTGCCCCGCCGAGAACCATATAGCTCTCCTTTAAAGGACCCGTCCCTGATAACGCCTGCTTCAGTGTATACTAGCCAATCGACGGAATACTTTACTTGGCCGATGTCTCTGTATTCGATTCGGCATTTGAGCGGCGGAATGTCAGGAATGTCGAACGTCCTAGGCTCACCGGTCTTGCGATGCTCGTCATCATTTCCACTGATGGCTAATTGATAGAAATAAGAAACTAGCGATATATAAACCAAGGGAACTATTAAACCAGTACGAGTTTGATTGGTAGACGCAGGCAAAACGAAGTCGATATGTGATTCGCCCTGCCATTTGACTACCCATTGATTGTCTGATGTTTTGAATGACAACAAATTATTTCTGTATTCAAAATACGCAGGCGTCAGAGATACTTGTGCAAGGCGATTCACTGAGGAAACAAACTCGTGAATTGGGAAATTCCAGACGACTCTTATTTCCCTCGCCGCGCCCAGTCCAACATTGACTAGTGGAATTGAGAAGAGCTTAATGGCAACATCATTCGTCTCATCATTATTCCCATCATTAGTCCAGTGGGGAATGCCGCCTGGGGTTTCGAATATTTTGGCTTGTATTGGTGTACGGACAAGAACAAGATCTGGTCTGTAAGAAGCCATTCTTTGTTTGTAGTTTTGTCGCACTGCCATGAAAGCTGCCACAGCCGACATGCATGCGGCAATGCTAGTAACCAGTGAGATTAAATCTGTCATCTCTGAACCATCTAGGAAGCAGTCTGGTATAAGATACCCTTTGTGGTTTGATGATCTAGCGCGTTTGGATATTCAGTGCGACTAAATATTCGACATTAACATTGCGAGCATATCCTCCAGCATTTCCCTAAACGACTAGAACGAACTGCGTTATCGGTTCCGAGACCGTTGCCCTCAATTATTACCATAGATGATAGGTTCAGGCCAGTAAGAAGTAAGGAGTAAGTTCTTATTCAGGGGCGTGTACACATGCAAACGTAGTCAAATGAATCGGCTGTGATCCAGGTGACCGAAGCTTCGTAAAAAATGCGTGTGCCCCGTTGATACGGAATTAAGTCTTATGCTAGGATTCTTGGCACCCAATGGATGACGACGGTCCCAGACGACATTTCCGTCACCAGCGCACTAATCTCTACCCGCCTTATTCGTTTTTCTTTGCCCATTTCCCAGCACGTGATCGGTATGAAGCAAAGGGGTTGATTTCTCTATGCTTTCCGGCCTTTCTGCCCCCTGTCAGGGGTTTGCTCTGATTTGATCCCATGGAATACGTCGCCATAGTGATTTGCCTGGTGTTCTCCGGGTTGTTTTCGGGAGCGGAAATTGCGTTCTTTTCCCTTCCCGAGACCAAGTTGCAAACCATGGCAGAGGACGGCCGCCGGGCAGCAAAGCTGGCGCTCGCCCTCAGACAGAATCCCCAGCGACTGCTTTCGACCATCCTGATCGGAAACAACGTCGTCAACCTGACGGCCGCCGCGTTGATTTCCATCGTCACGTTTGAACATTTCGGGTCCGAAGCGGTGGCGATTGCGACGGGCGGGTTGACGGTTTTTGTGCTGATCTTCGGGGAAATCGTTCCCAAAACCCTGTGCGCCAAATACGCACCCTCCGCCGTCCAATATTTCGCGTATATGATTTATTGGATGGAAAAGCTCTTTGCTCCAGCTCTCTTCCTGTTGGAACCGCTGATTCTGAAATTGACCGGAGGACGGGGACTGGCTGTCCCGTTCGTGACGAAAGAAGAACTGAAGATCATGATCGAGGCGGGAGGGAAAGCCGGGGTGCTCGAGACCGAAAAGGTCGAGATGATCAAGAACCTCTTCGAGTTCACCGAGCTCACGGCTAGGGACGTGATGACCCCGAGAATCGATACGGTCGTCATGGATAGCAACTTTACGTTGGACGAAGCCAAAGAAGACCTGTTCAATACCAAACATTCACGGATTCCCGTCTATGAGGGCATCCGCGACAACATCACGGGTACTCTTTACCGGACGCATGCCTTGATCGAATTGGCCCAAGGAAATCGGACCAGCAAACTGAAAGAGTTGGCCCTCCCGCCGCTCTTCATTCCCATTTCCAAACCCGTCGGCGATCTGTTGAAGCAATTTCAGGAAGAGAAACGCCACCTTGCGATCGTCGTCAATGAATTCGGCGGGGTTATGGGCATCGTCACCACGGAAGATCTGTTGGAGGAAGTCGTGGGTGATATTCTCGACGAGACGGACGTGAGCGAAGAACTGATCAAACGGACCGGCAAAAACGAGATTTTGGTAAGCGGTCGAACGGAAGTTCGCAAAATCAATGAATTTCTGAAGGTGGCCTTGGATAAAGACGAAGACGTTATCTTCTATACCATCAGCGGGCTTATCCAGCAGCGCCTCGGCCATATCCCCGCGGTCGGGGAGGAACTCCGAGTGGCCGGTTGTCTGTTGACCATCCGGGAAGCCGATAACCGGTCCATCAAAAGCGTCCAGATCCTCAAACAGGAGAACGTGTCCCAAGAAGAACCGGAACCCGCCCAAGCCGGTTCCCCTACGTAACGCCGGCAGGTTTTTCTCTCCCTTTCCGCCCCTGCGCCCTCCCCTTCGACAAGCTCAGGACAGGCTTACAAAGGAGGGAAAGAACCGGCGTCAGCAGATCGAATCAAGTCAAGAAACCCGGCTTCATCCAGCACGGGAATTCCCAGCCGTTTGGCCTCGTCCAATTTCGATCCCGGGTCTTTTCCGACGACGATGTACGCGGTGTGCTTACTCACGGCAGCGGTGACCCGACCGCCAAGTGCTTCAACGCGTTGCGAGGCTTCCTGCCGGCTTACACTCTCCAACGCGCCGGTGAACACAAAGCTTTTCCCTTTCAAGGGCCCGGCTTGTCCACTCGTCTCATGGGAAACCGTCTGAACGGCCACGCCCAATACTTTCATCCTGTCGAGTACGGCCACGTTTCGAGGTTCGGCAAAAAAACTGACCACGCTCTGCGCAATTTCAGGTCCGATGTCGCGAATCTCCACGAGTTCCTCACGGGTCGCGGTCAGAAGCCTATCCAACGAACCGAATTGCGAGACCAGAATCTGTGCAACGTGATGGCCGACGTGATGAATGCCGAGCCCAAAGAGAAACCGTTCCAATGAGGGGGCTTTGCTTTGCTCAATAGCCGAAAACAATTGTGCGGCTGATTTCTCCGCGAATCCGTCCAGGTTCAAGAATTGCTCTTTCGTCAAGCGGTACAGGTCCGACAGATCTTTCACCAAGGCTGTATCAACCAATTGCGCTACTGTTTTCTCTCCCAGGCCTTCAATATTGAGGGCGCCTTTGGAGGCGAAATGTTGAATGCCTCCTTTCAACTGCGCAGAGCAGACCGTTTGCCCCGTGCAATAGTAGACGGGGCCTTCCTGCACCACGGCTGACTGACACACCGGACAGGCAAGGGGGACGGCAAACGGAGCCGCACGTTGTTCGCCGGGAATCGCGACCCGCTCGACAATATCGGGGATGACGTCCCCTGCCCGTTCGACCTTGACCGTATCGCCCACCCGCACGTCCTTGCGCGCGACTTCTTCCACGTTGTGTAGGGTGGCCCGGCTGATCGTCACGCCGCCGACCTCCACCGGCGTTAATAAAGCAATGGGCGTCAACGCGCCGGTCCGCCCCACCGACACCACGATGTCCTGCACGGTGGTCAATTCCTTGCGCGGGGGGAATTTAAAAGCGATTGCCCAGCGCGGGCTCCTCGACTTTTCCCCGAGTTGCTCCTGGAAGTCCCGGGAATTGAGTTTCACGACAACACCGTCGATTTCAAACGGCAGGTCCTCCCGCTGTTCCATCATGCTGCGGTGAAAGGCGATCACCTCCTCAATGCTATGACAGACTTGTCGTTGCCCAGGCTCTGGGACAGGCAAACCCCACGTTTCCAGCAGGGAAACGGTCTCCCAATGCGTACGCGGCAATGGCTCCGAAGAGACCATCAAGTCGTAACAGGTGAGTACCAGGGGTCTGGAGGCGGTAATCTCAGCATCGAGTTGCCGGAGCGAACCGGAAGCGGCATTTCGGGGATTGGCAAAGGTCTTTTCTCCGCGCTCGGTCAGTTGGCGATTGAGAGCTTGGAAATCGGGAAGGCGCAGATACACTTCCCCTCGGACCACAATTCGCTGCGGCACGTTCCCCTTAATTTTCAGACAATGGAGCCGGGAAAGAATCGAACGAAGGTTGGGAGTAATATTTTCTCCCGTTTGCCCGTCTCCCCTCGTTGCACCACTGACAAACGTCCCATTTTCGTACACGACGACAACCGACAGTCCATCGTATTTCGGCTCGACGACGTATTCGATCCGGTCGACGTCGAGTTCTTTTTTTACTCGTTTGTCAAACGCGGAGATTTCCTCCGGAACCAGGACGGAATCGAGACTCAGCAACGGACGATCGTGCGGCACCTTCGCAAATTGCGCGAGTGGCACGCCACTCACTCGTTGCGTTGGCGAATCCGGAGTGACCAAATCGGGATGTTGCTCTTCCAAATCCTGAAGGGCCTTGAAGAGTCCGTCGTATTCCGAATCAGAAATTTCCGGTTCGCCGAGACCATAGTAGAGCTCATTGTGTCGGCGAATCTGCTCGCGCAACTCGGCAATTTGCGCTTGGATCTTCTGAGAATCGTCAGAAGGAGACATGGCTGTACTCAGCAGCCCCGGTTATCCGGGCCTGCACCTATCCTTGAATGAATTGACCGGCGAAACTTCGGATTTCGTGCCCGTTCAACACGTGAAAGCGTCGCAAGCGGGCAACGGTTTGTCCGGAAAATCTGGACAGCGCCACCGGAATGAGTTTGCGCTCGAACTTTCTGGCAATGTGTTTCCATCGGGCCAAGGGCGGAATGGGGCTCACGAGCGTGACATGTTTTTCTTGTGAATGGAGGCACGCTCCGGCGATCAGCCGCTCCTCGAGGGTTTGCGCAAAATCAAACCGGGGATCTTCCCAAATATCCGGAATCGGCCGTGGAGGAAACAGGAACAGCGTGCCCCCGTATTGGGACTGCCCGATCCCCGGTCCGACCATGTTTTCCAAAAACGGAGAAGCATAAAAACAGAGCGTGGATTCTTCAACGTGCTCTGCGTACCACGTGGCCTGCCAGGAAAACTTTTCGGGGTCCGCGGGCACCTCGAAGATAAAGACCACAATTTCTACGGTTCCGCGGGATGGCGGGAGTTCTTTCACGTACAGATCGGCAACTTTCTTCCGGGGATCCCAATGACGTAAGGTTTCCCGCATGTCGATCCCGTCGCGGATCGACGTCGTAAATTTATCAACTCGAGCCAGATCCTCCCCAAGCAACGCTTTGCTTTGTTCACGAACATGGGCCGTAAAGCCTTCGATGCGATTGTCTTCCGGCGGCCAGGAACATTGGCCCAAGGGATTCCAGTGATAGGCCCATTGGCGCCGTCTGCGCGGATCATGCCGCGGCTTGAGCGACAACGTTCGCCATGCCAATGGGGTACTCCCCAACCGGTCCTTCGCGGCGGAAACCAAGCCTTCCGCAGATTCGAGCAAGCCGAGGCCTACGGCATACGGCGGCGATGCCGCGCGTAGTGATTCGTCCGGCTCATACTCGTAACTCTTGGCTGTTTCGAGCAAAGTCACCGCGAACTCGTCTCCGGCAAATTGCTTGGCTGCCAAGGCCAACGTATACAGATCGGGCGTCAACCGGCGTTCACCCAACGCCAGATTCCGCACGTATTGGAGATACATCTGAAGCAACTGGGGCGTTACCCAATTGGACTCCTGTTGCAAATGCGCCGGACGCGTGGCAAGCCAGCGCAGCCGGGTTTCGAGCAGCAATTCTTTGATTCCATCGACGGATAACTGAGCATCGGATCGGGCTTCGATCCGTCTCCGCTCGACCAGTCCGGTCAGAAAGGGCAATTCGCAAAGCAGGAAATACAAGGTACGAGGTTCGACCGGATGCAGCGCCGGACGGCCCTCCAAAACTTCAGGAACCTCATACGGCCACCGGTTTTGGTACGCGTCGCGCAGCCACGGCCAGTCTTCCACGGCACACACACACAGAATAGAGTGATAATCCAATTCAAGTTCGTGCAATTTGAACGCCATCCATTTGATCCGTGACCAACGTTGGCTGTGCGGTTTGGGATACGGAAGAAAGGGCAAGGCGGCCCCGGAGAACGCGGCAAGAGAGACGCTTTTCAGCGCATACGGATCGGGAGCGGGATATTCCGTTGGATCGTGTACGGTGACGTCCCGGTCGATATAAGCCCGGTCAATCCCTTCTTCCATAGCCGTCCGAATCGTCGCGATGACGGGTTGGCAGGGATCCAGAGGGACGTAACTGCATACGGGGCGATCGTCACGGTCCGGTTCCGGCATCACCACGACACTGACGACGGGCAGCCGCCTGACCCCTTCCTCAACCGGATCCTCGACGGATGCCGGCAACGGCAGGGCCACGCAATCAAATCGCTGCTTCAGCCACAGATCCCGGACGGCCCTGGCGACGTCGGCACTGCCGTGGCAGATCGGCACAACGTGGACGCGTGGCGAAAGGCGATACACCGTGGTGTCCTGTTGCGACAAAGGACTCATGGACGTTTATCTGTCGGGATGAAGCGGATCATCGGGTTCAAAAAAGAAGTCACCCAATCCGCGTGGAAGCGCTTGCTCGCCGACTGCTCGTTTCCGCTGCTGCGCCAAGGCATCCAAATCCAACGCCTCTTCACCAAGCACCTTGATAAGCGCCTCCCGCCACACTTCGTCCCGGGACAGGGGATGTGACGGGTCCTGCGCCAACCGTTTGAGCGCATACTGCACCAGGTGAATGCCGTCCCTCACTGAAAACCCCAGATCGAGTCGATGCGCCCTTTGCAGAAACTCGACGGTGATACTCAGAATTTCCTGCGGAGAAAACGGTAAATGATACTGGAGAATGGCCAATTCGTGTTCACGAGCCGGGAACTCGAGTTTCAAGCTGGGCTGGAGACGTGACAAGATGTAATCAGGCACTTCATAGGTGGAGGCATCTTCATTCATCGTCACGCAACACCGAAAATCCTGATGGGCCTTCACCTGAATGCCGGCGACCACGGATTCCACCGAGCGACGGTGATCGAGCAAGGGGGCGAGCGACGCCCAACTTTTCTCGTTCATCCGATTGCCTTCATCCAATAAACACACCCCACCGGTCAACATCGCGGTCACCAACGGCGACGCCTGGTACTGAATCGTGTTTCCTTCGGCGATCACCGGAGTCACCAATAAATCCTCGGGCCTCGTATCGGCCGTACATTGATAGACGTAGAAGTCCTGTTTCCGTTCACGAGCTGCGGACGTAGCCAAGGTCGTCTTGCCGATACCGGGCTGACCGATGATCCGCGGACACAACGGAAGATCTTTTTCATCGACGACGAGCCAGCACGCAAGGAGTTGCTGAAGGATTTCACGATCTCCGATCCACTCCTGCTGTGAAGGATCGGATTGGGCCAAGCGCAGGGAAATCCCCTGGACTTCCGTCATGGCCTGCTGTTCGGGATGTCGATCGGGTGCGTGAGACATGATATACCGTTCCGGGCAAAACCCAAGATGGCGACCAAACACAAGCTAGCACAGGCGTTTTCGAGGGTCAATGAACGTTCTCGTTCAACCGGCGACAGAGGACTTTCCGCATGTTGACAGGACAGGGTAACGCAGTCATCGGTGCCGGCATCGCGGCTTTATGGCACTTGAGATCTTGACAGCCCGCTCTCTTGTTCTATGCTATCAGTTCCACCCGGCCATTGGAGGTCGGCTGTAACCACTCATTTCTTTAGAAGGAGTGTTTCATGAGCCCGTTACGACTTGGAATCATGCTGTCCTGTTTGGCAACCATGCTAAGCGCCTGTGGGGGTGGTGGTGGCAGGTCAGGGACATTGCCTCAAACTATTCCGCCTCAGACGATTCCATCGACAAGCACTTACTTTTCTATGGTTGCCGAGGTCTCTGCGATTCGGGGGGCTTCCGATTCGTTATTGATGACCGATGTTTTTCTGACACATCCCGGCCTCCCCCGAGGGGATCGCAGTCAGACATTCTGCGGGTCCGGATTCTGCCAGGCATATTATGACGGCTACAGGCTGTTTGGTATTTCTTTGTTGGATTTTCAGCTTTCGGATCGTATGGACGACCATCAATTCTTCAGCAGTCTCAGGGGTATCAAGATGGTCGATGTGCGAGGAAGAGATGAAGAGGCCGGAGTAGCAACGGACTTCAACACTCTCGGCGGGTGGCTTAATAAAAGTGCTTTTGGAGTAACAGTGAATTCTATTGTCAGCGGCGTTTCTGATGGAGTGGGTTTGAGAGGAACCGGTTTTGCCGTGGCGTACTCGCTTGGTGACGCTACGGGAACAACGCCGGCGTTCGGCAATGCGACGTGGACCGGAACGATGGTTGGTGGCGACACCAGTTTGACTGCCTATCGAGGCAACCGGATCATGGGGGACGCAACCCTCACCTTTGATCTGTCTCAAAGCGACATTGATGTTACGTTTACGAATATCCGTGACATTGATGCGGGACGCCCGCATGGGCTTATCACCTGGCAGAATATTCCGGTGACGTCAGGTTCCTTTTCTCGCGGGTTTATCGGGAATTCCATTGATGGCCGGTTCTACGGTCCGAACCATGAAGAAGTCGGCGGCATTTTTGAACGAAACCAAATCGCGGGGTCATTCGGAGCGAAACGCTAGTTTCTTGGTTCTTTGGAAATGCCTTGACTTCGGCCAAGCGACGTC
This sequence comes from Nitrospira sp. SB0662_bin_26, assembly GCA_009840285.1. GTDB lineage: Bacteria > Nitrospirota > Nitrospiria > Nitrospirales > UBA8639 > Bin75. The sequence goes on from VXOF01000039.1 coordinate 49,098, forward strand.
GACGGCCCCCTCACTCCAACCCTCTCCCGCCAAGGGGAGGGAGAGAATCGCCATAAGTCATGGGCCTAAGGTGCCGGCATTTGACATGCCTGCTCGTCTCTCTCTATTCTGAATGCCGGGCTGTTCATAAGCATTTCCCGAATCTCAATTCCAGACTAACATCAAAATTCCAAAGAGAGCCTGCTGATGATTCAAAAACCGCAGTTCGAAGTCCAATGCCAACCGACGTCTCACCCCTTCTCGACCGGAGGGATGTTTTGCCTAAGCATTCTCTGTCTGCTGGGCGCCATTCTGCAATCCGGATGCGTCAGTTCCGAAAGACTCAAGGCGGAAAAAGTTCGAGCCTTGAACTTTCAACGTCTGCTGGCACAAGAAGAAAAACGCTCCAACACATTGGATGCTCAATTGGCGCAAAAGGATAAGAAAATTACCGAACTCAATACCCAATTAAAAGAGACCAAGGCTAAAATTGGGACCTTGGAATCGCAAAATCGAACGCTGACCGCCGAACTGAATGCCCTCCGAAAGGAAAATCATCCTCCGCAGGAACGGAAATCGGCTCCGGACTCCCCTGATCTTTTACAGGACCCCGACACGACCACAGACAGTCCGCCTTCCGAACCATCGCTATCCGATCCCTTTATGAGCGATGAAGAATTACTGAAAATTCTTGAATAGATCCGGCCGGGAAACATCGCCCGACCTTTCACCGCATTCCGCAAGGCCACCCGTCAGGATTGACATTTTCGGGCTCTCATTTTATTCTATTCTTGATATAGATGGTCACCGTTTTTCTTCCAGCCCAACCATCTAACGTTTCCTCTCAAACCTACACGGATAAAACCAGAAAGAGAGCCTGACGATGACCTTACACACTCAACCCGTAGCACAGCACCCGCAAAAACCTGGCTCATTTTCTAAGAAATTCGCGCCTCGGTTCGGAATGCTGTGCCTGATGAGTGCCGTCTTGTTATCAGGTTGTGTCAGTACCGGTGAATACGAGGCTGAAAAAGCTAAGGCTCTCAACTTCCAACGTCTGTTGGCGCAAGAGGAACAGCGGACGGACGAACTCGACGCCCGCTTGCAAGAAATGCAACAGGAAGTCTCGTCGTTGGGATCTCAAAACCGTGAGTTGACCGCTGAGCGTGACGCCCTGCAAGACCAAGTCTCGCAGCAGCAGGCACGTGTTCAAGACGGCGACGCATCCGATTCTGCAAGCGACATGGACCTCTCTCCCGATATGTCTTTTTCCGACCCTACACTCTCAGAGTTTGATTTGAGTGATTTTTCGTTTGACGAATCAGAGTTCAACGACTTGGGCATAGAGCAAGCCGACGCCGGCCGTATGGATATGGAGCGATCCGATGCCACCGGCATGGGCACACCGACGCATCACACGGTTGCTAAGGGAGAAACCCTCTACCGGATCTCCCACACATATGGCGTGACCGTTGAGCAATTGAAAAAGTGGAATAACCTGACCGACAATATCATTTTCCCCGGTCAGCGATTAATCGTCAGCCAGCCATAACCGCCACTTTACAGCCATTCCCGTTTCGAGAATCCTCGTTTTCTTGTCGATTTCCTCTTTCCCTGCGAGAGCCGGAGTTTCGCGTTGGTTCTTTTTTAATTGAGATTATTCCGTCAAAAGGAGGATGATAAAAGCGAGTCACTCATAAGATTCTCATCAAAGGAGGTGTGCCATGAATAGATCGCTGACAGGAACACTCCTCGGAATCGCCTTCTTTGTGCTTCTCGTCTTTCCCCTCTTTGCAAAGTCTGGCGGACAGTCCGCCGGCGGCGTTCCTCCACAAGTCGTGGCTGATTACATTCACGCCATCATTCAAGCCGATCGCACACTCTATACAACCCACGTGGTCGAACGGATGGAAAGACATCAAGTCGTGACTTCCCAGGAATATTGGAAACAGACCAAGTCGTTACCCCTTCCCGCTCAAATGTTGTTGCTGTCGGGGTTACACGTCGACCAACAGGGATTGGGGCTCCAATTCCGGTTAGCCAGCCTGACCCCCATATATGAGAAAAACGGACCGACCACGGATTTTGAGAAAGCGGGACTGGCGGCCGTGCTAAAAGATCCCAGCCGACCCTTTACCGGTGTCATCCAACGGGGCACGCAAAAATTTTTTAAAGCGATCTATGCCGACCATGCCGTATCCGTGTCCTGCATCAACTGCCACAACGGGCATCTACTCACGTATAAAAAGGATTACAAGCTGGGTGACGTCATGGGCGGAATCGTGATTTCCTTTCCCATTGAATGAAGGGTTGGCCGTTAACCGGCCAACGAAGTGGGGCGTTCTTGAGCCGAGGACAGGGACCCCTTGGTGCTGGAATGTTCAAACCGCACCCCGTTCACTGAAACGTTCCAATGCCAGTATTCACCATTTTGGCTTGAAGACATCTCCACGTCGATACGGTTGCCGCGATCCACGGAAACGGGACGGTCAATGGGGAAAAAGGCCAGCCCCCAATGCGAGGCTTTATCCCGGGGGCCATTGGAGATAGAAAGACCGGGAATCAATTCGGCGTTGAACCAACCCGCCAGTCCGTGAAGCCAACCCTGCCGTCTTGCATGAATGGTGAAGCCGGCCTTGACTTCCGTCTGAGTCGTTTCCCCGAATTCGATTTCCTGTACGCGCAGAGGATCACCCAGAAACGTTCCTTCGTGCAGTTTCAACGGATGAAAGTTGTTCACCGTCAAATGGCGAACGGGTGAAAAATCGAACCCCTGACACCGGTTCACCCAAAAATCGACCACGTGCTCATAAAACTGAGGCAGTTCGACGGGAACGAGGAACAAGTCTACGCCGTGGGGAACGAGTCTTCCGCCTTTTTTCAGGAAGCGCTGCCGGGCATCGGTCAGGGATCCGAGAATCCCTTCTTCAAACCCAAACGTGCCCATGGTCTCCGTCACGATAACGTCGGCCGGTTCAGGCAACTCCACGTTGAATGATGAGGCGTTGTAAAACGTGATCCGATCTTGAAATCCGTTCTTCGCCGCCACAAGTTCGGCAATGTTGATGACGGGTTCACTCTCGATGGCATACACGCGGCGGGCGCCGGCACGGCACGCGAAAAACGAGAGAATACCCGATCCGCAGCCCACGTCCACCACCACGTCGCCCGGTTTGACGACCCGGGAAATCGCTTGACTGTAGGCACCCGTCCGCGTCTCATCAACCAACATCGACAGGTGATAATTGATGAAGTCGGTGTATTTCGTCATCGCCTCGCGCCTCCGTATTCCAGGAAGGACGGCTCATACTAGAGCATGGTAGACTACCGGGCAAGGCCCTGACAGCCCACCAAAACCGGATCTCGAGCACCCGCACTTTATAGGTTACTCGAAACAATGCAGACCACCTTGCACTCCTGGCGGCATTCCCTGCAATCGTTCGGGCACCCGCGTGTCATCACCATGTTGTTTCTCGGCTTCTCGGCTGGACTTCCTCTTCTATTGATTTTTTCCTCGCTTTCATTGTGGCTTCGTGAAGCCGGAGTCGAACGGGCAACCGTGACCTTCTTCAGTTGGGCCGCCTTGGGCTACTCGTTCAAATTCGTCTGGGCGCCACTCGTGGATGCCTTACCCGTGCCTCTCCTGACCCGGAGATTGGGGCGGCGGCGCGGGTGGATGCTGTTGGCGCAAGGCTCCATCATTGCGGCGATTGCCGGTATGACCTTGACCGATCCTGCCGGAGGACACCTGACCCTGATGGCGTTGGCCGCCGTGCTGCTGGGTTTTTCATCCGCCACACAGGACATCGTCATCGACGCTTATCGCATTGAATCCGCCGACGTCTCACTCCAGGCCTTGATGTCGTCCACGTACATCGCGGGGTATCGTATCGGCATGCTGGTATCGGGAGCCGGAGCGTTGTTCCTAGCCAGTGCCTTCGGTTCGGCCAAGGGCGCCTATGACTATCAAGCCTGGCAGTCGGCCTATCTCATCATGGCCGCGACCATGTCGGTGGGCGTCCTCACGACGCTGGTCATTGCCGAACCACCCACCCGCGCAATTCGCATCCCTTCGCGGTCGACCGGAGACTATGCGGGATTTCTGTTCATGTTTATCGCGGCAGTCACCGGATTCATCATGGTCTTCTATTATTCGGCGGGACTGGCGGCTGAGCTGAGCCGCACGCTGGCCGGCGTGCTCGGCGCCAAAGCCGGCGCGAGGCTTTTGGTCGAGGCCTTGCGACTGGCTGCCGGCGTGGCAACGGCGTGGTTGATCGCAACATTCACGATTCGTAGCGGGGTCGTCAGCCGGGATATGATGCAGGATACCTACATCACTCCGCTGAAAGACTTCTTCAGGCGCTATGGACTGAAATCCGCCTTGCTGCTCTTGGTGCTGGTCGGGGTGTACCGCATTTCCGACATTGTGCTGGGTGTCATCGCCAACGTGTTCTACCAGGACGTGGGATTCACCAAGCCGGAAATTGCCGGTGTCGTAAAAACCTTCGGACTCTTCATGACCATTGTCGGTGGGTTTCTGGGCGGTCTCCTGTCCGTCCGATACGGCGTCGTCCGTATTCTCCTCCTCGGGGCCCTGTTGTCCGCCGCCACCAACCTGCTGTTTATCGCGTTGGCCGCAGTGGGCCACGACCTGAGCATGCTCTATCTGGTGATCTCTGTCGATAACCTGTCGGCTGGATTGGCCAGCGCGGCTTTTGTTGCCTTTCTTTCCAGCCTCACCAACATCCGCTTCACCGCCATGCAATATGCCATCTTCAGCTCGCTTATGACCCTATTTCCCAAAATCCTGGGGGGCTATTCAGGCACCATCGTGGACAGCCTGGGCTATCCATATTTTTTCATGCTGACCGCGTTGCTGGGGTTGCCCGTGCTCATCCTTGTTTGGCAAGCACGAAACTATTTGGACCCGCCCACCTGAACAAACCGGTTGTCACTGTTCATTGGGATAGACCATCCCTCTTACGCTTCTTCGGAAACGGGATTGACAAGCTTTCCGATTCGTTCGATTTCAATGGTGACCCGGTCTCCTTTTTTGAGAAAGACCGGCGGGTTCCGTGCAAACCCCACGCCTTGCGGGGTCCCCGTCAGGATAACCGTTCCCGGCAACAACGTCGTCCCTTCACTCAAAAAGCTGATTAGTGAGGGGACGTCGAAAATCATGTCCGCGGTGGTCGAATCCTGCATAATTTCCTCATTGAGCGTAGTTCTGATCTTGAGGCCATTGGGATCCGGAATTTCGTCAGAGGTGATCAGGCAGGGTCCGAGCGGACAGAACGTGTCGAAGGACTTTCCCCGGCACCACTGCTTGCCCCCACCTTCTTTTTGCCAGCGACGCGCGCTGACGTCATTGGCGCAGGTATACCCCAGCACATGGGCGAGGGCCAGGTGTCGTTCAATGTTCTTCCCGGGCTTTCCGATGACCACTGCCAACTCGCCTTCGCAATCGACTTGTCCCGGAGCGACTTTGGGAATGACGATGGGATCGCCGGGATGGGTCAGCGCATTCACCGCCTTGATGAACAGCACGGGGTTTTCGGGAATACTGGCGCCTGTTTCTGCCGCATGCTGTCGGTAATTGAGCCCCACACAAAGAATATTCCGAGGTTCAACCGGAGCGAGGAGCGTTCCAATGGCAACCACCTCGTCAGTGACCCGGTGCGTCCCAAAGATCGTACCTTCGATAAGTCGAGCCGATCCCTCGTCCACCCACTCACCGTAGTGAACGGCGCCTGCGCTATCCTCAAACCGGACGATTTTCATTCAGCTTCTGTAGTGGACGTGGTCACGACGATTTCAGATGCGTTGGCCTACCTGTTCAATTCATGGCACAATTGCCTTGCTGAAATAAAGAGTATAGCATGCTCTTCAGAGAGAATCTTTAGGCACGCCTGACGTTGCACGCATGCCTTTTACACGATCCCGTGACAGTACCGATATGGATGATCTCGCTCTTCTGAAAACCGTTCCTCTTCTCTCCTTTCTTCCCGATGATACACTCGAAGACATCAGGACCAAGCTGGTCGAGCAGCAGTATGAGAAAGGCGAGTTCATTTTTCGGGAAGGCGAAAAGGCCGAATGGTTTTATTTCCTGAAACAGGGAGCGATCAAATGTTTGAAATACGCGCCCCAAGGGGATGAACTGATTCTCAAGATCCTGCTGCCCGGGGAGATGTTCTGCTGCGAATCGGTCACCTTTGAGGGAGATACGGTCCATCCCGGCAATGCGCAGTCCATGGGGCCAACCACCGTTCTGAAACTCAACCGTTCGATTTATTTCGAATGCCTCCGCGAACACCCGCCCGTGACGATGCAAGTCATCAGTTACCTGGGGAACCGCCTCAAGGAATCGCAGGACCTCGCCAAGAGCCTTGCCCTCGATACGGCCGAGACCCGGGTAGCGGCGTTATTGCTGCGACTGGCCGAGAAACTCGGTGAGAAGGAACCTGAAGGCGTCTACATCGGCATCCAACTCATGCGTCAGGAAATTGCACATATGATCGCCATCACTGAAGAGACCACTGTGCGCATTTTGACCCGCATGAAAGAACAGGGCATTCTCTCTGCCCAGTCCGGCAAAAAATTGGTCATTTCCGACATGGACGCTTTGAGAAAACTGGCTTCTTGAATGCCTGAGATTTTCTTAAGCTCCATCCTCTCTTCATCTCCTGATTTCTTCCTGCAAAAAGTTGATCCATATCAATTTTTTTCACCGGCAAAACTGCCATTGTTACCATCCGCTCCGGGTGGATGCGCCGTCCTTTGCCTTCCGTTGTTGCAGCGCGAGGCATTCATCTCGAAAGCGGGAAAGATGAATTCATAAGGTAGACCCCATTATTCATCACGTGAAGGAGGTTGTCAGATGCAGCAGGAGTTTTCTCGCAAAGCAAAGATTCGTAGCGCATGGATCGTTGCCCTGTGCCTGGCCGGCTGTCCGGTCCTGGCGTCCGCGGAAACCATCAAGGCCCAACTTTCGACGGCACCGAACGTTCCTCCCCCCATTACCCGTACCAAGCCGGCAACGGTCGTGGTCAACATGGAAGCGAAGGAATACGTCGGCACGATCGCCGAAGGGAAGCAATATAAATTCTGGAGTTTCAACGGCACGGTGCCCGGTCCCATGATCCGGGTTCGGGTGGGCGATACCGTGCAAATCCATTTGACCAACAGCAAGGACAGCAGCGAAAGTCACAATATCGACTTCCACGCCGTCAACGGGCCGGGTGGCGGCGCCGTAAAACTGAATACCGAACCCGGAGAAAAGACCGGCCTGAGTTTCAAGGCGATCAATCCCGGGCTCTACGTGTACCATTGCGCCACCGCATCGCCGTCGATTCCGGCACACATTGCCAACGGGATGTACGGCATGGTCCTGGTGGAACCGGAGGGCGGCCTGCCTCCCGTGGACAAGGAATTCTATCTCCTCCAGAGCGATTTCTACACCAAGGAGGGCAAGGGCGGCGTCCTGGAATACGATGAGGAAAAAGGGTTGGCCGAACACCCCACCTACGTAGTCTTTAACGGGATGAAGGGTTCTCTGCTGAAGAATCCGCTCAAGGCCAAAGTCGGGGACAAAATTCGGATTTTTTTCGGCAATGCCGGTCCAAACCTGGTGTCGTCGTGGCACATCATCGGGGAAATCTTCGACAAGGTCTGGTCGGAAGGTTCGCTCACGACTCCACCCCTGGAAAACGTGCAGACCACACTGGTGCCGGCTGCGGGATCTTCCGTCGTGGAATTTACCGTCGAAGTCCCGGGCACGTATATCTCGGTGGACCATTCGATCTTTCGCATCGCGAAAGGCGCATTGGGTCTGCTGAAGGTGGAAGGGAAAAAGAACCCCGACATCTACAAGGGCATGTAATAGGCCGGTCCGAGAGCAGTTAAGAACTGCCAAGCGGGACAGATTGGAAGTAATTTTTATGCAATAAGAGGGTTATTTCGGGGCCATACATCATCTCCGCCCCATCCCGGTCACACGCAACCCCCTATATAATCAGGCGAGGGCCATTCTCCTCCGGTCCTCGCCGACCGGGTTTCTCCAGACAGGTTGGACTAGCCCTTCGACTACGCTCAGGACAGACGTAGCGTAAGCCAATCACTCCTTTAGCTCTTCCAGAATTGTTCATATTCGCGCAAGTGCGTGAGGGTTTTCAGATCCGGCAATCGATCCAGGAAGACCTTGCCATTCAAATGATCCACTTCATGCTGGATCACACGGGCGAAAAATCCTTCGGCGTCCAATTGTACGGCTTGGCCTCGACGGTCCAGACCACTGACGCTCAGTTTCGTCCAACGTGGCACAAGCCCGCGTAAGTCCGGCACGCTCAAACATCCTTCCCACCCCTCTTCCGTAGTCTCCGCATGATCCGTGATCGTGGGGTTGAGCAATACCGTGAGTGGAACAGGCTCTTGGTTCGGATAACGCGGATTTTCCGGCGAGACTTCGATGACGATGATCTGCTTTGGTACGTGAACTTGCGGTGCGGCAATTCCCACGCCATGAGCATCCCGCATGGTTTCGACCATGTCGTCAATGAGTCGCTGGATTTTCTGCGAGTGCAACTCTTCCGTAGAAACCGGCTCCGTCCCTCGTCGAATTGCCGGGTGCCCCAACCTGGTTATTTTTAATAGCGACACGATCCATTCTCCCTTCTTCCAAGACTCTCCGAGTCCCTTGCTTTCATTCTGTAATGCGAACATTTCCCTGTCAAAGCATGTAGAGAGGGCTACCTTGCATAGCCATGAAGACAAAAAAACAGCCTGCCCGCTACGCTTCATTGACTTAATTTGAAACTGCATGATACCGTGCCGACCATGAAAAAGCCTTGTTATTCAATAAGTTTTGACCGCTTCCGCCAATTGGCCCGAATGGGGAACCTGGTACCGGTGTATCGTGAAATCCTGGCTGATCGGGAAACGCCAGTCAGCGCATTTTCGAAAATCAATTCCGGCGACACGGCTTTCCTGTTTGAAAGTATCGAAGGCGGCGAGAGCTGGGCCCGGTATTCCTTTCTTGGCAGCGGAGCCACACAAGTGCTGTGGGAAAAGGACGGCATCCTCTACGTCCAAAAAGGGCGGAAAACCGAAACCCTTCCCTTAGGAGACAATCCGTTAGACCATATCCGGACGATCCTGTCGGAGTTTCAACCGGTGCACGTGCCCGACCTCCCGCGCTTTGTCGGCGGAGCTGTCGGCTATCTTGGGTATGACGTGGTGCGATTTTTTGAACCGATCCCCGAGTATCCCAAGGATTCGGCCCGGCTACCTCTATTCGCCTTCTTCGTCACGGATACGCTTTTGATCTTCGACAACGTGCGACATACGATCAAAGTTGTGGCCAATGCGCATATTGCCTCCTCGAAGAAATCGGACGTCAGGTCCGCCTACGTGGATGCGACGACCCGCATCGAAAAAATGATCGCGAAGCTCAAGACATCCTTGCGGTCCCGTCCTGCAACCGCGCGCAAGCACGTTCCCCGCTTCACCTCCAATATGACCCAGCCCACCTTTGAAAAGATGGTGATGCGGACCAAGGAGTATATTCAGGCCGGCGATATCGTGCAGGCAGTGGTCTCCCAAAGATGGCAAACCAGGATTCGGAGGTCGCCCTTGGAAATCTATCGCGCATTGCGGGTGATCAATCCGTCACCATACATGTTCTATCTCCGGGTAGCGGGAGTTGAATTGGTCGGATCCTCACCGGAAATCCTGGTCCGATGTGAAGAGGGCCAGGTCGTCGTCCGACCGATCGCCGGAACCCGAAAACGCGGGGATACGGTTGCGGAAGACCAGGCGCTGGCCGATGAACTGTTGGCCGATACAAAGGAACGCGCCTAACACGTCATGCTCGTTGCTCTGGGACGGAACGACGTCGGCAGCGTAG
>VXOF01000052.1:0-1750 GCA_009840285.1 Nitrospira sp. SB0662_bin_26
GCCGATACGCGATAATAGACGTCGCCGTCCACCTGATAGGCGAAGCCTTTGTCCAGAATCGTGCGGATCATCTCCAGAATCTCCGGCATGTGTTCCGTGGCCCGTGGTTCAACGTCCGGAGTGCCGACACCCAGGCGTTTCATGTCACGGGCATACGCCTGCATATATTTCTCGACGACTCCCTCCCACGGGATGCCTTCCTCCGCGGCCCGGTTGATGATCTTATCATCCACGTCGGTATAGTTTTTCACGTAGGTCACGTCGTAACCCCGATAGCCGAGATACCGCCGAAGCACGTCAAAAACGATCGCGCTGCGCGCATGGCCCAAATGACATTCATCGTACACGGTGACCCCGCAGACGTAGACGCCCACACGGGGTGGCGCGATGGGGACGAACGGTTCTTTCTGATTTGTCAGGGTGTTGAAAATTTTCACGAAGCGGTCATTCAGAGGTTGGCGAAGCGGAAGGGCTTAAGGCCTTTTTCGTTTGCCGTTTGACGATCCAATATCCCAGAACGATGCACGCCACTAAGGCGATGGTGAACAGATTGAAGTATTGTTCCAGGACTTCTTTGACCCACGGACCCAACAGTTGCAACGTCCCGGCGACCAGAAAAAATCTTGCGCCCCGGCTGATCAGCGACGCCAGAACGAAGACGCGAAAATTAACATAAAACGCGCCGGCTCCGATTGTAAACACTTTATACGGAACGGGCGTCAGGCCCGCAATCAGGATCGCCCACCCTTCATAGTGTTCAAACGTGTCATGGACTTTTGAAACGCGATCCTGCCCGATCAGCCGCAGCAGAAACGGCTTCCCTCCCCACCACCCGATGAGATAGCCGAACATGCCGCCCAGCACGGAGCCGACGGTGGTTATCGCGGCAAAATACAGGCCCCACGAGGGATTCCCCAGGGTCAGCGCCATCAATAACACGTCGGGGGGAATAGGAAAGACGGAGGATTCGGCAAATGCCAACACAAACAGCGCGGGATCCGCGTACGGTGATTCCGACCACGAGACCATCCACTGATAGAGGTCCTGGAACATGGCGTCCGGTCCCCGTTTCTCAGAATGAACGCGTTCGCTTTGATAACGCGGATTCCCATGCCGTCAATTTTTTCATGGCGGCGTACTGCGTCATGTCAAAATGCAGCGGCGTCAGGGAAACCTTTTTGGCGGCAATGGCATCCACGTCGGAATTCTTTCTTCGGTTCCAAGTCACCTGTTCACCCGCGATCCAATAATATGCGCTCCCCCGCGGATCGATGTTCTCGACAACGGAATTGCGATATTGCCGCCGACTCAACGACGTGACCTGGAGCCCCGTCATGGTTTCGGCCGGAACGTCGGGCACGTTGACGTTCAACAGGGTATCGGTCGGCAAGCCATCCTTCAGGACCAGGGTCGCCACCTCGACCGCGACCCGGGCTGCCGCGGTGAAACGAAATCGTTTCAACCCCTCCAATGAGACGGCCATCGAGGGAATGCCGCGGATTGCGCCTTCGAGCGCCGCGGCCACGGTGCCGGAATTGGTCACGTCGTCGCCCAAATTCAACCCTTTGTTGATTCCCGACACCAGTAAATGAATCGGGCGGTCAGAGAGAACCCGGCCCGTGGCCACGATGACGCAATCCGACGGCGTCCCGTTCACCGAGAAGACCTGCCGGCCGAGTTGCTTCAATCGGAGGGGCTTATGCAGGGTAATGGCCCGGCCCATGGCGTTTTGTGGGCGTTCGGGAGCCAC
>VXOF01000052.1:1850-9500 GCA_009840285.1 Nitrospira sp. SB0662_bin_26
TTCCCCGTCAGCCCGCATTCAATCTCGTCAAAAATCATTTCCACCGGCATGGACATGCCGCCATAGACGTGGGGGCCTGCCACGATTTTGGCGTTCGAGTAGCCGTAAATGGCCGTCGCCACGTCTTTGGCCAACCACCCGACGTAATTGAATTCCGGCACCACGATCAGTTTCGCCTTGGCGCACAGTTTCCGCAATTCCCTGGTGGGGAACGGGCGAAGCGACTTCACTTTGATCAATCCCGCGTGAATGCCCTTGTCTTTGCACATCCGAATGGCCTCGCGTGACTGCGCCGCGGCGCTTCCGGACGAAATCAAGAGTACGTCAGCGCCCTCAACGTCTTGCGCTTCAATCAAGCCATCCATATACAGGTCGATGTATTTACGCGAACGTTCCACGGCCGCCCAGACCTCTTGTTGCCACACGGCGTGGATGTTGTATGCCATGAAATTCGATTTTTGGACGGGTGCGTCCCTGGACAGCCTGGCCGGAGGATTTTCCGCATCCAGGACCGGAACCGCCCCTCTCCAGGAATCGCGTGACGGCAACTTGAGTCCTCGATCCTGCATGGCGCAGTAGCCACGGGCATGGGTCACGAAAAAGCCGTCGCAGCACACCCCGACCGGCAGCGTCACGTCGTTCTTTTCACTGATAATGAATCCCTTCATGATGAAATCGAACAGGTCCTGCTGATTCTCCGCGTGAAAGACGATCATGCCGCAATTCAACAAATACGACACTTCTATGTTGTCCGGTTGAATGGCTAAGGGCGCATTGACCACCCGGCAGGTAAACATGGCCACGGCCGGAAGGCGGTGGCCCGGCCAGGAGGCAATCGGTTCAAGCCCCCGCAACGTACCCGGTCCGGCCGTGGCGGTAAAGCACCGCACACCGGCGCGGGATCCGCCGGCAATCGCCGACATGACGCCGTATTCCTCTTCGCCCCGATAGTACTCCTTGACGTACCCTTCTCCGTACAACACCCCGATCAACTGCATGGTTTCGCTTTGAGGCGTGATCGGATAGGCGATGGAAAGATCCACGTTGGACCGGCGAACGGCTTCCTTGGCGGCTTCGCTCCCCGTAATGAATTCCCGCTCACGAGGTGCTTCGGAAAACATATACTCCGGGGAAACCTCCTGTTGTTGTTTGGCCTCCGCATGAGGATCTTTTCTCCCTCCTTGACTGGAAGGTGCCGGAGCCGCACTCGTAATCGGGTCGCCTTGCGGGTTGGTTTTGACTTCCGTTTCCAATGCTTCACTCATGGCTTCCCCCTCTAGGGTGGCGACAATCCCAGGCCGAACTTTCTGGGATCGTGTGATCAACAATAATAGGCCTAGCCTTCACGCTGCATATCTTCGGCTTTATGCCCGAATGCCGCAGCACTTGCCGTCCCTTCTTCTCCCAACGGAATGTCCAAGGGGTTTGTATGGGTCTTGCCGTCATGCACCCGGGACTGCAACCCCGTGAAACGGACGCTCTCGCCGTTATCCGGCAATGGAATCCCCATTTCCTCGCGAACGCGTTTGAACACACCTGCCGCCTTTCGAATCTTGGCCGCGTCTGAATCCCGAATCGTAAACATGGCGTCTTCGTGGCCCTGCTCGGCGCAGATCGCCGAGGTCCAGCAATTCGTGCCGGCTCGGATCATTTTCAGCGTCAGATTGGCGTAATGACAATGCACCCCGATGAAAATACAGGCTTCAATCTTATTGCCCCATATCGTCAGATTGGGATGATTGGGGTTGATGACTTCCTCGGGCTCGATCTTCGGGTATTTCGGACGATAGTCGGGCATCGGGATGATGAGGACTTCCGGGATTTGGGCCGCGAGTTCCAGGACGGCCTTGGCCTTCTCGGCCGCGTGGTCGTTCCAATTCCACAGCACCAGGGGACCGGGAAAAATCGTCGCATTTTTTCTCGTGAACATGGCCTTGGCCATTTCTTCCATCGCCTTTTCTTCCGGCACTTCATGACCGAACGTCAGGCCATTCTCCGGCAATGGGGGAAGGACACCCAATTCGGCCGCGGAGGGCGGATGAAATCCCGCCGGACCCGGTTCAACGATTCTTTCCAACTCTGTTGCGTCCACCTCTATCCTCCGCTCTGTATTTATCCGGTTGAGACGAATACCATCCTTGCCGTTCGAACAACGTCCCTTAACCTTGCCCTCGAACGGGGTTGGCCAAGACTGCGGAACTCGTTTTTTCACCATAGGTGACGTTTTCCGTCAGGGCCGTGTCACCGATTTGATCAATCATTTCCATTTTAATGGCATTATGCTTGGCCATATTGTCGCACACCCAGACACACTGAGCGCATCCCTTACACCGGTCCACGGCGACATAGGCGGCTCCATATTTGAATCCTTGATCCTGCCCGGCCTCATTGTCGTACAGAATGGTATTGGCCTCAGGACAATATTGCGTACACAACTTGCAACTCGTGGCCGCACAAATTTCGGTTTCGATATTCGCAACTAGATACATACAGGCCTCTCTCGTCGGTTAAAGCATTACGCCATGGCTGGCGAGGTGGATTTCTCTTTCTTTTGAGCCCAATTGTTTTCGACCGCAAACTCCCACGCCGCTTGGACCACCGCCAGATTCTTCTCGATCAATTCCTGTTTCTTCTTGAACTTTCTCTCGACCACGCTGTCCAAAGCCGCGGTCCCACCGGACACCACGAAACCTTTACCCAGGAACCGGTCTTTCACCGCTTGCGCCAAGGCCTCCATATCGGAGAGACCCGTAATGGCGCCGATGGCGCCCACCATGGCCATATTCGTGGCCAAGTCGATTCCGGCCACTTCAAGCGACAGTTTGGTGGCGGGCAGATAGAACAGTTTGGCGTTCAATTCTTCCAGTTCACGTTCCTGGTCGGGCTCGAGTTTCATGGGACCATCATTGTTGATCAAGGCGACCCCGTCCTTTTTCAAACCGAAATAAAACGGATTCGTGTAGCTTTTCCCATGGGTAATGACCTGGGGGTGAAAGATCATGATAATGTGAGGAAACGTGATTTCGCCGATTTCATAAATCGGTTCATCGGAGACCCTCACGTAACTCTCCACCGGAGCCATTCGTTTTTCGGATCCATAGAACGGTACGATGGTGCTTTCTCCACCGGCATTGATCACCCCCGTGCTGAAGATATGAGAAGCCGTCACGACCCCTTGGCCGCCGACTCCCGCCATACGAATGTTATAACGAATCGCCATGATCTTCGCCCTCCTCTCTCGTCTACGTACGCCCTTCTTCGCTCAATCGACCGCCCTTACTGCTTTTCCACGGCAGCGGCAGGCTTCGGCAGATATTCCTTGTATCCGTACAACTGGGACAAATATTCCTTGGCTTCATCCGTAATATATTCCGTGAATTTGTAGCGGTCGGTTTCCACGGTTTTGGCGTCTTCCATCACCTTGTCCGTCGGGATCGCGTATTCGATATTACAGGACGTGTAGGCCTGGATATAGCTGGGACCGATTTCCCTGGCGACCAACACGGCCTTCTTGATCACGCTTTCCACGCGCCGGGGATTGTTGGGGACCACCGTCGCCACGTATGCACAACCCGAGACCTTGGCCATACCCAACATATCCATTTTCTCGAACTTCTTCCCGAGCGGCGCCATTTTCAGGACTTGATTCCGGTTCGTCATCCCGCTTTCCTGGCCACCGGTGTTTCCATAGACCTCATTGTCCAGCATGATAGTGGTGAATTTTTCTTTACGGAACCACGAGTGCAGGGTTTGGGCAAACCCGATATCAGCCATGCCGCCGTCTCCGGCCATCACAACAACGTCTTTGGGCCGATCCCCAAACCGCAGGCGAAGGCCGCGGGTCAATCCGCTGGCAACCCCATTCTGATCCCCATAGTTGCCGTACACAAATGGGATGGCTGCCTGCGAAATGGCCAACCTGCCACAACCGGCCGTCCCGACCGTGATGGTATCTTCCGGATTCGGGAACGCCACCATGGCCAGCCGGATAAACAGGGTCATAGCACAACCTGCACACATCGGGTGTTCTTCCAAAATTTCCTTAAAGGTACCTACTTGGGATACCGAGACTTTCTTCCCGAACGGACCATGCTCCACCATGTCCCGATATTCTTTCGGCATGAACTTTCCGAATCCTGGTGTAAACTTGACGTAATCGAGGCTCATTGCGGATCCCCCTTATATTGAGACGTTTTTGATACGTTAGCCACTCAGCCCATCGGCAGCGTGCCACTTATACGTGCTCTCTGCTCATTTGATCGAAGCATTTCCCGTCTATTTCAGCAACTTTAGCGTAGATGAGGTCTCCTAGTAAAGACCTCTCATGGCCCAACCCACGGCATCCTCTCCTGATTCTTGGGGAGAGGCTGTCATACCTGACAGCTTGGCAAGACACGCCAAGAGCCACCCTGAGGCAAAATCCACGCATTTATCCTAAAACCGAACCACGGAGAAGGCAACATAAAAGAAGACCCACCTCTTTAAAAAGAAGCCCTATGCGGGAATTTTGAGGCTAGGCCTTTGGCCCCATGGTCCGGTTTCAACACTGCGCGGGAACCACGCGTCCGACAGGATGTTTCGTGAGGGGACTGACACGCAGAGACGGATCAGTGCATGACTGCACTAATCCAGAATGTACTGGAGAGGATCAACAACTTTGTCGTTGACGGCCACTTGATAATGAAGATGAGGCCCGGTTGAAAACCGCCCCGTACTGCCGACCCGGCCCAACAGATCGCCTCTTTGCACCTCTTGGCCATATCGCACGAGAATTTTGGACAGATGGCCGTAGGTCGTTTCAATTCCATGTCGATGATTGATGCGAATGAAATTGCCCATCCTGGAATCATAAGATGCCACGACCACTTTGCCTTTGGCAGGGGCGCGGACTTCTTCCCCTTTGGGCGCAACAATATCCACACCCGCATGGAACGCCCTCTTGCCGGTAAACGGCGATATGCGCGGCCCAAACTTTGATGAAACGGGTCCCTTGACGGGCCAGATGGATGGTGTCGCAGCCCAAAGGCCAACCCGTTCTCCCGCTGTTTTTTCCAACCGGGCCAATACGCGAAGTTGCCGGACAGTCTGCTCATCAAGCCAGAATAGCCCGTTCTTGATGTCGGTTGCCATCATGAGCCCGGGATCGTTTGGATTCTCGCCCCCGTCAATCTCAGCGAGATAGTCGAAATTCAGAATCCCGGTTCTACCATCAAGGGGAGCCTCATACGGAACCTCTTCGCCGCCCTGTCCATTGACAACAGCGGTGTCCCCCTGCTCGGGTTCAAGCCCGAACATGACTTGCAACTTTTCGTTTATCGATTGGATGGTCAGGACGCGCTGCCGCATTTTGTCGACGGCTTCAGAAAACTCAACCACCTGTCCTTTAGACTGGCTGAGTTCCTCCTTCAATCCTTCGAGTTCGGCAACCTGCTCGGTTACCTGGCCTGACTGCACCACGTAATGCGCAAGCACCCCCACCTGCACGACCGACAATAGCGCAGCCGCGAGCAGCACTCGTTTAACCGTTCTCTTGCGCAAAGAGATCCTGGAAGGCTCCCCGGTGATGCCCCGAAAAAGCATAATCGTCCATCTGTCATCAGAGGGGTTCACGGGATCAGTTCGGATCTTCGGGTCAGCCTGAAGACTTGGGTGCAATGCACTGGTGAATGTGGGCGCTGGAAACCCTACTTTAAGGAACACCATCACGCGGGGTCAATTGGGGGGAATACTGCTTTTTACGATAGGCCTGCCTCCCATCATCCACGCAATGAGGCAGAGAGGCAGGACAACTAATCAGGGACATGGGTCATGGCCTTGACCCACGCCAAATATTCGCTTGAACCCTTCGTCACCGACAAGGCGATAACTTCAGGCACCTCGTAGCTGTGGAGTGCTTTCACTTCGGATTCCAAGGCATCGTAGACGTCGGCATGGGATTTCATGACCAGCAGCCATTCGCGTTCTTCGGAGACTGTGCCTTCCCATTCAAAAATGGACGTCACATTGGGCACGACCGTGACACACGCCGCCAGTTTTTTTTGCACGACGCCACGCCCGATCAGAAGCGCCTCTTCCTGGCTTGAGGCCGTTACCAGGACAACCAGTGCTCCCTGATCGACACCCACCTGACAGATCCTCTCGAAACCGCTAGCCGACTTAAGGTTCCTCAGGGTTTGAGACGAGTCGGAGCTTTTTCTACCAAATCTTCAATAGCCAGCCGCAGTCCTTCCTGCAAGCCTCTCGGGTAATTTGTGACGGAATCCTCCAATCCTCGATAGAGGCTGTCGGTTTCCTTGGCCTCGAATTCCATGGCAAAGCCCCACAACACGTTGTCCGGCTCCCCTGCCCGGGCAATTTGCGCGAACAATTCCACGTCGGTCTCGGTGGTGCCCAACGGCAGACCGGCCACCCACAACACCGTCCCCGCGGGACCCAAGCCGTACGTGGAAATATGCCGCTCCCATCGCGTCGAATAGAGCCGTCCCCGCAAAACAAAATCGCTGGGAGGCAAGGGTTGATCCTTGTCGACAAACGTCACGGAAGTAAAAATGTTCGCCTTTCGAATTTCCTCGGCCAGGGCACGCGCAAAATCGCGTGACGGAGAAAAGGTCACTTCATCAACGGGACTGGGATTCGAAACCGTCTCCGGCCGGTCATAGGTCGAACTGGCGTAAGGCATGAAGGGAATCACGGATGCCCAATACTGTTCACGCACCTCCGTGCCCCGCTTATCATCAAGTGGAACAACCACCAGACTGCCGTCAACCTTCTGGTCAGCCGTGACCTCCAAATACGTGTTTTCCGGAGGAGGCGGATAATCCCAATCTCGTGATCCCAAGCAGCCCGTGATCGTCAATGACACGATCAGAAGAACACCACACGCCTTATGCACGACAGACAGGCGACGCATATCTTGCCTCCTTTGGCAGGCAACAGTTTCCAACCGTTGCAATAATGGGTAATACATGTACGACCACGACTTCACCTTTCGCCACAACCGTCATGTTGAACGGCCGGCAATGCTCACTCAGTGACTGAATCCTCCGGCGCTTACGAAACGTTCCATCAACTCGGGATACGAGCGGGTAACCGGAAACTGAGGGTATTCGGAACAAATCGTATCCGGAGGACGGAAGAAAAACCCGGCATCGGCCTCCTGGAGCATCGACACGTCATTATAGGAATCACCCGCCGCCAACACGCGAAAATTGAGGCTCTTGACGGCCGCCACCGCGTGACGTTTCTGGTCTTTTTGCCTGAGCGAATAATTCCGAATGTACCCTTCGTCGTCAATCTCCAGGGTGTGACAAAATAGAGAAGGATAGTGGAGTTGTTTCATCAGGGGACTGACCAGATCATAATAACTGTCTGATAAGATAATGACCTGACAACGCTCTCGCAACCACGTCAAAAATTCCACGGCGCCATCCAGGGGTTTCAGTCCCGCCACCACCTCGGTGATGTCCGAAAGCTTGAGATCAAATTTAGCCAGAATAGCCAAGCGTAGCTTCATGAGTTCGTCGTAGTCGGGAATGTCCCTGGTGGTCACGTTCAAGTCGGCAATCCCCGTTTTCTCGGCCAAAGCCAGCCAGATCTCCGGAGTCAAGACCCCCTCCATATCCAAACACGTCACCACGGGTGATTTCATAC
>VXOF01000093.1 GCA_009840285.1 Nitrospira sp. SB0662_bin_26
GGTGAAGACCTCGTCAATAAAACGGTGCCCGTCAAACCGCGTCCCTTTCAACGCGACGAATAAATCGCCTTTGCGCACCTTCCGGGAATCGGTACACACCCTCTGAACCAGACGATCCGTCGTACCTTTCAGTAACGTTCCACCGGTTGCAGCCAGCACTTCGTCTCCCGTAAACAGCGCCATTGCCGGAGAGCCTATTTCTCGTCCGGCAGGCCAGCCAACAGTTCACGAACCACTTCCCGGTCATCAAAATGATGCCGCGTCGTGCCGATGATCTGATAATCTTCATGCCCCTTACCGGCAATCAACACCAGATCGCCAGGCCGGGCTTCAAGAAGCGCAGCCCGAATGGCCGCTCGACGATCAGGGATCACGTGCGACGCGGCCCGTTCCGACGCCGAAAGACCCCGCACCCCCTGTTCAATATCGCGCAGAATCGCCTCGGGATCTTCGGTACGAGGATTGTCGGAGGTCAGAAACACCACGTCACTGCGCCGGGCCGCGATTCGTCCCATGTTCGGTCGTTTCCCCGCGTCCCGATCGCCGCCGCATCCAAAGACCGTGATGATCCGTTTCCGTTGGAGTTGCCGGGCGGCTTCCAGAAGCCGGGCCAGGGCATCTTCCGTATGGGCGTAATCCACGATCACCGCAAAGTCCTGCCCCGCGTCCACCCGTTCGAACCGGCCCGGCACCGTTCGGCATTCCCGGATACCCCGCCGAACGTCCTCCAAAGACAGTCCCCTGGTAAGACCGACACCGATACTCGCCAGAAGGTTCGAGACGTTGTGTTCCCCGACCAGGGCACTTTCGATATCGACGGTCCCGCGCGGAGTATGGGCGGTGAACCGGGTTCCCTCCATCGAGAGACTCACGTTCGTGGCGTAAATATCCGCACCCGGGCGAAGGGAATACGTCCAGACCGGCACCGGGGTCTCGGCTTGCAACCGGACGCCCCATTTATCATCGATGTTGATGATCGCCCGTTTGGGTCCCGCTTTGGCCGCGGGGACGACGAATTCCCGGAAGAGGCGTGATTTGGCGTGATAATAGGACTCCATCGTCTCGTGGAAATCCAAATGGTCCTGGGTCAGATTCGTAAAGACCGCCACGTCGAATTCACAGCCTTCGACCCTGTCCAAGGCCAGGGCATGCGAGGAAACTTCCAGAACCGCGGTATCGAGCCCCGCGTCCACCATACGATGCAAGAACGCCTGTAGCGGAATCGCACCCGGTGTCGTATGACTGGCCGCCCGGCACTCCGCCCCGACGTGATACCCCACCGTCCCCATGAGACCCGTCCGGTGGCCGCCATGCTCCAGAATCGCCTGACTCGCGTGCGCCACCGTGGTTTTCCCGTTCGTTCCCGTCACGCCGACCATGCACAGGGCTTGGGAGGGATGCTGAAAGAACCTCGCGGCCAACTGACCGAGCGCCTTCCTGGAATCCTCGACTTCGATCCAGGCGGGTCCGCCTTGTTTCCTGACGTGGGGTGGAGCTTGAAACGGAGCTTGAACCACAACGCCCCCTATCTGTTGCCGATATACCTGAGTGACAAAGGCATGACCATCAACCTGCTGTCCCTTGACGGCGACAAACAAACTGCCTTGTGCGACTTCCCGTGAATCATCGGTGATCCCGGACAGTTCCACGTCGAGATTGCCCGTCGTGCTGACCACGTCGATGGGCAGCAGTAACGTCGCTAACGTCATTCCCAGTTTGGCTGGTACCCGTCCAGGACGTGTCTCGAACGGGACGCCACCGTCCGGGGTTCATCGCCGGGAGCCACGCTCAAATATCGGAGCGCCTGCTCCGCCACCTTCCGAAAGACCGGAGCCGCCACCACTCCTCCCCACGCCGGGCCTTGCGGTTCGTCGATCACCACCAATATGGCGAGCCGGGGATCCTCCGCGGGGACGAATCCGACGAACGATCCCACGAATTTGGTGGACGAATACGTGCCCGTTTCAGGATCCACCTTCTGAGCCGTTCCGGTCTTGCCCGCCACCCGGTAACCCGGAACGGCCGCGCGCTTCCCTGTCCCTCGCTCCACCACGTTGACCAGGAGGTCCGTGACGGTTTGTGCAGTCTCGGCGCTGATGGGCCGGCGGCGAATATGGGGAACGTGCTCCCAGACGCTTCTGCCCTGGTGATCGGAAATTTCCCGCACCAGAAACGGCCTCATGAGCCATCCCTCGTTGGCAATGGCCGACACGGCTGTCAGGAGCTGCAACGGCGTCACGGCAATTTCCTGTCCGATGGCTAAAGACGGGAGCGTCCGCAGACTCCATTGGTCCGGATGTCTCAGGATGCCGATGGATTCCCCGGGAAGATCAATTCCCGTTTTTTCACCAAAGCCGAACGTGCGCAAGAACTGATAGACTTGTTCTTTTCCCAAATCCCACGTCATCTTCACGAAGGCCACGTTGCTGGATCGTTGAACGGCTTCTCGAAACGTCACCCATCCGGCTTTTTCATGATCATGAATGACGGTTCCACTGATCGGGATCTCTCCGTCACCCGCATACAGCATGGTGTCGGGTTTGACGCGGTTCAATTCGAGGGCGGCGGCGGCCAGCACGACCTTGAGGGTCGAGCCCGGTTCGTAGGGATCGGTCACGCCGCGGTTTCTCCACTGCTCGGGGGACGCCTGCGGGATATGATTCGGGTCAAACGTGGGACGAAGGGCCCAAGCCAACATCTGGCCGGTTTTGGGAGCCATGACCAGAACGGCCCCGCCCCGCGCCTTGGTGGCTTTGACGGCCTGGTCCAAGGCTTGCTCCGCGATATACTGAATGACTTCATCGATGGTCAGGGAGATGGCATGTCCGGACAGGGCCTGAGGTTTCCGCCGGCTTTCGGGAATGATGATTCGTCCCAGCGCGTCCTGCTGCAACACCACTTGGCGCACCTGGCCGCGGAGGTGCTCATCATATCCGTTTTCGAGTCCTTCAAGCCCCTGACTGTCGATCCCCGCGAATCCCAGGACGTGCGCCAATAACGTGCCCTTGGGATAAAAGCGACGCGATTCCACCACAACATCAACCCCGGGAACGTCCAGGTCGGTCAACCGTTCGACCTGCGCATCCTCAATTTTCCGTTGAATCCACACGAAGTCGCGTTTGGCCCGCAACCGCTGTTCCAGAGACTCGCGAGGAACATCCAGCACCTGGGTGAGTTGGCGCGCAACCCCGGCAGGATCATCAATGGAGGACGGCGTGGCATAGACGGACGACACGTCCAGATTCAAGGCCAGCGGTTTCCCTTGCCGGTCCACAATGGCGCCACGGTTGGAAGCCAAGGTGATAGGCTTCTCGTGCTGCTGACGGGCTTTCAGCTTCATCGTGTCCGCTTGAAGGACCTGCAGGTAGCCAAAACGCAGGAACAGAATGGCGAACCCGAACAGGAAACACAGAGCAATGAAAGCCCGTCGCCCGGTTCCCTCTCCGGCTGATTTGCTTTCCTGTTTCGTGAATGACCGGTTCATCGTCATTCTCCCGTTTGCCGGGCCAAGCGAAGCGGAAGCTCGGGGCCGTCGCTGGGATTTCCATCCTCCGGTTGGCTCGGGACCAGGACCACTTGCCGCGCGCCCGGCGGCCTCATCCCCAGTTTGTCGCCGGCCTCCGAGGCAATTCGCTCGGGCGCCGTCAATTGAGACAACCGGGCCTGCAATCGTTCGTGCTCCTGCGTCAACGCGGCTTTTTTCTTCAACAAGGCGTCCAGTTCATACCCGACTCGTACGACGTCGACCTTTCCCCACACGTAAAACAGGAGCACCCCGCTCACGCTCACAACCAATAAGGACCAGAGAACCCACTTCATGCGTGGCCTCTTTGTCCGTCTCCCCACCCTGGCTTTCGTTCAAGAACTCGCAATTTCGCACTACGCGCGCGGGGATTGGCCCGACGTTCTTGCAGGGAAGGGGAAACGGGTTTCTTCGTCAAGATTGTCCATTGATCCGGAGCCTCGTGAGCCAACCCACGAAACGCCTGTTTCACCACACGATCTTCCAGCGAGTGAAAGGAAATCACACACAGCCGGCCGCCCGGCGCCAGGACATCGATGGCTTCTTCGAGCCCGGTTTTCAGCGAGCCCAACTCGTCATTGACCGCCATCCGCAACGCCTGAAAGGTGCGCGTCGCCGGATGAAGGCGTCCGGACCGGTAAGACCGCGGCACGGATTCTCTGATGACCCGCGACAAATCCAGCGTGCTCCGCAAAGGGGATTGGCGGCGAACCCGCACGATGGCCCGCGCAATGCGCCGGGAATAGCGTTCTTCCCCGAACTCATGAATGATGTTGGCAAGCTGCGTTTCAGGCAGCGTGTTGACGAGGTCTTCAGCCGTGTGACCGCAAGTGGGATTCATCCGCATATCCAATGGCCCGTCCTGTTGAAAACTCAACCCGCGCTCGGGCCGGTCCAATTGCGCCGAGGACACACCCAAATCGAACAGGATGCCGTCTGCGCGTTCCCTGTTGATCAGGCTCATCACCGATTTCACCCGTTGAAAATTCTCACAAAACAGCGAGACCCTTGACCCGTAGGCCTGAAGCCGTGTTTGCGCATGGGCAATCGCCTGAGGATCCCGGTCGATCCCGATGAGGATGCCGTCGGGTGCGCTGTCCCTCAGGATCCGCTCGGCCGTCCCTCCCAAACCTACGGTGCAATCCACGTAACACCCTGGCGACTGCGGTCGTAACCACGCCACGACCTCCTCCAATAACACCGGAACATGAATAGGAATATCCAATTATTCCTATAGCACTCCTATTTTCTCCCACTTTTATCCACTTTTTACCACTTAAGGGGCGAACTATACTCGCATTCACAATTTTGTCAAGCAAAATCAAATACTTATTGCTCCTGGCCTGCCGAGAGGCAGGGGGCGCCTGCGGCCCGGGAAATTTACAGGGATTTAATTAGGGGAAGCGGGCCTGAATAAGTATGGCCCGATGACGGTTCACAGCCTGGGACAGGTCCCATTTCGGCTAGGGATATAACCTGTAGAGCATGCGGGGGAAGGGGATGGTTTCGCGCACGTGCGCGATGCCGCAAATCCAGGCCACAGCGCGCTCGATGCCCATGCCGAACCCGGCATGGGGGACGGACCCGTATCGCCGCAGGTCCAAATACCATTGGAAGGCCTCCGCAGACAGTTGATGGTCCTGCAGGCGGGCGGCCAACGTCCCGTAGTCATGAATGCGTTGCCCGCCCCCGATGATTTCGCCGTATCCTTCCGGAGCCAACATATCCATGCACAGCGCCCGGTCGGGATTGTCCGGGTCGGGTTGCATATAAAAGGCCTTGATCTTTGCAGGATACCGGTGCACCAGGACGGGTTTCTCGAACTGCTGGGACAGGGTGGTTTCATCATCCGCGCCGAAATCCTCGCCGGTCCGGATCGACGACCCCAGGCCCTGCAAGCGCAGAATCGCTTCATCGTAGGTGAGTCGTGGAAAGGGCGGGACAATCGCTTCCAATTTGGACACGTCCCGTTCCAACACCTGTAATTCGTTCCGGCAGGTCTCCAGGACCCGTTCCACCACCATCGCCACGAACGCCTCCGCCAGGTCCATCGCGTCGGGTAATCCGGCAAACGCCATTTCAGGCTCGACCATCCAAAACTCCATGAGATGACGGCGGGTCTTGGATTGCTCGGCGCGAAACGTCGGACCGAAGCAATACACTTTTCCAAAGGCAGCCGCAGCCGCCTCCTCGTACAATTGCCCGCTCTGCGTCAAGTAGGCCGTTTCCTCAAAATATTGCGTCTGGAACAGCGTGGTCGTGCCTTCGCACGCGTTCGGCGTAAAAATGGGCGCGTCGATCAGGACAAACTCCCGTTCGTCGAAGAAGTCCCGGCAGGCCTTGATGATCGCATGCCGGATTTTCAGGATGGCCTGTTGCCGCGTTGAACGGAGCCAGAGGTGGCGGTGATCCATCAGGAACCCGACGCCGTGCTCCTTGGGCTGAACCGGAAACGGCTCGGCGAGGTGAATGATCTCAAGCGCGGTCACCTCGATTTCATACCCACCCGGAGCCCGCGCCTCCGCACGCGGCACACCGGTGACCGCCAAGGAGGATTCTTGGGTCAGGTGTTTCGCGAGGCTGAATTGTTCTTCCCCCAGAATCCCCTTGCTCATAATCGCCTGTATCTCCCCGGCCCCGTCCCGAAGCGTCAGAAACTGGAGTTTACCGCTCGAGCGATGATGCCGAACCCAGCCCCGCAGACGAACTTCCTGCCCGACCCTTTCGGCAATCCGAGAGATGGACACGATTGGGATACTCATACCGGGGTCCATGCCTTTGTCCGACAATGGAACGACTCGATCATCTCGACGGGAACCTCAGCGTTACACGTGAGCGGCTTCCATTGCTGCTCCTGCGATTATATGCCGCAAACGTGAATTGACACCGACTCTCTGCCAAGACTATCATATTTTTTCAAAGGAGGTCCGCAGATGAGTTATACGATTACCGTGCGAGAACTGAAGGATCGCTTGGATAAAGGGGACCAGGTGTTTTTATTGGACGTCCGGGAACCGCATGAATTTTCCATGGCCAAGATTGAAGGGTCCACCCTCATTCCCTTGGGCACGTTACCCCAATCGCTCAATCAACTCGACCCGACCGATGAAATCGTAGCCTTGTGTCATAAAGGCATGCGTAGCGCCGACGCCGTGGGATTTCTGCTCCAGCAAGGATTCTCCAACGTGAAAAACCTGATCGGGGGCATTGACGCCTGGTCCGTTGAAATCGACCACTCGGTTCCGCGCTATTGATCATCACTGAAGCGTCAACGCTTCTGTTGCTGAAAAAATTTCACCGTTTCATCCAAGCCTTCCGGGAGGGACACGGCATGGGTCCACGCCGTCTCTTTCTCCAGTTTGCTCGCATCGAGCACACTGCGCAGTTGCTCGCCTTTTTTCGCGGGACCGTGGATTTCTTGACATGGCGAGTTTGTCAATTCCTTCAGCCTGGCAAAGATCTCATTCACCGTCGTCTCGGTCCCGGTTCCGACGTTGAAAATGCCTTCCACCGGTTGAACGAATACTTCCCGCACCGCTTCCACCACGTCTCCGACGTAGACGTAATCCCGCGTCTGAAACCCATTCCCGTTTATCCGGGGTTGTTCACCCTTCAACATGTTTTGCGTGAAAATCGCAATCACGCCGGCTTCTCCGTCGGCATTTTGTCTCGGGCCATACACGTTGGCCAGCCGGAGAGCCACGTATTTCAGCCCGGCAACGCGGCGATAGTACTCAAGGTAGTATTCGCAGGTCAGTTTGCTGATCCCGTATGGGGACAACGGGCGCGTCGGATGCGCTTCTGAAGCCGGGAACACCTCCTGTTCTCCGTAGACCGTGCCCCCGGAAGAAGCAAACAGTATTTTCCTGGCGCCGTGACGGACGGCCAACTGCAGAAGTTGAAGCGTACCGATGATATTCACTTCCGTATCGAATACGGGATCCTCCGTAGACTTCCGGACGTTCACTTGAGCGGCCATGTGCACGATCACCACGGGACGTTCCTTGAGAAACACCCGTTCTATTCGTGGATCGCACACGTTCAATTTATAAAAGACGGCTTCGCGGTGAACCTGCTTGCGTTTCCCCGTGGAGAGATCATCGATCACGGAGACACGATGCCCTTCCCTCACAAACTGATCCACAATATGAGACCCGATAAATCCCGCGCCGCCCGTGACTAACACGTTCATGGTATGTCCTCAGATTGTAGGCCCTTCGACCCTTCGACAGGCTCAGGGCTCAGGGCAGGCATGTGGTTCCCGAATCCGCGACGGTCCATCGCAGACCCAAAAAGATTTCGCGATTCCCTTTTTTCCCCTGCACGGGGGAGTCGAAAAGCCCGAGACACTCAAATCCCAATTGTTGCGCCGTCTCCCGGATACGTTGCGCCACGTCCTGCCGGACCCCGTCATCGCGGACCACGCCGCCCCGTCCCACCTGTTTTATGCCGGCTTCAAATTGTGGCTTCACAAGGGCAACGACCGTCGCCCCGGGAGCCAGGAACCTCACCACACAAGGCAACACCAGGCGCAGCGAAATGAAGGAGACGTCAATGACGACCAGCTGGATAGGCTCGGGCACGGCTGTACGGTCGAGATGCCGGATATTACACCGCTCAAGAACCACGACGCGGTCATCGTTTCTGAGATTCCAATCCAATTGCCCGTACCCCACGTCCACGGCATACACCCGTCCAGCCCCGCGCTGCAGGAGACAATCCGTAAACCCGCCGGTCGAAGCCCCGACGTCCATGACGATCCGGTCCGCAACGTGGACGGAAAAGGCGTCCAACGCGGCCGCAAGTTTTTCACCACCCCGGCTCACGAACGGGCTCGCGGGGCCCTCCACGGCAATGGCCGCTTGCCCCGATACGAGCGCCGCCCGCTTTTCCACGCGGGTCCCATCGACGGTAACCAGTCCCGCCAGGATCATTCGTTGCGCCTGTTCCCGGCTTCCGGCCAACTGACGCTTGACCAGTACTTCGTCAAGCCGCTGTTTGGAAATTTTGGGGAACATCAAAGTGGGGATGACGTCTCCGGCGGGTATCGGGACGAGCCGTTGGGTTGCCACGCGCGAAGGCGTTGGCGTTCAGCTTGTTTCTTCTTCGATGGAATACGCTTCTACCCGCTTTTTCCCATCCTTGTCCTGGACCATGATTTCCACTTTCCGTTCGGCGTCATCCAGCATCTTGAGACAGGTTTTCGAGAGCTTGATTCCCTCTTCAAACATCTTCAAGGAATCATTCAGCGGGAGATCCCCCTTTTCCAGTTCGGCGACGATCGTCTCCAGCCTGGCCAAGGCATCTTCAAATTTTAAGGCTGCCATACCTACCCGTGGACGTCGATGTCAGATCAACGATTGCCGTCGCGCGTTTCCCGTGCCGTCGACCCTTCGCTCGGCATGAAAATACACTCTCTCAGGCCGCCTCTCCTGTTCCCCTCCTTTGTAAGAAGGGGCGAGGGGAGGTAGACCCGCCGTTCAGGAGGGAGCGCGCCGTGATCCATAGGCGTTCACTCTACCCCACCTGACCTCCCCTTACAAAGGGGAGGAAAATACTTAGGTCGCAGGCGACTAGCTTGCATGGAGGATTCTTTTGCATATGTTCGAAATTCCGGACTCAGCCGGCAACGCGGAGAATCGCATTATACGCGGTGTTTACGAGACGTCAAGGAACCCCTGATTTATTGTGATAGCGGGATGCAGGGCAAGGCGTCCCGGAGCGA
>VXOF01000081.1 GCA_009840285.1 Nitrospira sp. SB0662_bin_26
CGTCCACGACAAGTAGCTGCTGCCATGCGTCATGCGTTGCAACTGTCCTACGATTGGGCCTCGCAAGTATCCACTTGGACGGATGCACTTAAGGTGCTACGGGATCAAGCAGAAGATGCCGGAGTCCTGGTGGTTTTCAATGGCATCGTGGGAAACAATACGCGACGCAAGCTGGACCCTGATGAGTTTCAAGGTTTTGCTCTCGCTGACGAATATGCTCCGCTTATCTTTGTAAATAGCGCTGACTTCAAGGCAGCGCAGATGTTCACTTTCGCCCACGAACTGGCCCACCTCTTTGTGGGAGAGACAGGTGTATCCATTTTCCAAAACTTGCAGCCAGCGCCCCATGCTACAGAGCGTTTCTGCAATCAGACGGCTGCTGAATTTCTAGTACCGAAGGACGATTTAAACCATTTCTGGCACACCGCCAAGCAAGCGAATGATCGTTACCAGGCGATTGCTCGTCACTTCAAGGTCAGCTCTCTTGTCGCCGCCCGTCGTGCCCTTGATCTCGACCTCATCGACCAGGATGAATTCTTCAGGTTCTATCAGGAATATCAGGACACTGAATGGCACAGCAGACAACAGGACCAGGCAAGTGGCGGTGATTTTTGGAACACCCAGAAATGGCGCATAGGCCCACGCTTTGGCACAGCAATCATCCGCGCAGTTAAGGAAGGCCGGTTGCTCTATCGTGAAGCGTATAGCCTCACCGGCCTGAAAGGAGATACCTTTGAAAGAATGCCGAAGAAGATGGGAATGCTACTTTGATGAACCAAGCGCACAAATTGTTTGTGTTAGATACGAACATCTTCATAGAGGCACACCGTCGCTACTACGCGCAAGACCTGTGCCCCGGTTTCTGGGAATGCCTGATACACTATTGCCAAGAGAGACGAATGTTGAGCATAGATCGGGTTCGTGCTGAATTGATGGAAGGGCCAAATAATCAGGATACTCCAGACAAGTTGACTGAGTGGGTGAAAAATGCACCAAACGATCTCTTCATATCATCAGCGGAGCAGTCGGTCGTAGATGTTTTCGCGGAAATGATGGACTGGGTCCGAAGAAATGACCAATTTCGACTTGACGCGAAAGCGGAGTTCGCAAGAGTAGCCGATGGGTGGGTTGCCGCCTACGCCAAGGGACACAACGCAATCGTGGTTACCCAGGAGAAATTCAACCCAGATGTAAAGAAACGAGTGCCTCTGCCCAACGTTTGCCGACAGTTCGGCGTCAGTTACCAGGATACTTTTGACATGCTGCGGGAGATTGAAGTTCGTTTTGATTGGAGGCATCATCGATGATTACTGACAGCCCGGCAGCTAGAATGGTACTATGTCGTCACACTTGACGCGACCTTCAATTGGGGGGAGCTCTCGCGCTTTAGGCTGAATCGCCCCACCGTTTGTCGTAGGCGTCGATAATTACCGTTAGTGCTCGGTTGAGCGTAGCCGTCTGAAATATACCTCCGTGTTTTTCGTAAATATATCTCCAGTGTTCGTGGGCATCCTTGTGAAAACGCAAATTCTTTCGCAATGGTTCGAAGGACCGCATTCCTTCCTCGAGCAGGTCTTCTATTGTAAATGGTTCAACGGACCGCATCCCGTCCTCAAGCAATTTTTTTGAGCGCGGTTCCAAGCTATCGAACAGTTTCAGCAAGTCGTGGGTGCGGTCAGGAGCTCCCTTCCGTTCTTGACACTGCCATGCCTTCAGTGCAATTTCTATCGCCAACGATAATAAGATTGGACTCGCCAAAAACACTCCCGAGAAAAGAAATAGATCCGATTGTGGAGACTTGGCCCCGTTGTGGTCCAATTCCTTCACAACACGCTGCAACGACTTTGCATTCCAAATCATCGAATCCGTATCCCAGCTTGCACCTCGATCTTTGTTTTCAGGCATTAGAATTTCTGCCGCATCTACGCTCGACGTGGAACTATATTGGCGGAACGGTCAAATAGGTCTACCTTCCCGTATTTTTGAAAAGTAATGGTTGCAACCTTCACAAAATTTTTGAAATTCGAGCTTGCTAGTTGTGATGTCAAGTGTGGCAGAGCCAAATATTTCCCTTAGTCGTTCTTTGACGGCTTGTGATCCCTTCTGATTGATGCAAATGATCTTTTTGGTCCTCCTTGGGCGTTGGTCCTCTACAAGAAGCCATATAAGCCGGCGAATGAGGACATCCTCCGGAGGGAATGAATATCCCACAAACAACACTAGGTCCGCGCGGCGGAAGGCGACCGCTGCTTTATCAAGCACACACCGGAAGTACTCGGCGCCATAGCCCTGATAGTTCGACGGCAATATCATTATGGGGTTTGTCACACTACTCCGATAGTCAATGGCAAAACCGGCTGAGTTTTCTGAAATCTCGAATCCCCCGTTTAACTTGAAAAGTTTTAGACCATAAGGGCGATCCATAAGGTATTGACTATTCTCTTCTCCATGTATGTGAGTGGGCGTAAAGCCACGGTACAGTGTGTCGAGAATGGGCTCCTGAGTGCTTTCTTGGAGCCAGGACTCTACACTATAGTCGTAGTTCGTTGTGACAAAACAGAGCTCTACGCCGCTGTGATCTGGTGTGAATTCGCAATGATCGTGAAGCAGTTCGGACAAAAACTGGATCATGGGTTTCCGGTGTGGGCTTTTTTTGCTTTTGACGGGTAAATGGCCCGTTGGAGCATTGAGGTCGTTGATGTAATGAATTTCTCGGAAGTGCTCTTTGATTACGTGCGCTAGTTCAACTTGAAGTCGTCGCGGACTGTATTGATCCATTAGGTTCCCGAGAAGAAAGGGATGGTGAGCACATAGGTCGAGAAACGAGGCTAATTCCTTGAAATCGTCTTGAGTCAGGTACCCGCTATCTCCTTTGCTAAGATATTCCAACAAACGATAAAGGCTTTCGCTTTTTTTGAAAGCTGTAGTTGGGACTCCGAACAAATCCTTCGACAAAGGGCTTCGGAGCGACCACGCTTTAGCAAACCCAGCACCACAGAATATGATAATGTGACATCGATCCTTATGGCCCGCAACGGGGCTTATTGCGGGCTCAAGTGCCGTGACGAAGCGCTTAGAGACCTGGTGAGGTGTCCACAATTTTCTGTGACCTGTCACTTTTCCGGAATTCATGTTTGGTGTGTACCGCACGAAAACAGACCGAGGTGCTGGCGGAGAAATTGCAGTAGCGGGTTACAAGCCGAGGATTTTATCGACCTCTGCGCATAATTCCCTGACACCCTGGGCCGAGACATCGAATGCGGCTTTTTCGTCGGGCGTCAGATCAAATTCCAGTATTTCTTCGACGCCGGTTTTCCCCAATCGTATCGGCACCCCCATATAGGTTCCTTTCAGGCCGTACTCGCCGTCGCACAGCGCCGCGCACGGAAGGACCTTGTGGTCATCCCGGACAATGGCCTCGACCATTTCGACGACCGACGCCGCCGGGGCATAGTAGGCACTCCCCGTCTTGAGGAGACTGACGATTTCCCCGCCGCCGCCGCGCGTTCGTTTCACCAAGGCATCGAGCCGCTCTTTCGACATCCATTGGTCCACGGGGCGACCGGCCACGGTGGTATACCGGATCAACGGCACCATCGCGTCTCCATGTCCTCCCAGTACCATGGCCTGGACGTTGTGAACCGAGACGTTCAACTCCTGGGCGATAAACGTGCAGAACCGGGCGGAGTCCAGAATCCCGGCCATGCCCACGACGCGCTGTTTGGGAAATCCGCTGACCCGGTAGGCCACGTATGTCATGGCGTCCAACGGATTGGCCACGATCACCAAGACGGCCTCGGGCGAACGGGTGGCCACTTCCTGCACCACGGATCGAACGATGTTGGTGTTGGTCTCCAGCAATTCGGACCGGCTCATGCCGGGTTTCCGGGCGATCCCGGAGGTCACCACCACCACGTCGGAATCCGTAGTATCGTCATATTGGTCGGTGCCGCGAATCGGCGAGTCATAGCCGCACACCGCGCCGGCCTGCGCCAGGTCCAAAGCCTTGCCCTGCGGAAGACCTTCCACAATATCAACGAGGACGATGTCGTACCCGCTCTTTTCGGCCAGCCTCTGCGCAACGGATCCTCCGACGTTGCCCGCCCCGACGATTGTGATTTTCTGTCGACTCATGACGCACCTGACGTTAGATTGTTGGTTCGATTCGGATACGAACCATGAATGTAAAGAATCCCGGCGCGCGGCCGACTGACGTGACAGTCCCTAGTCGTCATCATCGTGACTGGCCCACCCTCCGACTTTGAAGTTGATGGTGCAGACGAAATTTTCTCCGTCGTAAAAATTCACTTTGATTTTTTTTCTGCCGTATTCCCTGGCCAGGAACTCTTCCGGCGTATCCACCAGTTCCTGGTAGCCGCCGGGCGGATAGGACCCCAATTCCGTGAAGCCCACGATCATGCCCTGCTTCACTTCCTGCAAAATTCTGGCTGACGATCGAGGATACACTTCCCAGAATTTGGCATCAATCTCTTCGCGTGACGGCTCGGCACTCATCTCGCCGCGCTTCCGATCCTTTTTCTCAAATTTGGCCAGGCGACGGACGTACGGATACTGGTGCCCGGTAAACAGCTTGTACAGCCAGGGCGGAACCGTTCGTTCTTGAGATTCGGCGTTCATGGCTTGGTCTGATCCATTTCCTGTTTTCCCGCCCTTGCCCCGGAAGACGCAAAACGCGTCACGACCTTCCCGTCAACCGTTGATACACGCGCGGTAACCGTTCAGGCAAGGTCAGGATGTCATCCAGGACCAGGTATTGAACGTCGCCGTACATGCGTTTGAGATAGCCGCTTGCCTGTTGATCGATGGTCAGGCAAAAGGGACTGATCCCTTGCTGCCGCGCCTCCCGAAGCGCCATTCGGGTGTCTTCCAAGGCATATTCCTCTCCGTACTCTCCGTCGAGGGGGCGCCCGTCACTCAACAGGATGAGCAACCGGTGCCGGGCCGGACAGCGCAGCAGTTTTTGGACGGCATGCCGGATCGCGGCCCCGTCACGATTTTGCTGCAACGGCGTCATGGCCGCAATGCGCTGGCCGATCTGATAGCGCCGGGTATCGTTGAAATCTTTCAGCACCACGAAATCCACTTGTCGCCGGCCCTGGCCGGAAAATCCGTATAACGCGTATTGGTCCCCGATGGCCTCCAAGGCCTCGGTGAGTAGCACCAGGCCTTCCTTCTCCACGTCGATCACGCGGCGCTGTCCCGTTTCCAATTGCCGGCCCGTGGAGCCGCTCATATCCACCAAAAACGCCACGGCGACCTGGCGTTCCCGTTTGTCCCGCCGGTCATAGATCCGGTCGGATGGGTCGATGCCTGCCCGTCGTTCCGCCACGTGACGAATCGCGGCATCCAAATCCAGGTGCTCGCCGTGGTCATAGCCGTGGACCCGCTGCAAGCCCGTGGGCCGCATGGTTTCAAAATACCGGCGCAGGACGCGGATAGCCGGGGCATGTTGTTCCAGAATCCGTTGTGCAAAATCCTGGGTACCTTCCTCGCCGGGACGCTCGACCACCCGGCACCATTTGAGCCGGTAGTCCTGGATCCCGCCGTCCCACTCCGGATAGACGTACGCCTGTTCCTGACCTGACGGCACGGGCAACACCCCATCGCCCGCACCTTTCACGTGGAAATACTCGTCCAGGACTGATCGCTGCGACACCGATTCGCCGGCGTCGTCCTGCCGGGCTTCCCGAGTGTCCGGTTCTTCGGTTCGATATTCTTGAGAGAGAGAAGACGCGCCCGCATTTTCCAACTCCGGTGCCGACTGTTCCTCGACGTCCTCGCCTTCGTCCGATTCCGTGGATTCTCCACGGACGTAATCCGGAT
Source organism: Nitrospira sp. SB0662_bin_26 (assembly GCA_009840285.1). GTDB lineage: Bacteria > Nitrospirota > Nitrospiria > Nitrospirales > UBA8639 > Bin75. The sequence goes on from VXOF01000081.1 coordinate 5,845, forward strand.
TCATTTCGCCCCGATAGGCCCAATTCGTAATGCCTCGATAACCGCCCCCGGTTTCCTCCGCGGCACGAGGCCCCGCACCCAACTCCTCCTCCTCGGCAGTCGAATCCGCGTCATGCGGAACCACGGGATCCAGGTGCCCAATCATCTCATCCAACACCTGATAGATCCCGTCGGCCAACTCGACGGCATGCTCGTTCGTCGCGTCATGGTTCCGAATCGCCTGTGCCACGTCCCAGGATCGATCCACGACTTGCTGAAGGTTGTCCTGAACCGGCGGGTTATCCGCGCCTTGAGTAAACCGGAGCAGTAACTGGTCCAAGACCATCTCTCTGGCCGTCATGCCATGGAGTAAGGACCGGGTCTGCACCGAGGCCCGGGCCACGGCGGCCAAATCATCGCGCAGGCCCGGATATTCCTGCTGCAACAAGAATTCCACGCGGGCGTCTTCCAGAATGGTCCACAGGTCACGGATCACCCCTTTTTGCGGATAGAGGTCAAAGAAATCCGTCAGGCTGTCGACGCCCGAAACATCGGTATCGAGTTGATAGCGCTCAACCACCCGTTGCGCCAAAAGCCGAAGAAACGGCAGATCGATTCGATACGTTCCGAACTCCACGTGTCCCACTTCATGCGCCAGCGTGACCGTATAGCCGCGTATGTTCTGCTCCGTTGACGAAAACCGGTTCATGATCGACGGCAGATACACCGTGGGGCCCTCGGCGTTCATCTCCAGACGCGGCGGCCGGGTCGAGTCGGCCAGGGATTCGATCTGCACGGGTTGGCCACAGATCATGTGGCCCAGCAGTTTCAGCGAGCGCGCCACCTGTCGAAGGGGCACGTTGTTGGTCGCCTGTTCGATCGCGCTCAGCGCCTTCGAGGTTTCCAGGGCAAAATACGCGCGCGCGCCCTCCGCGCTGTAGGCCAACACTTCCATGCCGCCACGGAACCACGTTTCGAAAGCCTCCTCGCGGCTTTCCGCACCCTCACACAGACGAATCACCTCCGGCGCCCGGCGAAAATATTCCATGGTCACGCCGGCATCCCGTTCGGCCAGCAGCCCTCCGTACCGGAGCACTTTCATGCGCCGTTCCATCGACGGCAGGAGCGCCATCAGCCCCGGCGCTTCAGCCAAAAAAATCAGGGCCGTTTCAGGCGACTGATCCGCCAGGGTCGAGCCCACGTTCACGATGTGCGGGTGCAGGTCCGCATCGGGGATTTCCCCGAGCAGGCCGGGACTCGTCCGGAAGAATTCCAGAATCCCCACGTAATCGGGTTTTCCCAAACTGTTCTGCGTAATCAGTTTCATGCCGAAGGCTACCCAGGGCCGCACGTCTTCCAGCGCCAGCACGTCCGCCACCCGTGGACATTCCCGGATGAATTCAATACCCAACACGTCATTCCAATCCGTGAGTTCCCGGCCAATCTCGGCCCATTGGGCCAAGTCGGTTTGTGAATCCGCGAGCAACAGTTCCGGTGCCTTTCGAAAGAATTCAAACGCGCAGTTGGCTGCAAACTCCGAGTCGCTGTCGGCGAGTTCCAGCGTCGTCTCGAGCACCGCTTGACGAAGCGCGAGGGAATCCAGAACCCCCAATAGACGCGGGCTCTCTTTCAGGTATTTCAAGGTAATCGCCCCCGACAACCCGGCAAAGGTCACAGCCACGTCCAGCCACGGGACAACCGGCTCGGGACCGCACCGTTCCACCATCTCGGGAAGCGTGTCCACGGCCTGTCCCGCGAGTTTCGCGGAACGCTCCCGGAGTTCGTTCAATAATTCGGAGACGTGGCCGGTCCCGCCCGCCTCAAAAAGAACCGCGGCGACTTTTTGCGCACTGTCGGGACCCAGCCGGTCTGCCAGTTGAGCCTGAAGTGCTTGTGGAAAAGAAGATTGGTTCATTGGTCACAAGAGGGAGATGAAAAATGGATTATAAAAAGCGGCCGGGACCGTTGCAAACCTTGGCCTTACCTCCCAGCCTGAAAATTTTTCTCATTTTCATTTTTTTTGGCTTGACAACCGTCCAGCGACTCGATTAGAATGTGTGAAGATGATAACGGAAATCAATATCGCATTCGGTGATTGTCATGTATATCTGTGTTTGTAAAGGCATTAAAGAATCGGACGTCGAAGACCTCGGTCGCGCCGGTATCACCTGCCCGAAGCAACTGGCTGCCACGCTGGGTATCGACGACGAAGACAATTGTTGCGGGCGCTGTCTCGACAACATGAATGAGTTGGTCACCATTGCCTCGCGCGAACACAAGCGCCATTGCACCCCCGTTCAGGTTACATCCGTTCAAAGTTAGGCCTTCGCGGCAAGCTTCCCCCCTTCCACTTCCTTTCCTTCCCGGGTATTCTGTACGAGTGCATTTGTTTGTAAACAACTAGAGGTTTCTTATGCCGAATCCGCTCATCGCTCCATATGGGTCATGGAAATCCCCCCTGACTTCGGACCGGATTGTTTCAGAATCCATCAGGATCGGACAAATCTCTCTTGATGGAGACCGGGTATTCTGGGTCGAAAGCCGTCCCCAGGAAGGCGGAAGAAACACGATTCTCCAAAGGGACACGGAAGGGACCCTGCACGCCCTGACCCCTGCCCCGTTGAACGTTCGCACTCGGGTCCATGAATACGGAGGCGGGGCGTATTGCGTCGCGGAAGGAGTTGTCTATTTTTCCAATTTCTCCGATCAGCGGCTGTATCGACAATGCCTTGGCGGGGCGCCTGAACCCGTCACCGCGGACGCGCCCATGTGCTATGCCGATGGAATCCCGGACCTTCGACGCCGTCGGCTTCTTTGCATTCGTGAAGATCACACCCTTTCGGACCAAGAACCGCAGAACTCTATCGTCAGCATTCCTCTCGACAACAACTCCGGTCACACGTGCGGCACCATCCTGGTTTCGGGCAATGATTTTTATGCCTCTCCCCGCCTGAGCCCGGATGGACAGCAGTTGGCCTGGTTGACCTGGAATCATCCCAACATGCCATGGGACGGCACGGAACTCTGGGTCGCCGATCTGGGGCAGGACGGGGCGATTCGGATGCCGCGATGCGTGGCCGGAGGAACCGATGTCTCGATATTTCAACCGGAATGGTCACCGGACGGCCGCCTGCACTTCGTGTCAGACCAATCCGGCTGGTGGAACCTGTATCGCCTGGACAACGAGCACGTGACCGCGCTCTATCCCATGGAAGCCGAGTTCGGCGAGCCCCAATGGGTGTTCAGCCAACGCCTCTATGCGTTCGACTCACCTGCCCACGTGATCTGCGCCTACACGCACAACGGTTTCTGGCATCTGGGGCGTTTGGACACGAAACAACACACCCTGGAACGATTCGATCTTCCGTACACGACCTTCGACGACGTTCACGTGCAGCAATCCCGAATCGTGTGTACGGCCAGTTCGCCTTCCGACCCCACGTCAGTCATTCAGATCGATACGGGGTCGCAAGCCGTGACCGTCCTTCGTCGCTCGGTGAATTTTTCTCCGAACCCCCGTTATCTGTCCATGCCCTCCGCCGTCACCTATCCGACCCGGGACGGCTCGACCGGACACGCGTTTTATTACCCCCCGCGCAATGAGGATTTCCAGTCCCCGCCTGCGGAGCGTCCTCCACTCCTGGTGAAAAGCCATGGCGGCCCGACCGGCGCCTCGTCCCCGACGTTCAATTTGATGATTCAATACTGGACCAGCCGGGGTTTTGGCGTACTCGACGTGAACTACGGGGGAAGCACGGGATACGGCCGGATCTATCGAGAACGGCTCAACGGCCAGTGGGGCATTGTCGACGTGGATGATTGCGTGAGTGCGGTCATGGCGCTCATTGACCGGGATGTCGTGGACCCGGCTCGTGTGACCATCACGGGTGGAAGCGCGGGGGGCTTTACCACACTCTGCGCCTTAACGTTTCGCGACTGCTTTACGGCCGGCTCCAGTTACTATGGCGTCTCGGACCTCGAGGCGCTCGCTCGGGATACCCACAAGTTCGAATCACGCTACCTGGACCGTCTCGTCGGCCCGCTGCCCGAACAAAAGGCCCTCTATGACCAGCGATCTCCCATTCATTTCACCGACCGGCTGTCCGCTCCCCTCATTCTCTTTCAGGGATTGGAGGACAAAGTCGTCCCCCCGAACCAGGCGGAGAACATGTTCAACGCGGTGAAAGCGAAAGGACTACCCGTGGCCTACATTGCCTTTGAAGGCGAGCAGCATGGATTTCGGCAAGCCAAGCACATCAAGCAAGTCCTGGACAACGAACTGTTTTTCTATTCTAGGATTTTCGGTTTTGTCCCCGCCGACTCCGTGGAAACATTCCCGATTGCGAATCTGAAAGAGTGGAAGAAAGAAACTCGGGGAAACAACATGCCTTAGCTACTTCAATCCGTGTGGACTCCCGACTTGTCATCGGGCCCGGCGCGCTCAATTTTCAAGGCTTTGTTGTTCATCAGCACTTTCGCTTTGATCCGGTCCCCATATCCGAATTCTTCCGTGATCTCGGTCTTGTGCGTGGCTTCGATTTGAATCTCGCCCCGCTCTCCCCGCACGATGTAGAAATCCCGGTCAACGTCCAGTAGATCGCCGACAATGGTTTTGGTTTCCGGTTGCTTGGCCTGCGCCGATGGCGCGGGAGCTTGCTCCTTGTCTCCCTGTTGGGCCGCAGGGGCTTGCGCAACGACCGGAACATTTTCCGTCACCCCTGTCACGTCATCCGGCCCGGCGCGTTCGATCTTCAATGCCTTGTTGTTCATGAGCACCAAGGCCTTGATCCGATCCCCATATCCGAATTCTTCCGTGATCTCGGTTTTGCCCGTGGCTTCAATCTGAATCTCGCCCCGCTCGCCCCGCACGATGTAGAAATCCCGGTCAACGTCCAACAGGTCGCCCACAATGGTTTTGGATTCCGGTTGCTGAGGCTGCGCCGACGGCGCAGGGGCTTGCCCCTTGGCGCCCTGTTGGGCTTCAGGGGCTTGCGCGGTCACCGGCACATTTTCCGTCACTCCCGACACGTCATCGGGTCCGGCGCGCTCGATCTTCAACGCCTTGTTGTTCATGAGCACCAGGGCCTTGATCCGATCGCCGTATTGGAATTCTTCCGTGATCTCGGTCTTGTGCGTGGCTTCGATTTGAATCTCGCCCCGCTCGCCCCGCACGATGTAGAAGTCCCGATCCACGTCCAGCAGATCGCCGATGATCGTTTTCGTGGGTTCGGTTGATCCTCCACCCTGCGCGAGGACAGACTGACCCTGGGCCAACAGGAGGATACAAACGGCACTCAGAAGTTTCCCAAGAACGACAGACCCTTTCATCCCGACACCACCTTTCCTGCTACACGCTATAAGTTATCAGTACAAGTCCACGGCACGACACCGGTTCCGTTCAGATAGTACCATACCCGTTGAGCCTCATCCAAAGACTTCCCACCACCAGGATGGCAATCACTGCGAGCGCCACGAAATCGGATCCGTGCATGTTCGAAACAAACAAGGGACGTTGAACCTGCCCTGCCCCGAAGCCCTTGGATTCCAGGGCCATGGCGAGCAGATTGGTCTGGCGAAGCGTATGACCGATTAACGGCACGATCAACGGAGGGTATCTGCGGATCTTTCCAACCACGCCCTTTGAGTGCACGTCCAACCCTCTCGACCGCTGGGCCTGAATCACCGCCCCGATCGAGCCCAACAACGTGGGCACCCATCGGAAAGCGAGCGACAACGAAAAGCCCAGAGGGCGAGGCACACCCAATCGATTCGAGGACTCGCCAAGCTCTTCAATGGCCGTGGTCGACAAGAGCACGATTCCGCTGATGAGCATGGCATTCAGCCGCAGGCCCATGCCCATACCATACAGCACACCTTCCTGCATGACGGTCAGCCCGCCGATCGTGAACAGCGGGGTGGCCCCCTCCACGAAGAATGGCCAGAGCACCATGCTGTACACGAACAACAACGCCAGCAGGATCCATATCTTCCTGAGATTGTGGAGACTTTGCGCCCAGAGAACGAGGGTGAACACACCGGCGCACAGCCCCGACAAATACACCGGATCCGAAAAAATCAGGGTCAAGGAAAAGAGCCCGAGCAGGCAGAGGATTTTTGTCCGGCCGTCGAGCCGGTGCAGCCATGTCCGGGCGTCCACGTACAATGAGAGATTCATGGCACGGACCAAGCCTTCCGCACTTCCTCTATTGTCAGCAGCGTCATTCCCCACCGCTGAGCAAACCGGGTCAGGGCCGGCAGCTCCAAAGCCGCCGACCGCACGAGCGCGGGGTCCGAGAAAATTTCCCGCGTCGGCCCATCCGCCAATATGGTGCCGCCTTGCATCAGCACGCATCGCGTTGCGTAGTTCGCGACGATCCCCATGTCGTGCGTAATCACGATAATGGTATGGCCCTGTCGGTGAAGCGCCCGCATCATGTTCATCATGCGAGCCGATTCCTCTGCATCGAGCCCTGTAGTGGGCTCATCCACAATCAGGATTTGAGGCTTGGCGGCAAGGATGGATGCGACCGCCACGCGCTGGCGTTCGCCTTTCGTCAGAGAAAACGGGTCCCGTTCTTCGGCCCCGGTCAACCCCACCGCTTGCAGCGCTTCGGTGACCCGGATTTCGCATTCATCGGGTGAACATCCCGCGTTCTCCGCGCCGAAGGCGACTTCCTTGCGTACGGTTTCCGCAAAAATCTGATGGTCGGGATTTTGAAAGACATACCCGACGAGGGACGACAAAACCCCGGTCTGCTGCGTATCCTTTCCAAGAACCGTCACGCGGCCTTCCGACGGTAACAGGAGTCCATTGCATAATTTCGCCAGCGTGCTTTTTCCCGACCCATTCTGCCCCAGGATCGCCACGAATTCTCCGGCCTGAAACGACACGGAAACCCGGGAGAGCACCGGAACGTCCGGCTGGTAGTACGCCGACACGTTGCTGAGTTCCAGCACGGTGACAGGATGGTCGGAGGGGTTCGCACCTGAATTCTGCTCACGCAATTCCGGCGCGACGATGTCCAAGTCGAGGGTCTCGACCAATTGCCACGCTTCTTCAACCGTCGTCGGTAAGGCGTGAGCCCCTTGTCCCTGAAAACATGTTGCCAACGGATATGGGGTCACGCCGTATCGTTCGGCCAACTCGGGCTGACCGAGCAGTTCACGAGGGGTACCCTGCCACACCATTGCTCCTGCATCCAGCACGCACACTCGATCCGCTTCCATGAGGTCTTCGACTCCATGCCCCGCGATGATGATGGTGATCCCTTTGGCTTTCAGCTCCGTCAGGAGACGGAGAAACTGCTGCCTGCCCGCGGGATCGAGATCGGTCAGCGGTTGGTCCATAACGATCACCCGCGGTTCCCGGACCAGGACCGATGCCATGACCAGGCGCTGTCGTTGCCCGCCCGACAAGGAAAAGGGATCACGCCGTTCCAGACCCGATAATCCGACCATATCGAGAAGGCGCCGCACGTGTTCCCGGAATGACGCTTCGTCGGCGAAATCGTGCGTTCCTCCCTGCGCTTCCAGGGCGCATCGAAGCTCCGCCTCCACGTTGGTCGAGACCAGTTGGGTTTCGAAATCCTGAAACACCATGCCGACGCGGTTCGCCTGTTGCCACACCGGGGATTGGGTCGTGGGTTGTCCGTGTACCGTCACCGTGCCGGTCCAGTCGCCCTGGATAAACTGCGGCACCAGCCCGTTCAAGGCGTAACACAATGAGGACTTCCCGGATCCACTCCGCCCCATCAGCACGACCAATTCTCCACGCGGGACGACCAGGGACACGTGTTTGAGTACGGGGTGCTCTGTGTGAATCGGACGAAACGTCACGTCCTGAATGGAGACGGCAACGGACTCGGCGATCGCCGATTGCGACGACGCTGGGGGAAGAAGTTCTCCGGAAGTGTCTTGCGTCTCTCTCGCCGCACCGCCGAAAGCCAGATCACCGTAATACAGGTTCCATTGCTTAACCCGCGGATAGAGAAAGAGCAGGAGCGGAGGGCCAAGCAACGTCGCCATCACCAGGTTGTTCAAGAAGATGGCCGGAAACAACAGCCAAAACGGAAGCAAGCCTAACAGTTCCACGCCCCAACTGATCGTGGCGGCACAGACCATGGACGCACAGGTGCAAACGAACACGTATTCCGCGCCTTGCCACCAGGAACGCACCATGGGTTCCCGTCCCGAGGATAACCATCCCAGATTGCCCCATAACAGATACGGCACGTACCCATAGAGAAAATTGCCCAGAAACCCGAACAGACTGGCGGGGCCCAGCGTCCCGAAACAATCCCCGATCACGTTGCCGATCCCCGCCCCCCACGCCGCGGCCGGACCGAAGAGCAGCGAACTGACGATGGGAATCACGTTAGCCGGTCTGAGTTCCACGAAGCCCGGGATGATCGGAATCCCCACCTTGAACGGAATGAGCACGGCCGCGTAAATGGCCGCAATCTGCGCGGATAAAACCAGCAGCCGGGTATCCCGCCAGACGTGCCGGAGTTCCGCGTACCATTGACGTGGATTCCAGCGTGAAAGGGATTTGTTCATGGGGGCTTAAGAGGTGGACGGAGACTTAAGCAGCCAGCGAATTGTCGGAAGCGTTACGCTATGCAAGCCCGACCCACACTGACTTTCTTCTTGTGTAAAATTGTCGACAAATTTGTCATTATACGGCAGATTTCATTGCTGTTCCATGTGCGGCCATCACACAAAGAGCCATCGAGGTCTCGTGGGTACTCGTTCGAACGCTTATTGGAAGGCCAACCTGCGGCTGATTGCCTTGTGCCTGACGCTGTGGGGCGCGGTGTCCTACGGCTGCGGCATCCTCTTTGTCGAACAACTCAATCATTTTTCTCTGGGCGGGTACAAACTGGGCTTCTGGTTCGCGCAACAGGGCGCGATGTACGTGTTTGTCGCCCTGATCTTCTTCTACAATTGGCGAGTCACCAAGCTGGATCAACGCTACCGGGCCGAACGTGACACAGGGGACGACGCATGAGTTTGCAGGTTTTGACGACGGTCGTCGTGGGATTCACGTTCGTGGTGTATATCGGGATTGCCTTCTGGGCCCGTGCCAACAGCACCAGTGAGTTTTATATTGCCGGTAAACACGTTCCGCCCGTGGCCAACGGCATGGCCACCGCGGCCGACTGGATGTCAGCCGCCTCCTTTATCAGCATGGCGGGCCTCATTGCCTTTCTCGGGTATGAAGGCAGCATGTATCTCATGGGCTGGACCGGCGGGTACGTGTTGCTGGCCATGCTGCTCGCGCCGTATTTGCGCAAGTTCGGCAAATTCACCGTGCCGGAGTTTATCGGCGAGCGGTATGACTCTGACCTGGCCCGCTTCGTGGCCGCCCTGTGTCTTATCTTCATCTCCTTTACCTACGTGGCCGGACAAATGCGCGGGGTCGGCATCGTGTTTTCCCGCTTCCTCGAAGTGGAGATCGACGTGGGTCTGGCCGTCGGGATGGGTATCGTGTTTGTCTACGCCGTGCTCGGCGGGATGAAAGGCATTACCTACACCCAAGTGGCGCAGTACTGCGTACTGATCTTCGCCTATACCGTGCCGGCCGTGTTTATCTCCATGCAGTTGACCGGCAACCCGGTCCCCCAGTTGGCCCTGGGGTCCACCATGGCCGATAGGTCCGGGCATCTCCTGCTGAAACTGGATCAGGTCCTTATGGACCTGGGGTTCACCGCCTATACGCATCCCTTCAACGACAGTTCCATGATCAACGTGCTGGCCATTACGTTTGCGCTGATGGCGGGGACCGCCGGCCTGCCCCACGTGATCGTGCGATTTTTTACCGTTCCCCACGTGGCGGATGCACGACGTTCCGCGGCCTGGGCCCTGGTCTTTATCGCGCTGCTCTATACCGTGGCCCCGGCCGTCGGCGGACTGGCGCGGTTGAATCTCATTACGACCGTCAACGGCGCCGACGGCACCGGGACTCCCTATGACACCATGCCGGGTTGGTTTCGCACGTGGGAAAACTCGGGGCTGATCGCCTGGTACGATCACAATCATGATGGCCACGTCCAGCACGCGGCCGGCCAAGCCTTTACCGGCGGCAAACCCGTCTTCGACGGCGATGCTCGTGGCGAATCCGGTCAGCGTCTGGTCACGAATCCCGGTTCCGGGGACGTGGCCGAAGGAGCGCCCTTTGCCAATGAAGTCTACGTGGACCGGGACATCATGGTGTTGGCCAATCCGGAGATCGCCGGCCTGCCAGATTGGGTGATTGCCTTGATTGCCGCGGGCGGCATCGCCGCGGCCCTGTCTACCGCCGCGGGACTGCTATTGGTCATTTCCGTGGCCGTGTCGCACGACATTCTGAAAAGCACGTTCGCGAAAAACCTGTCTGAGAAACAGGAATTGACCGCTGGCCGCGTCGCCGCGGCCGTGTCCATTGCGATCGCAGGCTATCTCGGGTCCAATCCTCCGGCGTTCGTAGCCCAGGTGGTGGCGTTTGCCTTCGGGCTGGCCGCCTCGTCCCTGTTCCCGGTCATCCTGCTGGGCATCTTCAGTACCCGCATGAACAAATGGGGAGCCATTGCCGGCATGCTGACGGGGCTTGTCTTTACCATGGGCTACATTCTGTATTTCAAAGGAGTGTTTATCGCCCCCATGGCGGAGAACGTCCCGGCCAACTGGTTTCTCGGCATTTCACCGGAAGGCATCGGCACGGTCGGCATGCTCCTGAACCTGTGCGTCGCGCTGACGGTCTCGCAATTTACCGCGCCCCCACCTACAAAGATCCGTGAATTAGTCGAGCGGATCCGCCTGCCGGAGTAGGGGAAAGCCTTCAAAGGGATGGGACGGATCAGAAATCGATTCGCAGGCTCGTCTGGGCTCCGTACCTGAAGGAGTCGCTGGTGTCATCGCCAAGGGACGAGCCGACTCTGCCCTGCAGATTGATCGAAACACCATCCATGATCTTTTTTACGGCGCCCAATCTGGCATGGCCCCAGGTATCGCTGAACCCTGAACGAAACTCGAACCCATAGGCATTGATCGAACTGTCATCCTGGAAATCATGCGAAACGCTCAGGTCAACGTAGAGGCTCAGGCCCTGCTTCGGAAGCACCGTTCCAAACCCCAAACCCGCCGATGCTTCGAGGCTGTCGCTGTCTCCCTGGCGGACGACCACGCCATCACCGTCGGTGAAGTCGCCGAAGTCCACTTCCGTATAGACCACTTGCAAGCGAGGCGTGACTCTGAAGTCGCCGGCTTCGAATTTCAAGCCGGTCTGGAACTCCCGGCCAACCTCGAATGAGACTCCCCATGAACGCGCGTCTATAGATTCAGAAATCCTCTGCGAGGCGAAGTCTACGTCCGCATTCCAGAAGCTGAATCGGCTCTGTGCCTCCCAGTAAAAGCCGTTCGGAGCAAATCGGGCCAATGTCAACGCGCCGCCGTAGCCGGTGGCTTCGATGTCCGATGCCGCATAGGAGCGGCCTTTCCGGACATCCGCCGTCGTGTGCGTCGCATAGATCGAGATTCCTCCGACCGTTGGGCCGGCCGCGGGGATCGGGAAGTCATAGCCGATCTCGACCTGGCCGCGGGTCTGTCGCCACTTGCCACCGCCGAAGGGGTCGGTTGCGGCGTCCACGTTCTCGATCCGGCGGTGGCTGCCCTTGGCCCGCATCCAGACGCCCGTTGCGTCGGCATCTGGCTGCATTCGGGCCGCGCCGGATTCACCAAAGCGACGTCCCGGACGCTCCAGCGTTGCCGGAAAGTCTTCGCGCATCAGTTCCGCCAAAATCGAATACGCGTAGATCTGGCCGAACACCTCGGTGGCATTCCACAGCCTGGCACGCTGCATGAACGCGAGGGGATCGGCACGCCACTCCGCGTAGCCGATACGCCCATCATTCGTCAGCCAGTTGAGTCTGTCGTCTACACAGGCCGCCAAGGCCTCGTCGTCCTTGTCGAAGGCAAAGCCACCGAGTTCGATCTCGGGATCAAGGGCCGTCACCACAAACGCACCGTCGGAATCCGCACTGACGTCGCGGTTGCCGATCTCACCTCTTGCCAGGGCATCGACGTCCCCGTTACGGAGCGCCTTGAATTGCTCGTTCTCGATTTCGAAATAAATGACCTCGGCCACCGTGCCCCGGGGGCCTTGAAGGCGCGACCGACCATCGAGGTTGGACGTTGCCCCGGCAGCGGTGATACGGTAACTGGAACTGCCATCGGCAGTGACCTGAGTGCCGTCCGACTTGGAGACGATCGTCCCCTGGGCCAGGGCCCCATCGGCGTTGACGATGCCCGTCAGTTCCAGCAGCCGGTGTTCGCCGGTGGTCCCGCCGAGCACGCCGACGCGCGCGTCAGCGAGGTCGTCATGGCTTGCGAGGCGCTCGGCATCCTCCGCGCGCACCAGTAAGGATTGGCGAAACGTGATATGTCCCGAGGTAAAGGTGATCACGGTTTCGTTGGCGTCATTGCGGGTACGCGAATCAAGAATCGTGATGCCACCTCCCACCACATCAAAGTCCGCGCCCGCGGGCGTCAGCCAGATGCCGGGCCAGACGCCAATGCCCCTGCGCCGGAAGGACAATCCTGCGTCCTCCATAGCTTCAAGAGCAGTCAGCAGGTCCGCTTCATACCCACGGTGGCGATCAAATCCGGCCGTTCCCGGGGTGGGATTCTCGCTGTAGCTGACAGGCTTGAAATCCGAGAAGAACCCAAGCTTGAGAACGCGCTCATCCGTACAGGCCTGCCGCAGCCGGTCAACCTCCGACGCAACGGCATTCGCGGAAAAGGCCAACAGACCGAAGATGGCGCCGAGCGCAAGGAACATAAACCCTTCAGGGGTTGTTGACGCACCGGAAGCCGGCGTGCGCGTGGGGATAGCCTTGGCGAAACCAGTTCCGGAACGAGCGGCGCAAGAGGCAAGAGGCCGTGGTGGGGGCGCCGCCTTTGACGATGAAATGGTCGTCGTCGAAGAAGCGCGCGGAATATCCGGGATAGGTAGGATAAGGCTCGAAGCCTTCGAATGGGTGAAACCGCGTCGAGGTCCATTCCCATCCGTTTCCGACCAATTGGGACACCCCGAAGGCACTGTCACCTTGCGGATTGGCCGTGACCGGGACCGGATCCCAAAACCGGAAATGAAAATTTCCGTGTGCGCCGTTGGTGATCCGGTTTCCCCAGGGATAGGCGTGCTCTTCGCCGCTTGGCGTCCCATACGCCGCGCGATGATATTGTGCTTCGGTCGGCAGTGAGAGCCCGGCCCATTGCGCATAGGCCCGCGCGTCTCGCAGGGACACATAGACGGGCCAATGCGGGGGAAGCAGAATGTCTTCGAACATCGTCGACAGGAACCAGCGTTCGCCCCGCTTGACCCAAAACGGAGGGATGGGACCCCCCTGTTCGACGAAGGCCTGATATTGCTCGTTGGTGATCTTGTATTTGCTGATCGCAAAGGCCGGCACATCTTCTCGATGTTCGTTGAATTCATTATCCCAGCCGAACCCGTCAGAACGGCCGAGCGTCGCCGCGCCCTGCGGAACGCCGATCATGGCGTGATCGGGTGACGGACTGTCAGGCGCCGTTGACAAAAACGGAGTAATTTTTCCGCCGTACGCCACGTGGTGCAACAGGTAGGCCGTGGTTTCGGCGTGCATCCACCGGTGTTCAATCGCCATACGCAGGACGGTTTCCGGAGCGTCTTCCAGCGCCGCATCAACCGATTCCCTCGCCTTGACGTTGTATTGCCGGATTTCTTCGAGCGAAGGCCAATCCGAGGGCACGTCTTGCTGTTTCGAGCCTACCTCGGGATCGATGCCCGCCTCGAACAGGGAATCGAACGTGTCGTGAAAGGAAGATTGTCCCAACGTCCAGCGACAAATCTGGTTCCAATCAAACGCCTCCAAATGGCCGACGTAAAACACGACGCGATGGCGTTCCGGGATGGGACGCTCATAGAGCGTCTTCGGTTGAAACAAGGAAAAGATGTGGTCGGTGCAGGCCCGCGCCGCGGATAATTCCTTTCGTATTTCGACTAAACGCGGCATAATTCCCGACTCGATCAGGTACCGAACCTTTTGTATTTTACAATGATGCGACGTCCGATTTCACGCCGAATCCCGTCGCGCAAGGGTCGATGGGCTTTCTCGCGGGCTTTTGTAATAGCTTCATAGGCGAATCTTGTCAAGAAAAAATCCATGATGAACACACCCGTCCTGAGTGTCCGCAACGTGAGCAAGGAATTCGGCCCCGGTGTTCGAGTCCTCGAGCACGTCGATCTCGAAATCCTTGAAGGCGAAACCTTGGTCCTGATCGGGGAAAGCGGGTCCGGTAAAACGACCCTGCTCCGGCTGTTCAATGGGTTGACTCATCCCAGCTCAGGAGAGGTTTGCATCCATGATGAACCCGTACGAGTCAAAGATCCCATCGATCTCCGTCGCCACGTCGGGTACGTGCAGCAGGACGCCGGATTGTTGCCGCATTGGACCGTCGAGGAAAACGTCGGCCTGGTGCCGCTGTTACTCGGATGGAAGGCCGAACGACGAACAAGCCGGGTGCATGAACTCCTGGACCTTGTTCAACTTGAGCCGCAACAGTTTCGAGCGCGTTATCCCATTGAACTGTCCGGCGGGCAACGACAACGCGTGGCTTTTGCGCGAGCCCTTGCGGCCGATCCCGGGATCGTCCTCCTCGACGAACCCTTTGGCGCGCTCGACGCGATCACCCGTCGCGAACTCCAACGCCAATTCCTGGGACTGAAACAACGTCTCAACAAGACCATGGTCATGGTCACCCACGACGTGGATGAGGCGATCCGACTCGGCGACCGCATCGCGGTGCTGAAGGAAGGTCGTCTCTTGCAGATCGGAACCCCGGCCGACCTGCTCAACGCTCCGGCCCACGACTACGTGGTGCAATTACTCCGCCATCGATCCCACGGAGAGAACGCATGACCAGACTGCTTCGTTCTCTGTGTTTGGTGGCGCTGGCCTTCTTCGTGTTGCTGCCCATGCCGGCCTTTTCTCAGGGCGAACGCATCGTCGTCGGTTCAAAAAACTTCATGGAGAGCAAACTCCTGGCTGAGATTTTCGCGCAACTCATCGAAGCCCGCACGGACCTTTCCGTGGAACGGCGATTGGGCCTGGCGGGCACGCAGGTTTGCTTCGAAGCGCTGCGTACAGGCGCTATCGACATCTATCCCGAATACACGGGCACCGGGCTCGTCAGCATTCTTCAGCAACCGCCGACCGGAGATCCACGAAAGGCGCTCAACGCCGTGCGCGCGGAATTTCTCAAACGTTGGGATATTTGGTGGCTGAATCCGCTGGGGTTTGACAATTCCTATGCGCTTGCAGTCCCTCGCGCTCGAATAGCCGGCATTCCCCTGCGAACCATTTCGGACCTCGCCGAAATCGCGCCCTCCCTGACTGCGGGGTTCGGGTATGAATTCATCAACCGGCCCGACGGCTTACCCGGTCTGCAAGCACGGTATGGCCTCACCTTTCCACGCGTACAGGCCATGCAACAGTCCCTGAAATACCAAGCGGCCGCTGCCGGTGAAATCGACGTGCTTGACGTGTATACAACCGACGGGCGGCTTACCGAGTATGACTTCGTGGTGCTCGAAGACGATCTCCACTTTTTCCCGCCCTATGAAGCATCCGGATTGATTCGAGGCTCCACCCTTGCGCAACACCCCGAGTTGGGAGGGCTCCTGGGTTTGCTGACTAACGCGTTCGACGACAAGACCATGAGGCAACTGAACTATCGCCTGCAGGAAGGCGGGGAACAGGTGGAAGTAGTGGCGCGCGATGCCCTGTCGGCCCTTCAGCTTTTTGTCACCGAAGACGCCGAGACACAGCCGGTTTCTCATCAGGAAGGGCTCTTTGCCTATATGTGGTCGAAGCGAACGGATCTTGGGGGGCGAATTATCGAACATCTGACCTTGGCCGGGCTGGCTTTGGGCTTGGGGATCCTGTTGGCTGTTCCCTTGGGCTTGCTGCTCGAACGTCACCAAGCCGTTGCCGAACCCGTCATCCGAGGTATCGGTCTGACGCAAACGATCCCGTCCATCGCGTTACTCGCCTTCATGATCCCGGTGTTCGGTATCGGGATGCTGCCGGCCGTGATCGCCTTGTGGATTTATTCCCTGTTCCCGATCGTCAGGAATACCTATTCGGGCCTCCGCGATGCCGCGCCTCAGGCCGTGGACTCGGCTCGTGCCCTCGGCATGACGGAATGGCAAATCCTCCATTGGGTACGACTGCCGTTGGCCGCGCCCGTGATCATGGCCGGCGTACGCACCGCGGGGGTCATCACCGTAGGCACGACCACGCTGGCCGCATTCATCGGCGCGGGAGGCTTGGGCGTACCGATTGTCGCGGGCCTGCAAATGGCCAACACGACCGTGATCCTTTCAGGAGCCTTACCCGCAGCCGCCCTAGCACTGGTGATCGACGGGTTCCTCAGCCGGGTGGAAACGTGGGTCAGACCGCGGGGCGTCAGCCTCTGAACCTTGCATAAAAGAGAAGCGACCCGTTACAGTGCTGGCTCTACCATCCCACTCCTCTCCATGACGGTACCCGCCGGCTTTTCATCATGATGCGCGTTCATGCTTAAGCAATCCAACATTACGATCGACGTGCACCTGGCCAACCAGGATCCCGATGCCGTCAAGGACGAACTTCGTTCGGGTCTGCTGTCGAAACCGCGGCGATTGCCGACGAAGTATTTTTATGATGATCACGGCTCCGCGCTCTTTGAACAGATCTGTGAAGTGCCCGAATATTACCCGACTCGCACGGAACACCAATTGCTCAAAACCGTGGCCGATGACGTGGTGGCGCGAACCTGTGCCGAGGAATTGGTCGAATTGGGCTCCGGAGCAGCCACCAAAACTCGGGTCTTGTTGGATGCCATGGCCCGCACAAACCGGCTGCGCTTCTACGTGCCATTTGATTTCAGCGAGGGCATCGTGCGACGAGTGGCGCAAGAACTGGTTGAGGAATACGAAGGGCTACACGTTCACGGGGTGGTTGGAGATTTCCTGGCACATTTGGAACATATTCCGCAGGGCGGCCGACGCCTGGTCGTGTTTTTGGGCGGAACCATCGGCAACTTGGGACCTGAAGCCGCTCCGGCCTTTCTATCGTCCGTCGCGCAGGAAATGGATCCAGGTGATTTTTTTCTCCTTGGTGTTCAACTCATCACTGACGTGGAGCGCCTGGAAGCCGCGTATAATGATTCGGCCGGGCTCTCGGCCGCGTTCAACAAAAACATATTGTCCGTGTTGAAGGTCGTGATTGGAGCGGAATTTGATCCTGACACCTTCGACCACGTGGCCCGATTCAATCATGACGAACAGCAAATTGAAATGTACCTTCGGTCGGTCTGCCGGCAAGTGATTCCCATTCCCGAATTGGAGTTGACCCTTCGGCTCGAAAAGGGGGAAGAAATCCTCACGGAAATAAGCAGGAAATATACGCATCATCACGTGGAGGCCCTGTTGACCCGCGCTGGATTTACCCCCATGGCCTGGTATGCTGATCCGGCCGACCTTCACGGTCTGGCCCTGGCTCAAAAGCCGTCCGGCTGACTGGCACCCATGATCTATCTGAACTACGCGGCCCTGTGTCCGACTCTTGCAGAAGCTGAAGAGGAGGTCGAACGGACGCTGACCGAGTTCAAACGCTATCTGTATTCCGAAGCGGGCATCGCGTGGTATCTCGGGAAGGTCAGTGATTGCCGGCAACAAGTCGGCGCATTGTTACACGTCAACGATTCTTCGAGCATCGCGTTCACCACGAACGCGTCCACTGCACATTATCTCTTGCTTTCTTCTTTGAAATGGGTGCCGGGCGACACCATTCTCACAACGACGCACGAAAACCCCTCCATTACGAAACAGCTTCGCGCCCGTGAACGCGAGGGGGTCCACGTTCACGCCGTCAGGCCAACGTCCATACCTTCGTTTCTGCATGCGCTGGAAGAACGGCTCGACGAACCCGGCGTCAATGCCGTCGTGATAAGCCACGTGTCGCACGTTGACGGGCGTATCTTTCCCATACAGGAAGTGGCTTCATTGGCCAGAGCACGGCACTGTCTGGTCATCATCGACGGTGCGCAAGCCATTGGGCACATACCCGTCGATCTGAACGCGCTGGATTTCGACGCCTACTTTTTTGCCGGACACAAGTGGTGTGAAGGCCCTCTCGGCACGGGGGCGATGGTCGCGCGTGAGAGTTTTTTTACGCATCCCCGTTACCGTGAGATCGAAGGAGAACAGCCCGGTGGGTCGCCGGCCGGCTCATTTGAAATCGGCACGCACAACATCGGGCTCATTGCAGGACTCGCCAGAGCCTGCGAGCAACGACATCAACGGGGCATTGACACGGAACCACAACGGACCTTTCGAGAAACGGCCAAGGAACTGCTGGGTGGGCACCGGAATTGTCGTTTCCTGGAATGGCAGGGACCCCATGCTCCCGGCATCCTGACGTTCAAAGGCGCAGCTGACCTGGATCACGAAGCATTCGTCAAACGGCTTGCCTCCGAAGCGGGAGTTGTCGTGAAGCCTTTTGTGGACTATCCGGAAGAGGACGCACCTGCGATACGGCTGTCATGGTCTTCAACCATGGCGACGGGAGATTTTCAGAAGGGCGTTATGACGATTGCGCAGCGGCTGGATTCATAAGCACGAGGCAGGCCATCAGGCTTCACGTTGGCGATCCAGCCGTTCCTCCAAACGACGCAAGGCCTTCTGGGTTGAACGAAGATCGCGCAAGATTTCTTCTCGCGATACGGGTTGTTCCAGTTCCCGCAGGCGCTCGGCCTTGGCCTCCTCCAGGTTGTTGAGGACTACCGCGATGAAGAGGTTGATCACCACAAACGTGCCGACCACCACGAAGCTGACGAAATAGATCCACGCCATGGGATACAGGTCCATGGCGGTGTACATGATGTCCGTCCAATCCTCCAGCGTCACGACCCGGAACAACGACAAGAGGGAGATGCCCAAGTTTCCCCAATGGACGGGGTCATGCTCATGAAACAGTTGGTACCCTGTAATCGCATAGATATAGAAGATGATGCTCATCAGGAGCATGACATGACCCATACTCGGGATCGAGCGCACGAGCGTCGTGACGATCAAGCGCAGTTCCTGGATCGTGGAAATCAGCCGGAGGACTCGCAGTAACCGGGCGAGCCTGGCGATCATGGCATACTCGCCGGTCGCGGGAATCAGCGAGAACACAATCACTGAAAAATCAAAGACGTTCCAGCCATCTCGAAAATACCGGTCGACCTGCGGGGCCACAGCTGTCATTTTCAGCAGGGCTTCGAGAATAAATATGCCCAAGACGAGTTGGTTGCCCAGGTGCATCCATTCTCCGTATTGGCGAACCAACGTAGGAGACGTCTCCATACCCAGCAACGCCCCATTCCCGAGAATGAGCCCGATAATCACGTATTCAAACGCGGGAGCATTGACCAGTCGTTGCGCGAATAGTTTCATCGTCCGTGACCTTTACTTTTGTACAATGGGCAAAGTGAACAACGAGTAGCCCCTACAAGCCGTGGACTTGTTCCCTGCCTTAGCCCAACCCACATTGTTTGAGTCGATGCTCCAAAGTTTGCGCCTGCGTCAAGGCATCAATCTGAAGATCGTGTCCCTCGGCCTGCACAAAAGCATCCTGAGGGATCAGCCCCACCAACTCGTTTTTCACCACGGCGACGCCTTTGAGAGCCGCTGCCCGTTTCACGGCTTCAAACGCCACGTCAACCGGCGTTTGACGATAGTCGGTGAGATTCATCGACACCTGTACATACCCTTGGCTTTTCAGTTCCAGCCCAATGGCCTTGACCGCAGGCAACCCGCCGTTTGATGCGCGAATGCTTCGGGCAATCTCCCGCGCCAATGACAAATCATGACTCTCCAACCACACGTTGAAGGCGACGAGCGGATTCCTGGCTCCAACCACGATCACGCCGGCCGTCGGGTGCGGCTCGGCCGGACCGAAATCCGGAGCCCATGCCGGGCCGGTTGCCATTCGCTTCTTCAGAGTCTCCGGCCCCCCTTTCCGAATCTGTTCCAATCGTTTACGGAAAGGTCGTTCGCCGGCTTCCTCATACAGAAAAACCGGTATCCTCAACTCTTCCCCGATTCGCGCCCCGACCCGATACGCGAGACGGACGCATTCCTCCATTGTCGAGCCTGACAACGGAACGAACGGCAACACGTCACATGCTCCAAGGCGAGGATGTTGGCCCGTGTGATGCGTCAGGTCGATCAATTCTGCAGCCTTGGCAACCACCGAAAAAGCAGCCTCCCCTATCGACTCGACGGACCCGGCAATGGTCAGGACGCACCGGTGGTGGTCCTCGTCCCGGTGCCGGTCGAGCAGAGACACTCCGCGAGTCGCGGTCAAGCTGTTTTCGAGATGCTCGATGATCCCCGGATCACGGCCCTCGCTGAAATTGGGAATACTTTCGATGATGCCGGCCATGTCCCTGTTTACTGAAATCGCGCTTTGTTGACAACCTCAAAAAGGTGAGATAAAACTTCTGATAGGTATTCGTATTTGCAGCATCGACCCTTTACCAGATCAAAACAGGTGATCCCATGACGATGACCCAAGTGGAACCAGCCGCCACGCTGGCCGATCTTCAGGAATCCAAACCGGAGCGGGTGACCATTGTGCTCCTGAGCGGAGACATGGATAAAGCCATGGCCGCCTTCATCATCGCTACCGGCGCCGCAGCCATGGGCATGCACGTGACCATGTTCTTCACGTTCTGGGGACTGAACGTCATTCGCAAACCCGGAGCGACCAGCGCAGCCAAGGACCTTCTGCGCAAGGCCTTCGGCTGGCTCAACAAAGGAGGAGCCGCGAGCCTGTCCCTTTCAAAATTCAACTTTGGCGGGCTGGGCGCCACGATGATGAAAAAGGTCATGCGGGAAAATCATATGCCCGGAGTCCCGGAACTGATCGAAACCGCGCAGGATCTCGGCGTCACCATGATCGCCTGCACCACCACGTTGGGATTGCTGGGCATTTCAAAGGAAACGTTGATCGACGGCGTGGACCAACTCGCAGGGGTCTCGACCTACCTCGCGGAAGCCAAAGAAGGCTCGGTAAATTTGTTTATCTGAGTCGAACACGGGAGTTTTTTCAGATGATCCAATCCGATATCACACTCGATACGCTGGGGTACTTCTGCCCCATGCCCATTATTCTCACCTCCAAGAAAATCAAGGAACTCACCATGGGCCAAGTCCTTGAAGTCCTCTCCGACGACGAAGGGATCAAGAAAGACATGCCCGCCTGGTGCCAAACCACGGGCCACGAATGGGTCGGCCTCGAAGAAGAAGAGACGAACCCCAAAACGGTCTACAAGGTCTACGTGAAGAAGACCAAATAGCGCCTCCCGAATCCTTCTTTAAGAAAAGCCGGTAAGCGATCACACACTCCTTGGCGGTCAGGCCTCTTCTTTTAATCGGCCGACGTTGTCATCAATGGCTTGAGCCCATTCATCGCCGGTAACTTCCACGACCGACACGTCGCCGACGAAAGCACTGCTCATGACAATGCCGGGATTGAGGTCCCGAAGCCTCAACAGGCTGTCGGCAAGCGACGCCTTGCTGCCACCCGCCTGCGGGAAGGCCAGCGTCGCCCACTTCCCATTGCTCTGAAAGATCGTATCGCCGGTAAAGAGGTAGGAGTTCCCGTAAGGCGACTTGTAGAAGAAGCAAATGCTGCCGGCGGTATGACCGGGGGTATAAATGATGTCAATATCGCCCAGATGATGATCTTCTGGCTGAAAAGTTACATCAACCTGCGCGTCTTTGCCGATAATCACGGCTTCCAGGGCACTGCAACACAACTTGGAACCGAACCGGTCTCTTATGCGGTTCAATGACGGACCCGACTCATCGCGATGGCTGAGAAGTTGGAACCGGATACCTCCCAATTCAGCCATTTGCTCGATATCATCATCGTGACCGGTATTGTAAAAAAGCACGTTTCCTTCCGACCGCCGGAGGAAATACGCATGGGTATTCAGCGTACCCATGCTATGGATCGTGCTTTGCCATAAATCTTCTTGTATCTGTTTCATCGCCGTCGTTGTTGCCGGGGCTCAAAGACTCTGTATGCCGATGCCGGGTGTTTCATCTTCATGTAGACGCCCCCTCTTTCGAGTTCTTCAAGCATCTGGCGCAGCCGTTTTTCTTTGGTCTCCCGGCGCTTGGCCCGGTTTATCCAGCCGACGTAATCATTCTGTTGATACGCGGGGCGCTTCCGATAGGCTTCCATCAAGCCACTCTCGTCCAGAGCCTGCTTGACAAAACCCGGCATCGGGTATCGTGGTCTCTTCAGTTTGGAAAAGTCGCCACCCATTTCTCCGTCTCACTTTTTTTCTGCTTGAACAGGCGCTAACTTTGTCTTATGCATATTCCATATGCATAAGACAAATATGGAGTATTATCCATATTTATAGGGAAGACTGAAGCGCATACTATGGTAACCCCAGACGGGCTCGTTGCCATCTCTGGACCAGTAAGGCTTAGCAATTTGACGCTATAACGCTAAAACGCTAAGATCTAAAGATGGCTGAATCCACACAAAAGCGGGCGACCGTTTATTTTGAGCCCTCCCTCCACAAAGCCCTGCGCCTGAAAGCCGCGGAGATCGACAGCAGCGTTTCCGAACTGGTGAATGAAGCAGTTCGGGAAGCCCTGGCAGAAGACGCTGAGGATCTTGCCGCGTTCGAGGCTCGTAAAAGAGAGCCCGAGCTGATGTTTGAAAATGTCGTAAAAGATTTGCGGCGACGTGGAAAGATATAAGTTACACATCAAGCAGTCAGCGGCAAAAGAACTGGAGTCTATTTCTCGGAAGGCAGACCGCCAACGAATCGTTGCCCGAATCACGGCCTTGGCGGACAATCCTCGTCCTACAGGATGCAAGAAGCTGTCTGGATTTGAACGCTATCGAATCCGCCAAGGATCTTATCGCATCGTCTATGCTATTGAAGATGATCGGCTTGTCGTTTACGTTGTGAAAATCGCCGATCGCAAGAGCGTTTATCGCGCCCTCTAACCTGTCAAGGAAAACGCCTCCAGCACTAGCCGGGACAGGGCTGATCCTGTGCTTTGTTTTGAGCCGCTATCCGCCTGCCAGGGACGTCAACACGGCAGGGGCTGAGGCCGTGGGCGCAGCTATATTGGAGAACATCAGGGTGGCGGCGGCGGCCCAGTCGATGAAGGGTTTGGGGTAAATGCCGAGCAGCAGGGTGCCGGCGATGCCGACGAAAATGACGGCTTTCAGCGGGGGCGATACCGAAAGCGGTGTGGGGTCGTGAGGTTCGTTGATGTACATTTTTTTGACCACGACCAGGTAGTAGTACATGGAGATGACGATGTTGATCAGCCCGACGATCAACAGCGTGTAGAGTTCCTGTTCGATGGCCGCGACAAAGATATAGAGTTTGCCGATAAAACCCGCGAGCGGTGGCACGCCGGCGAGCGACAACAGAAAGAGCAGCATCGCAGCCGCGAGAAACGGCGACCGACGATTCAACCCGTTGTAATCTTCAATTTCATCGCTCTTGATCAGGTTACTCACGCCGATAACCACGGCGAAGGCGCCCAGGTTGGCGAACAGGTAGGTGAGCAAATAAAAGAGGATCGCGTCACTGCCCCGTTTGGTGCCGGCCGCCAAGCCGATCATGACGTTGCCGATTTGCGCGATGCCGGAATAGGCGAGCAGCCGTTTGATGTTTTTCTGGGCTATGGCCACGATGTTGCCGTAGGTCATGGAGACGATGGAGGCCACGACGAACAGGAGGACCCACGTGGGTTTGAACGTCGCGAGCGCGACGTAGAACATGCGGATGAGAATGGCTAACGCCGCACCTTTCGGCGCGATCGACAAAAAGGCGGTGACGGGCGTGGGAGCTCCCTGATACGTATCGGGAATCCAGGAGTGAAAGGGCACGGCCCCGATTTTGAAGCCTAACGCGGCGAAGATCATGATGAAGCCGATGGCCAGCCCGATGCTGCCGGGTGCCGATGCCATTTCGGAAAACACCAGCGTTCCCGTTTCGCCATAGACGAGACTGATGCCGTACGCGAGCAAGCCCGCGGCAAACACGCCCAGAATGAAGAACTTTAGCCCCGCCTCGCTGGATTTCTGGTCTTCCCGCAGATAGGCCACCAGGACGTAAAAGCCGAAGGTGGAAAATTCCAACGTGACGAAGACGGAAAGCAGGTCCTGCGCCGAGGCCATGAACATCATACCCAGGGCCGACATCATGACCAGGAAATAATACTCGCCCCTGAAGAACTTGAACGATTTCACGTAGTCGATCGAAGCCAGCAGGACCAGCGCCGTGGAGATCAACACCAGAATCTTGAAGAAAATCGCCACTCCGTCCAGGACAAACATGTCTTTGAACAAGGCACCTTCGACGCCGGTGTAATCGAACCAGATCAGGTTGATGAGCGTGGCGATGACGCCGCCCACGCTCAGGTAGGCCAGTTTTTCGTGGTCGATCTGTTTATAGGTAAAGTCGACGGCCAACACCACACACAACCAGATGGTGAGAAAAATCTCCGGCGCCAGGAGGAGGAGGTCCGAACTCGATAGGGTAAGGTCGAAGGTCATGACGGCTTACGGTAACAGCCCCGTGGTATTCTGGGTGACCAGCGGAGCCACTTGATTGATTCGATCCAACATCGGCACGACAGTGGAGCGCACGACGTTATAAAAATGCATGGGGAAGATCCCGAAAAAGATGCTGCAGCCGATCATCAGGAGCAGCGGGAGCCGGTCCACCCATTGCGACGTGTCGCGGGCATGCGCGTATTCGGGTGACATTTGTCCGTAAAACAGACCGCGCATCATTTTAAAGAGATAGGCCATCGTCAACACGATCCCCAGTACGGCTACCACCACCTGGAAGGGATATTTCTCCCACGCGCCGACGATAATCATGATTTCGGCAATAAAGTTCACGGTGCCCGGCATCCCGACCGACGCCATACAGGCGATAATAAAGGCCCCGGCCAGAAAGGGCATGTTCTTGACCAGCCCGCCCAGAGACGGAATATCCCGGGTATGCGTTTGGTCATATACCCAGCCTGCCATGGCGAAGAGCATGCCCGTGGCCAACGCGTGCGCAAACATGTAAATCACCGCGCCGGTCAGGCTGATGTAATCCAGGGCGGCCATGCCCAGGAACACGTAGCCCATGTGACTGGAACTGGAATAGCCGATGACGTACTTCGTGTCCTTGGCGAAATACGCGACAAACCCGCCGTAGAGGATGCTGAACACGCACAACACCGCGGCAATGGGCATGAGTTCCCGCGTGGTCTCGGGCAGGATTTCATACGCCACGCGAATGATGGAGAAATGGCCGAGTTTCATCAGCACGCCGGCGTGCAACATGCTGGTCGCGGCCGGGGCCGCAGCGTGGCCGACGGGAGACCAGGAATGCAACGGCCAGATTGGCGCGATGGACGCAAAGCCGAAGAAGACCAATAACCAGATAATGATGGCCAGCGTGCCGTCGAAATGGGCCACTTCCCGCAGCACCAGAATATCGAACGTCTGGACCGGCGAGAAATGGTAAATCAGCAGGATGCCCATCAACGCGAACACCGCCCCGGCCGAGAGGAACAACGTGAGCTTCATCGCGGCGTATTCCTTGCTGTTCGCCCCGAAGTTCAGGATGAACCCGACCGAATCCCGGAGCTTTCGGCCTTCCTCATCGGTCATGCTCAAATAGCCTTTGGTATGACTTCCCCAGATGCCCAGCAACACGTACATGGGCAAGACCGACATTTCATAGAAGAAGTAGAGGAAGAACAGATCCAGCGACATGAACACCCCGATGGTCGCCGCCGCCAGGATCAACAGGAAGATATAGAATTCCTTGGTGCGATCCTTGATATGCCACGAAATGAAAATGCCCGCGAACAGCAGAATGGCCGAGGCAAAGACGAGGGGCGCCCCGATTCCATCCACTCCGATGTGAAAACCGATGCCCAGTTCTTCGGACCACGCCCATTTGGTGATGAATTGAAAGCCGCCCTGATCGGGGTCATAGGCCATGAAGACGTAGAGAGAGGCGAGCAGCGCTGTCCCGGCAGACGCCGCGGCCACGGCACGCACCAGGAGAGGCTTACGATTGGGAATGAACAGCAACACGATCGACCCCAGGAACGGGGCAAACAACGTTGCCAGTAAGGCCACCTGTCCCATCGTTCAGTCCTTCCCTCCGGGTTCAGGGGCAATCGGATTGTGGATTGCGGATTCTGGATTGCGGATTGCCATCGCCCAGTCCTGCCTTTCAGGTTCAAGCGCCCGGGCATGAGACAGCAACGTCCGGTCCTGTTCAATGCTCGCGATCGATCCGCGGTCCAACCGGTCCATCACCGCCTGCAGCGATCCGTTGACCATGCGCAAAAACGGTGAGGGATATAACCCGATCCAGAAAATCATGACACACAGGGACACGGCGATGATCGTTTCGCGCTGCGTCAGGTCCTTGAGCACCTGAGGAACGTGCTCGCCGATGGGTCCGAAAATCGCCCGCTCGTAATACCACAGGAAATAGGCCGCGGCGAAGATCACCCCCGAGACAGCCACGGCCCCGTACACCCAATGCGCTTGAAAGGCGCCGAGCAGGATCAGAAATTCCCCGATGAATCCATTCGTGCCGGGCAATCCGATCGAGGCCATTCCGATGATCAAGAAAAAGGTGGCAAGAAGGGGCATCTTCGATGCGATGCCTCCGCAATTATCGAGGAGTGTATTTCCGAGCCGGTCATAGAGGAAGCCCGCCAGGAAAAAGAGCCCGGCGGTGGTAAATCCCAAATTGATCATTTGCAGCAAACTGCCTTGCAGACCTTGGAAGTTCAAGGCAAACAGGCCCAACACGACGAACCCCAAGTGGCTGATGCTGCTGAAGACGAGCAGGCGCCGGAAGTCCGGCTGCATAATGGCGATGATCGCCCCCCAGACGATGGCGGCCAGCGCCAAACTCATGACGATCACCACCACGGTGGCATTGGTCGAGGCGTCTGGCAGCAACGGGAAACTGAATCGCAGGAACCCGTAGGTGCCCAACTTGACGCCCGCCAGCACGACGGACATCCCGATCGGCCCTTGTACCAGTGCGTCCGGCAACCACGTGTGGAACGGAAAGACCGGAGCCTTGAAGGCCAATCCCATGAAGATGAGCCAGAAGATCAAAAGTTGATCCGAGACCGGAACAGGCACCTTCAACAGATCCAGCAGATCGAAACTATACGTATTCGTGACATCGTGGTAATTCAAACTCAATAGGGCGAAACCGACCAGCATGAACACGCTGCCCAACAGGGTGTACAACACGTACTTGAGCGCGGCGTAGTGCCTGTCCGCACCCACGCCCCAGAGTTTGATCAGAAAATAACTGGGCACGAGCATGAGCTCCCAGAACACGAAGAAGAGAATCAGGTCGACGGACACGAAAATCCCCATGATCGTCGTTTCCAAGGCCAGGATACTCATGAAGTAGGCTTTGGCCCTGTCCTGCACGGTATCCCAGGAGTAGAGAATGATCAGGACCGTGATGAAGGCCGAAAGGCCGACAAACAGGATGCTGATACCGTCCACGGCGAGGTGATAGGAGATCCCGAGGGCCGGAATCCAATTCAGCCGTTCCGTGAACTGCATGGCCGCGGATTCCGGGATGAACCGGAGCAATACGAGCGCAGCCAGAGCCAATTCGAAGAGCGCGACGCCCAGCGCCGTCTTCTTGATCAGCTCGGTATCCCGTTGTGTCCACAACCCGATCGCCCCGAGAAGCGGGAGAAAGAGCAGCATCGACAAAATCGGGAATCCGAATTCTAGTTCTTCAAGCATCGCCAATCCCTACAAGAGAGAACTTCCGGTCAACCACACCAGCAAAAAATGCGTGAGCAGAAACAGGCCGATCACGATCACCGCGGCATAATGATTGACCAACCCGGTTTGCAATTTCCGCCAGGACCAGGCAGCCAGATGGTTCGCGTACCCGATCACGTTGAGTCCCCCGTAAATCACGTGTTTCTCGGCCCAGGTCGCGCCGGCCGCACTCACGTCGGCTCCGCGACCGATCTCTCTGATGACGCGATCAATGACGTGTTGATCGAACCAATCCCATAGCCGGCCAAGCCGTTTGCAGGGCTCGACAAAGACGGCGTCGTACAGTTCGTCCACGTAGTATTTGTTCAACAGCGTCCGATAGGCCACGGCGAACCGTTCCGACCATGCATCCGCGGTCCCCGGCTTGATCGTGTACAAATAGTGCGCCACCCCCCAACCACCCAAGGCGATCCCGATGGCCACCGCCATCAATCCGATAAGGGTCCCCATGCCGACTTCATGCGTCACCGCTCCCACTGGCGCGGCCACGGATTCCAAAAATCCATGGAACCAGCCATGTTCCGGCGGTACGCCCAGAAACCCGCCCAGCACGGAGAGCCCGGCCAGAATCATGAGCGGCACGGTCATGACCCGTGGCGACTCATGAATATGATGCTCGACCTTGGGATCAACACGGGACCGCCCGTAGAACGTCACATAGGTGAGACGGAACATGTAAAAAGACGTCAGGAAGGCACCAACCGCCGCAAACAGGTACAGCACGTAATGGTGATGCACAAAGGCATGGGCCATGATTTCGTCTTTGCTCCAGAACCCCGCCAGAGGCGGAATGCCGGCGATAGCCAGAGTGCCGATGAGAAACACGGCGTGCGTGACGGGAATTTTCTTGGAAAGCCCCCCCATCTTTCTGATGTCCTGTTCTCCTTCGAGCGAATGGATCACCGCGCCGGCGGACAGGAATAGAAGCGCCTTGAAAAACGCGTGGGTCACGAGATGGAAAATGGCGGCCATGTACGCCCCGACCCCGCAGGCCAAAAACATGTAGCCCAATTGACTGACGGTCGAATAGGCCAGCACCCGCTTGATGTCGTTTTGCACCAGCCCGATCGTGGCGGCAAACAACGCCGTCAGACCGCCGATGATCCCCACCGTCGCCATGGACACGGGGGCCATGTCATAGAACACGTGCGTGCGCACCACCATGTACACCCCGGCCGTGACCATCGTCGCGGCGTGGATCAACGCGCTCACCGGCGTCGGGCCTTCCATGGCATCGGGCAGCCACGTATACAACGGAATTTGCGCGGACTTCCCGATCGCACCCACCAACAGGCACAGCGTAATGGCCGTGGCCATTTCGACGGAGAGTTGGTTCGCGTTTTCGAAGACTTTCAAATAATCCAAGGTCTTGAAATTGACGAAGACCAAAAAGATCGCCAGCAGGAATCCGGCGTCGCCGATCCGGTTGACCACGAACGCCTTGGTGGCGGCCTTGGCCGCGGAAACCTTATTGAAGTAGTACCCGATCAGGAGGTAGGAGCAGAGACCGACCCCTTCCCAGCCGATGAAGAGCACCAGGAAATTGTTCCCCATGACCAGCAACAGCATGGAGACCATGAACAGATTCATGTACACGAAGAAGCGGGTAAAGCCGTCTTCGCCGTGCATGTACCCGACGGAATAGACGTGGATCAAAAATCCGACGCCCGTCACCACCATCAACATCACGGCAGTCAGCGGATCAATCAGAAATCCAAAATTGACGTGCAGGTCTCCGCCAAAAATCCACGCATAGGCAATGACCTCACGTGGCGTGGGATCGGAGATGACGCCGGCCACCACCGCCACGGCACACAGAAAAGAGAGGCCGATGGAGCCCACTGCAATGCGGCCGGCCAAGTCGGTGGCGTACCGATGGCCGAGCAAGCCGTTCACCAGGACCGCGATCAGCGGGAAGACGGGGATGAGAATGACGAGAAGATCGGACACGTTACCACTTCAACAGGTTAATCTGGTCGACGTTCGTCGCAATTTTTCCACGGAACACCACGATGATAATCGCCAGACCCACGGCAGCCTCCCCCGCGGCGATCGCGATCACGAACAATGCCGCCATCTGGCCGGCCATCGACGACAGGTAATGGGAGAACGCGACAAGGTTGATGTTCGCCGCATTCAACATGATCTCGACCGACATTAGCACGATAATGAAGTTCCGCCGGATCAGGACGCCCAACAACCCCGTCATGAACAGGATGAAACTCAACGCCACGTATGCCGAAAGAGGAATCATGACGAGTTACTCGCGTTGGCCCGTCGGCTCCGGAACCGGACCCGTCGGGGTTTTGGCCAGGACGATCGCCCCGATAATGGCGCCCAGGAGAAAGACTCCCACGATCTCGAACAACAACAAGTAGTCGCTGAACATGGTGATGCCCACGGCGTGACTCGGGCCGGTCTGCAACACGACTTCCGGGGTCGCGGTCCCGACGACTCCGCCGTAGGGGGTTTGAAACACCAGAATGAGCAATTCCGCGAGGATCGCGACGCCGGCGAACAGGAAAAAGGGATATTTCTTATGCAGATACTGTTCTTCGGTTTTCAGACTGAGCAACATCAGGACGAAGAGGTAGAGCACGAGGATAGCCCCGGCGTAGACGATGATCTGCACGGCAAAGAGAAACTCGGCGTTGAGCAACACGAAAAGCCCAGCCACGTGCAAGAGCAACGACAGCAGGCTCAGGCCGCAATGGACAGGATTTTTCAAAGCGATCGTGAAGATACCCGACAGGATACTCACGGTCGCAAAGTACCCGAACAATACGTACATCACCATGAAAGTTTACGAGTCGGAAGCCTCGGTTTTCCCTATGGGCTGCGGGAAATGATAGCGGTAGGTGCGACTCTCCTCGTCATCCTGTTCCTGGTTGTGGGCATAGAGATATTTTTTCGCGTCTTCCAAATGTTGGTCACCGATCTCGTAGAGTCGCTGTTTATCGAACATGAGGGTCCGTTTGTCATGCGTCGAATACTCGTACATCTTCGTCATGGCCAACGCATTGACCGGACAGGCTTCCACGCAATATCCGCAAAACACGCATTTGGTAATATCGATGTAAAACTCGGTCGCGTACCGTTGCAGGGGCAGGGACTTGTCCTCTTCACTGATGACTTTGATGCACCGCGACGGACAGGCGGCCTCGCAGAGGTCACATCCGACGCACCGTTCCTGCCCGTTGTCGTACCGCAACAAGCCCAGGGCCCCGCGATGCGCGTCGGGAATCGTTCGCTTTTCACGCGGATACTGGAAGGTCATCGGGCGATGGAACATGTGTTTGAAGGTGACCTTCATCGCTTTCCAGATTTCGCGGAACAAGACCGCGTCCAACAATCGTGTAGTTTGCTTTTGCGTATCCAAGAGACGCTCCTAAACTTTTTCGATTGTCACCTGAGTGGATTTGAAATAGGGCACGTGCGTGATGGGATCCACGACGACCCGGACCAGATCCTTGACCGGAGGCTCATTGAAGTGTTCGGGGAACGCGCAGGTGCCCGGCAGGACGTTGACGTCGGCTTGCACGCCCAATTCCAGGCTACCGTGATCTGAGGTCACGCGAACGCGGCCGCCTTCGGCAAGACCCAACCGTTCACATTCCTCCAGGGACATCCGTAACGCTCCGGCATTCGGCGAAATGTCCATCAACCCGGACGCCTTCGTGGACAATTTTCCCGAATGATAAATGAGTTGAATCAATTTCAATCCGTACGGCCGGCCGGACTTTTGTGCGCGGCCGTCGGCATACCGGGCGCGAACCGAATCCGCATACCCGTTCCGAAGATACGCGACGGCATCGGCGACAACGGGCCGAGGTTCGCCGAGATTGTAGTAGCCGGGAAGCACCTTCCGAATTTCCGCTTGAATATCCTGCGTGTTTTCATACGGAAGCGACTGCCCCATGCCGTTGGCAAGCCCCACCATGATATGCCAATCCAGCGCACTCTCACCCAGCGGGTCCAGTGCCGGCCTCAGGAATTGCACCATCCCCTCCTGGTTCGTGACGGTGCCGTCCTTTTCCGCAAACGTACATGCGGGGAACACCACGTGCGCATAGTGCGCCGTCTCCGTCAGGAAGGGATCCTGATAGATCAACAGTTCCAATTGGCTCAAGGCTTCCTCCACGCCGAATGATTTCGGAAGTGTGCCCAATGGATTTTCGCCTACCAGATAGAGGGCTTTGATCTTGCCAGCGCGACAATCGTCCAAAATTTCAACGAGGGATTTACCGGATTGCGCATCCGGCAACGGCGCATCCCATGCTTCGGAAAATTTCTGCCGCGCTTCGGCTTGCGCACATGGCACCGGTCCCGGAAGAAATTCCGGTGCGACGCCCATATCCACGGCCCCCTGCTCGTTCCCCTCCTCGGTGAACGTATTGATCCCGCACCCGGGTTTATTCAATTTC
The DNA here is from genome assembly GCA_009840285.1 of Nitrospira sp. SB0662_bin_26. Classification (GTDB taxonomy): domain Bacteria; phylum Nitrospirota; class Nitrospiria; order Nitrospirales; family UBA8639; genus Bin75. Next base: position 38,186 of record VXOF01000081.1, read on the forward strand.
CCCGTGACCCATGCCAAATCGACCAGGGACAACGTATGGTTATACCCGTCGGGCTGGCGCACGATCCCTTCCCCGCACAGGATGACGGAACGCGGGGCTTCCGCAAATATCCTTGCTGCCTCCTGAATCGTTTCGACCGGGATTCCCGTTTCAGCGGCGACGGCGTCGAGCGAAACCGCCCGGGCCGCGGCCTTCAAGGCAGACAAGGCCTCGGGGGCCTGAGCGGTCGCGTCAGGATCGATGAGATCCTGCTCCAGGACCGATTTGACCAATCCCTTGATGAACGCGCCCTCCGACCCCGGTTTGACCATCATCGGATGCGACGCCAACTTGGCCAGGTTGGTTTGCATGGAATCCACCACGATGACCGACGCCTTGTAGGTGCCGATCGCGGCTTTCACCCGCAGGCTGGCCACGGGATTCGTTTCCGTGACGTTGGCTCCCACCACCAGGATCGCCTTGGCTTTCGTGAGGTCGGCCGAGGTGTTCATTGTCCGATTGATCCCGAGGGCATGATGTACCGCCCGCACGAAATTCATATGACCGTACCGCGCGCTGCTGTCGAGGTTGTTCGTCCCGAGCACGGTCCGCATAAATCGTTGGAACACGTACAGTTCTTCATTCGTGCACCGTGCCGTGATCAATCCTGCAATGGCTTCGGACCCGTATCGGCTCTTGATGTCCGTCAGCCGCTCCGCGGTCGTATCCAGGGCTTCGATCCACGGCGTTGGGGCCAGACCCGTTTCGTTCCGAACAAGCGGCTCCTTGAGTCGTTCTTTACTGTCAATGAACTGGAAGCCGAAGCGCCCTCGCACACAGAGCCCTCCGTGCCCGTTGACCGTATCCCCTCGGTCGCCCCATTTGTTTTTCCAAGACAAGGGAGAGGTCACCCGCACGACTTCCGTATCCTTCGTTTCCACGTACATCTGACAGCCGTCACCGCAGTAATTGCAGGTGGTCGTGGTTTTTCGAAGTTGCCAGGGCTTGTACACGTATTTTGAAAATTTATTGGTAATCGCGCCCACCGGACAGACCGCGAGACAATCACCGCAAAACTCGCAGTCCAGGGCGTGATCCCCCTTGGCCACGACCTGCGTAAACCCGCCCTTTTTCATGAACTGCAGGGCATCGATACGCTGGACGTCCTTGCAGATGTTGATACATTCCCCGCAGGCGATGCAGCGGTTCATGTTGAAATCGAGCACCAGGCTGCGCGTGTCCTCCGGGATGTTTTTCTGTTTGGCGTTGGCCAGGTCGGTGACCTGATGCTCGAAGGCCATGTCCTGCAGTTCGCAATGCCCGTCCGCGTCGCAGACCGGACAATCCAAGGGATGCACGGACAGGTGTTTTTCCACGGCTTTCTTTCGCGCCGCAAACAGATCCTCCCCATCCGTCCGGATCACCATCCCTTCAGTCGCCTTGGCGGTGCAGGACCGCACCGGCGACTTTTTCCCTTCCTGCAGGACCAGACACATGCCGCAGGATCCGAAGGGATCGAACGTATAGTGATAACACATGGCCGGGACGATTTTCCCCATGCTGGAAATCACGTCATACAGCGAAACCCCTTCTTTCGCGGTGACGGTTTCGCCGTCGATATTCAGGGAAATCGTCGCGGCTTCAGTATCGGGTGTCGTGACCGGTTTGAGTGCCATCTATCTCTCCCGCCCCTGCATTCAGGAGCTCATCAGGTTTTATTCAATAACCCTAACTTTACGGACCGTTCAAAAAGTTCACCAGCAAGGCCGCAGAGTGAGAAGGCCGAGGCGTACAAGAAAAGTACGTTGAAGCCTTCGAGCAACGAGAACGCCGCTGGTGGGCTTTTTGAACGGTCTGTCAGCGATCACATTCTCCCATCACGATGTCATACGATCCGAAAATCGTGACCGCATCGGCGATCATGTACCCTTTGGCCATGAAGTCAAACGCCCCCATGTGGATAAAGGACGGGGACCGGATCTTCAGGCGATACGGGTTCCCTCCTCCCGTACTCACGATATAAAAGCCCAGCTCGCCTTTATGCGCTTCGGTTCCGCAATAGATCTCCCCGGGCGGCGCATCGAATCCCTGGGAAAACAGTTTGAACTGCTGGATCATGGATTCGAGATTAGTAAACACCCGGTTCTTGGGCGGCAGGGTGACGCTGGGCACGTCGGCCAAGACCGGGCCTTCTTTCGGCATCTGGTCCATGCACTGACGAATGATCTTGATGCTCTCGCGCATTTCCTCGATTCGGATCCAATACCGGTCATACGTGTCGCCGTTCTTGCCGACCGGCACGCTGAACTCGCACTTGGGATAGGCCCCGTACGACTCGTATTTGCGCAAGTCGTAATCCACACCCGACCCCCGGAGCGTGGGCCCACTCAACCCGTAGCCCAACGCGTCCTCAGCCGAAATGACCGCGACGCCCACGGTCCGGGCCAGCCAAATCCGGTTTTTTTCCAAGAACACCACGTACTCGTCGATCTTGGGAGGAAAGTACGCGAGAAAGTCCCGGATCTTGGTCTCCAGCGAAGCGGTGAAGTCCCGCTCCACGCCGCCGATGCGGTACCAACTGGTCGTCAGCCGCGCCCCGCACAGTTCATCGAACCAGTCGAGCAGGATTTCACGATCACGGAACGTGTAGAAAAACACGGTCATCGCCCCGATATCCAGCGCCTGCGTTCCCAGCCAGAACAGATGCCCGATAATCCGCTGGACCTCCGCCACGATGGTGCGCAGATATTCCGCCCGCTCGGGAACTGTCACGTTCATCAGTTTCTCCACGGCCCGGCAATACGCGAAGTTGTTGTACATCGCGCAGACGTAGTCGAGACGGTCCGTATGGGGAATGAATTGATGATACGTTCCGTGTTCGGCGAGTTTTTCCACTCCCCGGTGGAGAAAGCCCATGACCACCGTGGATTTCGTGATTCGCTCTCCTTCGAGGTCGAGGATCACTTTCAGCACGCCATGCGTCGCGGGATGCTGCGGCCCCATGTTCAACAACAGTTCCTCGGTCCGCAGAATCGGAAGATCCTTGGTCTCCGGATGGGCCGGGTCGACCTTATAGATGGTTTCGCGTTGGTCTTCCAAATGCGCCATGGTTGCTCTCGAAAGGTTCCTCCTGCCAGTCAGGAGGTCGCACCTTCATTCAAGAAGTCAAACGAATCGCGCCAACCCTTGCCTTGCAGCGGGAAATCCTTTCGCAAGGGATAGCCTTCGGGAAAGTCATCCGGCATCAAAATCCGCCGCATGTCCGGGTGGTTGTTGAACCGGATGCCCATCATGTCAAACACTTCCCGCTCCATGAACTCGGCCCCCGGCCAAATGTCCGTCAATGAATCCACGTAGCAATCGTGTTCAGGAACCCGCGTTTTCACGCGAATCCGGTGGCGATGGCGGATGGAATAGACTTCATACACGACTTCGAAGCGCTCCTCCTCGTCAGGCCAATCCACCGAACTGACGTGCACGATATAATCGCAGTCCATGGCCGGATCATCCTTCAGAAAACGGCCGATTGCGTGCAGGGCCTCGCGTTTCACCGTCACGGCCAGATCACCCCGCCATTCCTGTGCGCTCAGGAACCCGTCGGGAAAGCGAGCTTGGATGGTTTCGGCAATAGGATGCATTACTGCCCTTAGCTGTCCGAATGCAGCGGCTTGTTAGAGGTCTTATTCTGGATATTCCCAACTGCCAGAATACGGATTGTACTCTGGGCTTTGCCCTTCTGGTGCATACTGCCACTTCCCTTCATAAGGATTATATTGAAGTTCGGAATTTGGGCTCGTAGTTTCCCACTCATTTTCATACGGGTTATATCTATGTTCGTAACTATCTGGTGCCATATCCCACCGGTTTTCATAAGGATTGTACTTCGGCGAAGAATCAGGGGCAGAATACCTCCATTGTCCCGCATACGGGTTGTACTGAAGTTCTGAATCTGGATTTGTAGTCTCCCATTGTCCAGAGTATGGATTGTATTTTTGCTCGCCGAATGTGTCTTGGTAAGCCATTAACGAAACAACAAACACAACTAAACTCGCAGTCAGCTTTATGGTTTTCACGGCCTGACCTGTTCGGGCTGTTTGGTAAAGACCCGCTTCTGCATGATCTGGTCCTGCAGTTTCAAAATCCCGTCGAATAGGGCTTCGGGGGTCGGCGGGCATCCGGGCACGTAAATGTCGACCGGCACGAACCGGTCCACGCCCTGGACCACGCTGTAACTATCGTAAATGTTCCCGGACGTGGCGCAGGACCCCATGGAAATGACATATTTGGGTTCGGGCATCTGGTCGTAGATCTTGCGAATGACCGGCGCCATACGCCGGCACACCGTGCCCGCCACGATCATCAAGTCGGATTGACGCGGAGAACCACGAAACACGCCAGCCCCGTACCGATCCACGTCATACCGGGAGGAGACCGCGGCAATCATCTCGATCGCGCAACAGGCCAACCCGAACGTCATCGGCCACAGCGACCCTTTGCGCGCCCAATTCGCGGCCTTCTCCAAAGACAGCGTGATGACTCCGATATCGCCGTCTTTCTCGTGCTTTTTCCCTATTTGGATCAGTCCCACTCCAACGCGCCCTTTCTCCACGCATACACGTAGGCCACGACAAACAGACCGATAAAAATCATCATTTCAATGAGGCCGATCACGCCGAGTTGGTCAAAGGTGACGGCCCAAGGATAGAGAAAAATGACTTCGATATCGAATATAACGAACAGCATCGCGATGACGTAATACCGGACGGGAAACGGCATCCGGGAATCGGAAAACGGCTCACTGCCGCATTCATAGACGCTGAGTTTTTCAGCTTCGGGGTACTTCGGCTGGACGAGATAACTCAGGAGGAGCGTCACAATGCCAAATCCCGCTGCCAGTATAATGAACACGACTATCGGCGAATATTTCGCAAGATAGTCCAGGAACAGATCCAAGCCACCGACCATTAGGATTTAACCTCGCAGGAACTTGCCCCCGACATCCGGCAACAGGAGGCAAAAACTTCAATCTTTTCGCACAATTCGGGATCGTAGCACCCCATTTTTGGCCGAATCAAGAGAACAAAAGACCTACCATCCCGTTTCAAAAGCCCCAATCCCGTAATTCCCTTGGTCAACAATCAGCCTATTCCCGTGAAACGGGAACCTGTAGGAACGATTTTTCGAGACACCTGGAGAGAATAAGGAAGGAAGGGCTCGCTACGAGTTCCGCATATCCTTCGGGGGGCGTTTCAAGCCCTTGGGAGGATCCGCTTGCGAACTTTCCCATTCATCCGTCAGGGGAGAGACCGCCTTGGCCTTCTTACGCCGATGGATTTGCGTTTCAATGCGTTTCGGTGGATTCGACAACTGCGAATTTTTTTGCTCTTTCAACTTTTTTTTCGACATCACACGCGCTCTACATGGAATATCCGAAAGTGATCCCCTCTAACAGGCATATCTACGGAGAAGGCGCGGACCACCGCGGAATACGCGAAGGCTCTTTTTCCAGGTGGCTGGTATCATACGTCCGTTCATTGCCGGTAAGGCCGTCCTCATCGGGGTCCGACCACATCTCGCCTTTGCCCGTTTCAAATTCCCCGTTCCCGTTGACGTCCAACCAATAGAACAGCGGAGACCCGACCGTCACGACGACCGGCGTGCCGAATTCATCAAGCCAGACCTTGTAGGTCCGCCGGGCGGTCATATAATTCACCACGCCGTCCCCGTTCAGGTCGAATTCCCGGAAGAACAAGTCATTGCGCCAGTCGTAATAGGCCTTCACCTCACGATCGTCGAATTCTTCGGGCTCTTCCGGGAGAGGCGAGAAATCCCGCAAATGCGTTTCCCGGGAAGTCGCAGAACCCGGCGGCAAGGTCGAGGGCTCTTCCTGCCCATAGAGCGGGACAGCCGGCATCCCTGCGGCCAAGACAACCGCCCAGAGCCCCACAACGTTCCACGTTCTCTTGGCAATTATGACCCGCATCTCAAGTCCCCATGGGTTCCATAAGAGAAAAGCCCAAAAATCGGCTTTTCTCTCGTTGTGAGGTCACCGTTCCTTTGGCACAATAGCCCGCATGCCGCCATCCTATGCCGACGTCGTCTTCCCCCCTGCAACCTCTCAAGCATTTACGTATCGTATTCCTGAGTCGTGGCAGACTCGGCCTCAAATAGGGCAATGGGTCCTGGCCCCGTTCGGGCCACGCGTCAAACCGGGGATTATTGTCTCTCTTGCCGTAAACGCGAAGCAACCCCTGGTTGATCCGGGCCGTATTCGCGAACTGTATCGTCTCACCTCGGCGCACTGGGAGCCGGACCCCAAGCTGGTTGCCCTGGCGGAATGGATGGCCGACTATTACCTGGCCCCCATGGGAACCTGCTTGGCGCTCGTCCAACCACCGGGCGCCCCCTTTCGCAGCAGCACACGTTGGACCATCACCCGGCAAGGACAACAACGTCTGGAAACCGTCAGGACCGGCACCTCCACGCACACGCTCCTCGCCGCGCTGGCCAAACGTCCCAAAGGCCTGGCGCAATCAACCATTGACAGGCTGCTGGATAACCCTTCCACGATCTTACAAAGGCTCAAGCGAAACAAGTGGATTCAGGCCCTGCAGGACTGGACCGAACTGCCGTTTCAAAGCAGCCCGAAACCGGCAACTCCTGCACAAGACTGTCTCGAAGCCCAAGAGGAAAACCCCGGCCTATTCTCACGGCGGGGCCGTTTTCGGCAACACCTCGCAGCCAAACGATTCGGTGAGATGCTCCTCACCGATTTGGAAGACCCGCCACCGCTGTTGGACGTCATACAAGAAACAATGGCCCAGGGAAGGACGGTCCTGGTCATTGCCCCGAATATCAACCGATCGAGACGCCTGGCCTCCTATCTTCGACAGTCGGTAGGACAACCGATAGGCGAGTTTCACAGCGGCCATTCAGACAAACAACGTCTTCAACTTTGGGAAGCCATCAAACAAAGAACCTATGCCGTGGTCGTGGGGACCAGATCCGCACTGTTCCTACCTCTCCCTTCCCTGGGCTGCGTATGGATCGAACGTGAAGGAGACAGCGCGTACAAGGAAGACCCGAGTCCGCACTATCACGCCCGGGAGGTCGCAAGAAAAAAAGCCGAGTTGGACGACGCCGTGCTCGTGCTGCACGCGCCTTACCCGACACTCGAGACCGTGCATCGCTTTGCCGAGAACGCCAGGTCTCCACAGGCTTTCGCCGACAAGAGCACACCAAAGCCGGTTCAGGTGATCAGCCTGCAGGACTTGGCGTTCGGAACGATGTTCTCCGATGCCCTGAAAAACGGCATGGAGCAGGCCCTGACGCAAGGTGGCGGAGTCGTGATCTACCACAATCGCAAAGGGTTTTCATCGTCCATCACCTGTCGGGATTGTGGGACCGCGCCACAATGCCTGCGCTGCCGCATCCCGTTGGGTCTCTGGCAATCACAACTGCAGTGTTCCTATTGCGGCCAGGCCGAACCCATCCCGTCCGCGTGCCCGGCCTGTTCCGGCATTCGTTTGGAACCGGTGGGATTCGGCACGGAACGTCTTGAAGAAGAATTGCACCGGCTGTACCCCCACGCCGCCATTGCCCGCTATGACGGCAACACGATACGGAGTGAAGCCACCGCGGACCGTATCCGCGAACAATTTTCACAGGGCAGGACCCACGTGGTCGTCGGGACGGAACTGCTCTTCCAGGCTTCACCGTTCACGCCGGTGAGATGCGTCGGCATCCCCTATGCTGACGCCGGCCTGCATGTACCGGATTTTCGGTCCTCGGAACGTGTGTTTCACCATCTCCAACAGGCCGTGGATATGTTGACACCCGGTCTCTTGGGGTCCGCAATCATTCAAACGCGCCTCCCCTCACACCCGGCCATGCATGCCATCGGCCAACAACAGCCCGACCTCTTCTATGATCATGAATTGGCCTTTCGCCGGCTGGTGGGGTATCCGCCCTTCGGGCAACTCATCCAATTACACGTGTCAGGTCAAGATGCAACGGAAACCGAGGAGGCCGCAAAGCTATGGCGGCAGCATCTCACAAGCGGACTCGCCCGCATGATCGCGCAAGGCGAGATGCAACAGGGCGAACAAAGCGCCATCCTGGGTCCCCTTGCCACGTATGGGGCCCAGCCTCGAAGGCTCTCCCGCTATCAACTGTTGGTCAAAGTCGCAGACGGAATCGCCGGGCGAATCCTCGTTCGACGGACGCTCGAGTTGATGAACCAAGGACAAACTAATCGACGCCTGAAATTCAGGGTGAACGTGGACCCTATTGAACTGTTATAGGAACTGTCGTAAGCGGAATAGCCGTTACCGCTGCTTCTTTCGCTTGGCTTTGGCTTGGTTCGGCGTTAAGGGGGCAACAGGTTCCTCGGGTGCGGGTTGGGTCCGGCGGTATAGTCCGTAGGCGAAGGTCAGCCAAAATATTCCGGAAAACACGCCGAACAACACCGCCGTAAAGACCTTGCTCATCTCTTCGAGGGGCGGCTCGGGACCGAATTGTTGAAGTTCGCCTAACATGAGAAACGGCCATGCGAGACTTTCCAGTCCTAGCAGCAGGGTGGACCACATCCAGACATGGGCAACGCCGGGGCAGGTCTTCGCAAATACCACCATGAGACCCACCACCACTACGACGGTCGCACCCAAGGAGAGCCCCCCTTGAAGAAACCAAAGCCCTCCGGTGACAGCCATGGCTCCAAGAACCGCATTGACTAAAAGGCGAACACTCAGGTTCGCGTCTATCACATCGTCCGGCATGGACGCCACCTTAGCATATCCAGCCTCATGCCCGCACGGCGTCACGGCTTCGGAAATAACGCAACCCAAAATGTGGAAGAGAGAACCTGTACCCTTACAGGGAATCGAAAGACGGGTTTTCTTCCGTCTCCGAAGGAGAACCCATGATGGAAGAAAATTCGTTTGGATGGATCAAGGTCACACAGTCTTCGGCAACCGGATCTTTATGAAACAGTGCGTAGATGGAAAACACCTGGGGTGATTCTTCGCCTTGCGTGGACGGGAACACGACCGGCACTTCAACCCACGGCCCTGACGTTGCCGAACCGGCCATTCTCAGACGCACCGCCAACAACATATCGCGTACGCGGAGATCCCATTCATGCGGGTCGAGATCCAAGGACTTCGTGATGTTCCGGTCCCACAAAGACTTCGTGATCCCGACCGCCACGTTAAAGCCGATGCGTTTGGCCTTCTTGGTTACGTCGACCAGCAACCCGGCCTCGATGGCCTCTTGGCGGGAAGGCACGTGACGGGCCGTTGCCGGCTCCCCTTCGCCTGGGTTCCCGGACGAAAGCACCGGCCCCATCGCCTCCGTAAACACGGTTTCAGGGGTTTCAAACTCCTTGGCGGCCTCCCGGTTGACGCGACCCCCGTCAAACGCATCCACCGCATACCCTCGGGCCGTCAGAATGCCGTCATACACGGCCCGGGCAGCCTGCGACCACGAGACATCGAATGGCCGGCCCCGGTAGGCTGCCTCCGCGGCTTTTCTCTCATCATGGGTTAAGGGACGGGAATGCTTCATACTAAAATTGATAACCCGTAAAATGGAACAAGTCAAGAGAGCCGAAACTTTGGGACTTATGTATTTAACTTGACAAACCCCTCATTTTAGTATATGATCCTCCCTACTGAATATTACACAGAAAGGAGGAAATCATGAAAAAATCAGCCACAACTTTGAGCCTCTTCCAATTAACCGAACTCTTTCCTACCATTGACCATGCCATACGATATTTTGAGCAAGTGCGCTGGCAAGGTACTCCCATTTGTTCTAAATGTCAGAACATACATAAAATCACAACACAAAAGAAAACTGGGACGTACTGGTGTGGCATGTGTCGCGCCTATTTCACCGTATTTACGAATACTCCATTAGAACGGAATAAAGTCGATGCTCGCAAGTGGCTCTTTGCTGCGTATCTCATGTTGACGGCCCGTAAGGGTATTTCTTCTATGCAGTTAAGCAAGGAGTTATCTGTCCAACAACGTACCGCTTGGTTTATGTTGCATCGACTTCGGTTAGCTTGTGAAACCATGCCGGAATTATTGTCAGGTGTGGTTGAAATTGACGAAACATTTGTTGGAGGGAAAGCGAAAAATAAACACATGAAACGAGGAGGGAAGCCGTCTGGAGGACAAGTGAATCAACAGCCGGTGATGGGATTTAAACAACGAGATGGAAAAACACTAGCAAAATCTATTCCTGGAACAGATCGACTCACGTTATGGACTGAAATTCAGAAAACCGTTCAACAAGGAAGTGTGTTATGTACGGATGCGCTTCCCGCTTATCGAGGGATTGTCAGAAAAGGGTATCAGCATGAAGCGTTGAATCATAAAGCTAATGAATATGTCCGAGGTATGGCCCATACGAACGGGATTGAAAGCGTATGGGCTGTTCTCAAACGAGGATTAGCAGGAACGTTTCATCAAGTGAGTATGAAACACTTGGACCGCTATGTGAATGAGTTTACATTCCGGTTGAACGAAGGGAATTGTCAGGTTGATACGATAGATAGAATGGAGTCTTTATTTCAAGCTATGCCTGGAAAACGGATTATGTATCGGGATCTTATTGCAAAAGCTTGACAGAAGAACTACGTAAGTAGTATACTCTGTGAAATGAGGCACGGACGGGAATCAAACCCGCTCTCAAAAGATTGTTCCTTTTGAGGCCAGGGGATGCAAATCCCAGCACCTTATCGGTCAGTCACCGTGCCATAAGTATTTAAAGAAAAGGCCCATCGAGATGCAACGGTGGGCTTTTTTTCTATTCTCCTTTCTTGATTCTCTCCTGACAACCTGCTACGGTTTCTTCTGCTGTATCTCTCAGGTGGCCCTTAGTCGGGTCTCCTGCCAATACAAGAGCCTGATTTTGTCATCTTGGGTAGCTCCCAAGCCTGATGAAATCGTTTTCCAAAGGTAAATACGCAGGGTCTTCCTTTACCTGGGAGATACAGCAAGGCCCGACCTTGTGTTGGGCTTGTCTAGCTCAATCCAGGAGGGCCTACCTTGCCACAACTGCGCGTTCGCACAATCCCTGTTTTTGTGGTGTCGTTACCGGATTGCACTGAGCGACGTGAATCTATTTCAAAAGCCCTCTTCAATCTCGGTATCAAATTTGAATTTATTGATGCGGTGGATGGTCGCCACGGTCTCGATCCCCAGTATGAAGACCAGATTGACCGTACCACTACCAAACAGAATGGGAAAATTTTGTCCGATGCCGAGTTTGCTTGTGCGTTATCACATCTTACTGTTTATCAACGTATCGTCTCTGAAAACATAGCCTATGCTCTCATCTTAGAAGATGATGCTATCCCCTCTCTGAAGTTAGCCGAGTTTCTGGTTGAATGCTATTATCGTGACGCTGAATTGACGCAACTCTATTGTCCACGGGCATATGTAAGTCGATGGGGCTCCTATGCCCTCCTCCAGCATCATACGTCATATGTACGCTTACCTCGCGTCCCAGTAGTGGGTGCGGTTGCGTATACGGTGTCCTATCGAGCCGCCCTGCATTTTGTGAACCATGCTGTCCCGATCACAAAGGAAGCTGACTGGCCGAGGTGCATTGAAGCCTTAATTAAAAACCGGCAGTGTCGTGCCATTTATCCTCCACTGGTCGGGCACCCGATCCGTCATCCTGGACAGTCCTTGCTTGCTCATAGTGAACGAATATACGACAAAACAAGCCGTAGATTCTTTGGTGTCTACTTTCCAACTTACCGAAGAATGATCGAGTCTTGGAGTAGGACTCCCTACAAACTGATAGGGAAACGTTTGCCATGAAACTAGTCATCGTTTCATTCATTGTGGCAATTGTTATGCTTGTGACTGATCAAGGGAAAGCTGAAGAATTTTCGGCAGAACAGTTAGATAAAATTCTTGAAGAGCACAGCTATGATTATCGACAGGAAATTGAAGAAGACGTATTTAAGCCCTGTCTTCAATATTATCTAAAAAGGATAGAACGCAGATATGCCAGCATTGGTTGGGACTATAATGAAAAGCTCATCCACTCAGAGCTTTCGCTCTTAGTTATGAAATTAAGAAAAATGGAACCAAGCATTTATTATGAAGCGATAAAACATGATGCAGAAATGCGAAATGCGATTTATGCGCTGGTGTTAGCACAGTGTAAAAAACAAGTTGATGAAAGTGAGGGAGGGTAGGCTTGTTTTTCGTTGTCGATCTTGGTATACTTACGTATATTTGTTATCTTTATTGAAGATAAGATGACTGTAATTTAGGAGGTTCTTATGGAATGGATTAAAGCTTTAGGGCCAATTATTGTTGCTCTTGTTGCTGTGTATACACTTTCACAAGATACAGGAATTATGCTTGGAGAATTAAAAGAAAGCGTTAACAATTTAGATAAGAGGATGGGCACAATAGAAATGGAAGTGCGTCTTTTGAATACTAAATTTGATGGTCTTCAAGTTACCGCTCTGTCCCCCAAACTCGCTGCTAATTAAAGATTCATTCCTCTTTTCCAAGTTCTTATTTATACGTTAAATCAACAGAAGGAAAAATCAAAATGAAAGTTGTTATCGAAAAACTAGATTTGCTGGACATACTTGATCCTCGAATACACAAGGTTCTCACTTATGGGCTTGAAGGGGATAAAGATGCCATTCAATTTTTGGAAGAAAAAGGCATAATTTCTATTGAAATGATTGATTCCGAAACAATGAACATTTTAATCAACCGTAATGAACTTAAGAAATTAGAGGATGAAGAATGCTCGTCAAATTAACTACATAAGTCCCGAAACTTTCCACTTGACACAACCAGCCGATAAACCCGCCCCCTGGGCCGTATTGGCCGAAAAACAACACATCATAGAGGCCGAAGATTTGGGAAACGGGAATAATGAAACGGCCTAAGGTCTGAACAATAACACTGCTGCTCAACCGCAAACGTAAAAAAGCATTTAGGGAACCTCTGATTTAGTGCACTATCGGGCGCATGGCTGCGTTGCGTCCTCGCTCAACCCTCACCTATCTCTCTGATAAGCCTCGGGTTTCGCTCCGGGACGCCTTGCCCTGCATCCCGCTATCACAATAAATCAGAGGTTCCTTAGTTTCCGCCGATCGACAGGAAGAGCGTGGAACGGCCTCGTCTGAGAAGAACCAGGACCGCATCGTCTTCGTCGAGCCGGCTGGTGACGCGATCGAAATCGTCCGTATCCGCGATGGCGATCCGGTTGATTTCCATGATGACGTCGTCTTTTCGTATCCCGGCCCGGGCTGCACGGCTGTCGGGCTGGACCTTCATGACGCGGACCCCTTTGTTGCCGTCAGACCGTTCTGACGCCACCGATTCGACCGTCAAACCCGACAGGGCATGATGTTCCCCGACGGTACCCACTTCGCCGGTCCCGGCCATATCCTTGGGCATCAGTCCGATGACGACGGTCAGGCGCTTCTTGTTGCCTTCACGCAGAATCTCCACATCCAACTTGGTTTCGGGAGGCGTCTCGGCTACGTAGGTACGTAGCTTGGTCGAGTTCCCGACCGCACGCCCGTCGTATTCGCGAATGATGTCACCCCGTTGAAACCGGGCATCTTCCGCGGGACTCCCCTCGACCACGTCGGTGACCAGGGCGCCTTTGGTCTCCGTGGTTTCAAATTGTTTCGCCAGGTCGGGAGTCAGGTCCTGGATGGACACGCCGAGCCAACCCCGGACCATTTTGCCGTAAACTTTCAAACTCTGCGCCACCCCTTTGGCCATGTTGCTCGGGATGGCGAAACCGATACCCATATACCCGCCGCTCCGGCTGAAGATGGCCGTGTTGATGCCGATCAGTTCCCCTCGGACGTTCACCAAAGCCCCGCCGGAGTTCCCGGGGTTGATGGCCGCATCGGTTTGAATAAAATCCTCGTAGTCGGCAATACCCACGTTGGCCCTTCCCACGGCACTGATAATACCCATGGTCACGGTCTGGTTCAGGCCGAAGGGATTTCCCACGGCCACGACCATCTCCCCCACCTCCAACGTGCCGGAATCACCCCAGGAGAGAAACGGCAACCCCGACGCATCAATTTTCAATATGGCCAAGTCGGTCTTGGGATCGGTCCCGATCAATTCCGCCTCGAATTTCCGTTGATCGCCCAACACCACCTGAATTTCATCGCCCTCGGCCACCACGTGATTGTTCGTGACGATATAGCCGTCGGGATTGACGATGACCCCGGACCCCATGCCTTGTTGCCGGCGTCTCGGCGCTTGGCGACGTTCCTCCCTGAATCGGTCTCCAAAAAATTTCCGAAAGAAGGGGTCGTCAAAAAACGGGGAATGAGGAAACGGAGAACTTCGCGGGGCGGTCGTCTTCACGATTGAGATATTGACCACCGCGGGCGTGACTTTCTTGGCAATCGCGATCAGGTGCCGGTTGAAACCGAGGAGGTCTTCGCTCGTGGCGGAAGGAGAAAAGGCAGCCGGTTGAGCCATGGGGGCTTGCGCAAGCAGCTCAGGGGGCGCAACCTGTTCTTCCGAAGCTTGAATGGCCGTGGGCGGCTGAAAGAACGTCGCACTCGCGCCCAACGCCAGGCACACACAGATAAAACTCCCGATCGCCAGGACGACGGGGTTCTTCAAGACGGAATTCAGGGACCCTTGTTCTCGCATCTTACCTTCCTCATTGTTACTTGAAAATCTTCGAACGACCGACGACGAGATTATACCATACGCCCGGCGCTGACAAATGTTCCCTCATGTCAGCCTCTCCCGAAGGGTACGCGTTCTGCGTGGCGAAGAACGTGTGTTATCTAATCAATTCCCACGTGCCGCCGGAACGATTCCGAACGCACGTCGATACACAACACCAGTTGCGCGCGCGGGCGCGCTTCGAGCGGTGATACGATGCCTCAGTGCGTCGTAAGTCTTTGGACAATGTCGGCCCGAAAGAAGTCTTCGTAGGCCTCAAGCCACACCGGACCGTGTTGGTCCGGAGGAAAGGCATCCAGCCATTCCAACACCGTGCGCGCATCGTCCGAAGATAGATCGAGCATCTCGAGCGGCGACATTTCCAACACCTGAGCGAGGTGAAACAGCCGCCAGGCATCACGGCAAATGGCCCGTTTTACGGGGTCCACGGCATGTGCGCCCCCACTCATCCTTTTTGTGTATTCATCCGAACGCTCTTGCCAATAGGCAACCAGCGCCGGCACGGTGCCGTCAATCCCCCACTCCAGCCGGCAGGCCGCCTGCGTCAATTCGGCTTCGTAGACCAGCCGCACCGCCAGATACTGGACAGAATCGACCGGATGTTTGCGTTGTGCCTGATACGCGGAATTCGTCTCCAGCCAGCGAACGAACCGGGTCCACCCCGGCAATTGGGACAACTGGCGGGCGAGGTAATCGCTCCAATTCGCCTCGGGCACGCCCAGACGACGCAAGCTCGACGCAATCGCATCCTCGGGCTCAGACGGCAGTTCGCTGATTTTTTGTTGGAATTGTCGAATGCCTTCAAACCGGTGGGACTGATCGTGTTGCGCCAAATCCCGCCAGGCTGCATAGAATCCCCCGTACCTACCCGGCATTTCCCAGCCAGCCAAGCCTTCGTCGACAAACGCCGCCAACCATTTGATGAGCTGGTTATTGATCTCCTCGACAAGCGTCGTGCCGGCAAGGACATCCACCCAATCGCTGACGGTGCGCTGGGCTGGCAAGGCTACATCGCTAGGGACATGTGATGCGTCCGATGCGCCGGGGCTCGCCTGCCTGCCACGCTCGCCGCCGGACAACCCCAAGACAGACAAGATGACCTGCCACAGGTTGGTTGCATACGCCGCCTCGGGATGATCCCGGCAATGCTCACATTCCCGGATTGTGCGTTCGATGATCCGTTGTACTGATTCGTCCGGCAGGTCTTGCCGAAATCGCTTCGTGGCGCCTTCCTCACCGAGTTTCCATTCCAACAGCGCGGGCTCCAACGCCTCGAATCCATACACCACGTGCAACCGCCATACTTCCTCGACCGTGATTTCCCGACTCCCGACCATGACTGTCCGGACTTGTTCCGACCGAGGACCCACGCGCGCTATCGCCCTTCGGAGTCCATCGCCGGTGATCCGTCCCGCGCGGTAGAACGCACGATATTCCGCATTGGGCAGGTACCCGCGACCGCCGAGCAGGCGTAGGCCTTTCCGTACGGCCTGATCGAATGGCAGATACTCCAAACCGTGCATGGGATTTTGGGACACCATGATCTGCATGGGCCAAAACGGGGGGATCGGTTCGCTGGCCTTGGTCACCGTCTCCCGGACCCGATCACGTTCTTCCCGGGAAAGCACCTGTATCGACGTGAGGCTCATGATGCGACGTGTATCGTATGGGGCATAAAAAAGCCAACCTATCAGGTTGGCGTGTACTGTACCCACCCTACACCGTAGAAGGCATGCACCCAACCGGCCACGGCACTGATCTTACTTCCGTCGAGATCTTTATACCAACGTTCGGCACCCGGCACAACTGCTATCTGCTCGACGGCAAGAAAATCACCCGAAGACTTTATCTGTCGCGGACTCGGAAATGGCCATGACGGCCGGATGATCCAAACGGCGCTCAACGGTAATGCCATAGAAGCGTTGCCTGACTCCCGTGATGAGTCCCACTTTTCGGACTTGATTCTGCCGGGCTATTTCCGACTCAACGACCGAAGAGCCGGGAAACAGCCCGTGGCCTTCCCGGGCGAACGCTTGCATCGTGGCCCCATCTTCAAACTCCCCGACAATGAAAGGCTCTATGCCATGTTTTCGAAACCAATCATCCAGACCCCGTCTGAGCATGGAATCGGGCGCGGGCAACAGAAACGGCGCCCCATCCAATGACCGTGGAAACCTCCGTTGGTAGTGAGAAGCCAAGCGTTCGGGTCCGAAGAGTGTCACTCCCGATTCCCCGAGCAGATGGGCATGAGCTTCGATACTGACGGTGGGCGGGACCGGGGTGTCCGTTAAGACAATGTCCAGTGCGTGCAGAGCCAGTTCCCCCAACAACCGCTCCAGGCGACCTTCCCAGCACACGATTTTCATATGCTCGAACTGTTTGTATGCAGCCTTCAGCAGTTTATAGGCCACCATTTTGGGGACGTCTTCCGCAATGCCGACTACCAGCCGCACGGGGCGTTGGGTTCCATAGCCTTTCAATGTACTCGTTAATTCTCTGCCGAGCGAAAAAATTTCATCCGCGTAACGGTAGACCACTTTTCCGACGTCCGTCAGAACCAGTTTACGGCCTATGCGAGAAAACAGTTTTTCGCCTATCGCGTCTTCAAGCGCGCGCAATTGAGCACTCAGGGCGGGCTGCGACAAGGTCAGCACCTCGCGGGCCTTCTTAATGGATCCTTCCCGGGCAATCACCCAAAAATAGAGCAGATGATGGTAGTTGAGCCAACCCACGATATAAAATTATACATCTAATTTTTGGATACTTCAATTCATTATTATTTATTTGTTTTATTAACAATTATGGTTATTAATAGATTATCGGTTGATGAACATAGAACAAGAAAGGAGGACGACATGAAAACCTTAATCTCCGTGATTTCAACTTTCGTGCTGTGTGTGGGACTCACGTTACCCGGATTTGCGGCGGATGGCCCCGTTCCCGGCGGACCCCTCGCAGGAGAGGCCATAGCGCAATCCGTCGAATTTCACAAAATAGCCATTCAGGGCCACCAGGACAGAGCGGGCGTGCTTGAGCAAAAAATCCAAAATTTGGAAAACCGGCTGGACATGTTCAAGAACTCCTACCGGGATCCCAAAGGATTTCGAAGCGCCAGTTGGAAAAGAATGGTAGGGGCGTGGCGCGGGGAACTGAAGGAGATTCGGCAACACATTGTCTGGCATGAAGAACAAATTGCCTTGTTGAAAGCATGAACAAGAGCGAGTGCCGATCAGAGGCCCAACCGGCGTCATAGAAACACGTCCGGCCGGCAGGCATGGGAGGGAGACCGGGACCACGTCCCGGTCTCCCTCTTTTTTTATGGGGAAAATCCGCAACCGGCGTAGAGGGAGGCAGGAGATTCTGCGGGAAAATTGTTGTTCGCCCATCGCGTCTTCAAGCGCGCAATTGGGCGCTCAGCGCGTGGGAGAACGTCGGCATTTCGCCGGCCTGCTTCATGGATCCTGCCCAGGCACCCACCCGGAAAGAGAGCAAATGATGGCAGTTCAGCCAGTCCATGACTTGAAACCAGACATTAAAATGTAGATGATTGGATAAAGAATTATTTATTTGCCCATGCAGGAGATCCAGATTATTACATGCAGCCATTGAGAAACACACTTCCACGTAAGTAGAAAAGAACACGAAGCCCATGCACGTACCTCATCTTCCCCCTTCTTTGGCACAGACCAAAGCATGAAGAGACGTGTGACCGAACTTAGCCGTTTTCGTTGGAAAAGACCGTCATGATCGGCAGCCTTGTCCGTTTGCCAGAAAGCACTCGATGACGACGACGGCGATCCTCATTCCCCTTCTTCCGTTGTTTGCCGGAGTAGTGATCAGTGTTCTCGGCAAACGGTTCGTCTCGTATGTGCCCACCATAGGAATCAGCGCCACGGTCGGCGCCGGCATCCTTTCTATTGTGACGTTGTACTCCGTCAGCTCGGGCGAGCCTTTTCGGGTGACCCTCTGGCCGCTCCAGGACGATGGTTCCTCGTTTTTCACGTTCGGCATGCTGGTTGACCGGCTCACGGCCGTGATGATGGTCCTGATCACCGGCGTCAGCACCGTGATTCACGTGTTTTCCGTTCGTTATCTCCGAGGTGATTCCGGCTATGCCCGATTCTTCGCGTTACTCGGCTTCATAACCTTTGTCATCCTCGCGCTTGTTTCCAGTCCGAACCTCCTGATGCTGTTTGTCTTCTGGCAGTTGTTGAGTTGGG
>VXOF01000029.1 GCA_009840285.1 Nitrospira sp. SB0662_bin_26
TACAACGTGCTACTGGATTTGAACACCCGACCGGGGATTCCGAAAGGGGTGTGCCGATTGCGTTTTCACCCTTCCGGCACCCGTTCCGGCACAAGCACGAGGTGCCAGGGGGGCACTTCTTCGCTCATGTGACGGAATCGTCTGGCGGTGCTGCCCGCAGGCATGCCCGGAAAAACGGCGCCACGGCGAATTTCCGCAAAACGGAAACGGTAGGCGATCGGGTTCCGTTCTCGAGGAGTCGTGCTCACGGGCATGGTCTGTCGAAGAGGGGTGACATCCGACAGGTTGCAACGTTCTCCGATTTTTAACGACGCCAGGGTTTGATGAACGTGCCCGAAGATCTCCGGAATCGTTTCCGGAGTGAAGACGACGTCCGGAGGTCGCATGCCGGAATCTTCAACGAGTTGAGCGAGTATTTCCCAAAACACTTCGTCGTCAATGCCCGAGAGTATGCAAAGTGCGCCGCGACGAGCCGCAAGGTCCAACAGCGCCAGCGGACCGTAAATCACGAACTTCCAGTGCGGAAAAGTCAAGGCCTGTCCCCGATGCATGACCTCCAGGGCTTTCTCTCCGCGAAGGCGAACCGTCCGGTAGTCGCCTTTGGTTTTGGTGAGGTGGGAGTGGATGGTGTCCGGCGATAACCGTGTCGGCTCATAGGCAAAGGTCGGGGTGGCAGGCGCGTGACAGGTTACCATGGTGTACTGGTCAAGTAGGTGAGGGTGCGTCGAAAGTTCCATCATGTCGGCACCGCCCCAAAACCGGAATAGCAGAGTGTCTGGAGCATCGTGGGTAAATCGCCGAAGGCGCTCCGGGTCGGCGTGGTATGCTCCACCCAATTGTGAGCCGGGTTGAAGGCGGTCCACGGCATGAAGCACGAGAGCTTTTCCACTGTGTTGTAGAGAAGGCAGATACTGATCCAGGAATTCCTCTTCAAACGACAAATCTCCCGCACCCAAATCCAGCAAAGACGGCTTTTCCACGTGAAGAAGAAGATCATACGGCGATACATTCTGTTTCACGAAGGCCTCAACCTCATGAGGCGCGGGCCCGGACGAGGTCGCTTCTTCGCGGGCGAGGGCGAAATACACGCACAACGCTCGAATCGCCTTTGTGGGAGGCAACCCCGTCAATTCTTTGAGCCGTACCTGGTCGATCCCCTCTGCCGAAGCAGGGTTCAGGCCGGCAACCAACCCGTCCCGGAGCGTGCCGGGCAAAGTGCTGTGCTGAATGCGTTCCACGAGCCGGGCCAGGGTGTGTTCAAGCCTGGTGCGGTGTACCAGTTTCCTGGCAGATTCCCATGCAGCGGGATCTGCGGATTTGCTTTCCTGGAGGAACCTCCGAAGTTGAGCGGGGTTTTGTGGCGCTACCGGTTCGGCCGCCGGCATGAAAGGTGGGCTGGACACGGAGGAAGCGTAGCCTTCGGTCTGAATAGGCGTCAAGATAGATCAGGGGTTCCACAGAGTAACAAGTTGCGGCGGGATACCCCCTGTGCTACATCATGCGCATGCTGCAATTCGTTACTGGTCGTTCATGTCAGACGTTGGCGGTCATGGGGTTTATGGGTGCGATGCTGGTTGCCAGCAATGCTTGCGCCACTGTCCTATCCCCCGGCGACTATCGAATTGGCCAAATCATTGAACCCCAAGAAAAGACCACGCTGTCAGACCAGGAATTCCGCGCGATTCTCCAATCGGTTGATATTATCTATATCGGTGAGGCTCATTACACGCCTTCTCACGTCGAGGCTGCATTGCAGGTGCTCCGAAGTGTGGTCAACGGAGGCAGAAAACCGGTCCTTGGCATGGAAATGTTCAGTTGGGATGGACAAACCGGACTTGACCGGTACCTCACGGGTGCGGTGACGTCCACGGAAGATTTTCTGGCCGAATCCCACTGGAAGAACAATTGGGGCGGAAAATACGCGGATTATTCGCCGCTCGTCGATTTCGCGAAAACCCATGACCTCACGTTACTGGGCCTCAATCCGCCTCGTCCGCTCGTCAGGAACGTGGCGAAACAAGGACTCGGAGCCATTGAAAGCAGTCCGGAGGGGCAACGATGGACCATTCCCGTCCCGTTCCCTGCCGACGATCCTGATTATCGACGGGTCATTTACGATCAGATTGAACAGTGTCATGCAGGCTTGTCACAGGAGGTCTATCAGAAAATCTATGAAGCGTCCGTCTTTCGGGATGAAGGCATGGCATCCGTTATTTCGACGACGGTCAAATCGGAGACGCCCGCACGAACGACCTTTGTCAGTTACACCGGGGCCGGGCATATCCAATACGGGCTTCCGATTCCCAAGCGGGTGCAGCGGCAGTTGGGTGTGCCGGCGAAAGACGTGACGGTGTATCTCCACGCGCTGGACCCCGAACACCCCGAAGACGTCGATCATTTGCTCGACGAACGCATTGCGGACTACGTGTGGCTGACGGCCTTAGGCCCCCAGGGAAGGCAACCCCGGTGCGGGGAATAGGAGACTGTCACGCTCCGAATCAGAGACATTCGCGGACATAAAATCGTCATCATCAAGAACACACAAGGAGGAAGAGGATGGGAGATCCGGTGAAGATTGCGCAACGGATGCCGTACGTGCTGGAGATGGAGCCCGGCAAGTATTATTGGTGCCGGTGTGGTCGATCCAAGACGCAACCTTTTTGCGATGGGTCACACACGGGTACGGAACATTCCCCGGTGGAAGTGGAACTCACCGAGAAAAAACGGGTGGCGTGGTGTGGATGTAAACATTCGAAAAAACAGCCATTTTGTGATGGCACCCATTCCGACCTGGAAGAATAGCGTTGCCTTTCCCAGAAGAGTTTTTATATAATCTCAGACTTCCGGACTCGAATTGAATTCTTCTGCTTGCCAAGGAGGATGAAACAATGAAGAAGACCATACAGGGGATTGTAGGTGCGGCTTTCCTGGTTGCGAGTGCCTCACCTGTCTTCGCCAATGAACCTGGCGGCGGATATGAAGGGATCACCGCCATGTACTATGGGATGATCGCCTTGGTTCTGATTTACGGCGCTTGGGATATTTTCTTCAAAAAAGACTGAGGAACCCCTGATTTATCGCACTATCGGGCGCAGTGCGGCGTTGTGTCCTCGCTCAACCCTCACCTATCTATGTGATAAGCCTCGGGTTTCGCTGCGGGACGCCTTGCCCTGCATCCCGCTATCACAATAAATCAGCGGTTCCTTGATGAGTCTCCGTGGCCTCCTTTCAGGTCCTACTTGGGCAGTGAAAGGGGGCGCTCCTTTTTGAGCAACGGTTCGATCACATCAAACACCGTTTGCGAAACGATCCGGTACCCTTCTGCGGTGGGATGAATACCGTCGGCTTGGTTCAATTCTTTCCTCGCCGCCACGCCTTCAAGAAAAAAAGGGATCAAGGTCACCGAGTGGTCTCGGGCTAATCGCTCAAACAGCGAGGCGAAGCCCGTGGTATAGTCCAAGCCGTAATTCGGCGGTATCTGCATCCCTGCCAGCACGACCTCGACGCCTGCTTGCTGCAACCCTTCGATGATTTCCGCTAAGTTCGAAGCCATGCGGGGCAAGGACTGTCCCCGCAGGCCGTCGTTCGCCCCCAATTCGAGAATCACCAGTGAGGGCCGGCTCTTGAGAATCCAGGAGAGGCGTCTCAACCCGCCCGCCGTGGTTTCACCGCTCACGCCTGCATTAATGACTTCATAGTGATACCCTGCTTCGAGCAAGCGGCGTTGCAGTTGTGCGGGATACGATTGGTCGGGAGAAACGCCCAGGCCGGCGGTGAGGCTGTTCCCGAACGCGACGATTCGGGGGGCGGCTTCGACGCCGCGACCTGAAGCGCTCGGCACGTTGGAAGACGAAACGGTGCGAGCAGGTTGCGTTTCATCTGACTGGAGCGCAGGCTCTTTGGGTTCGCATCCGCCGACTCCAGGGACGAGCAGGAAAACGCATGCGGCTACGAGGAGCCATCGTCCCGTAAGGTAGCGTTGGATTGCGAAACGGCAGAGAACGTCAGGGGTGACCGGAGCCATAATGTATAATAGACTGCTTTGAGGAAGGTTTTCCAATCGGGGAGAGACGGTTCAGGCCATGATCCGCGTTGAGAATCTGACCATGCAACTCCGGGGTGGCGGCCACGTGGTATCCATCCTCAAGGGATTGAACTTTGAGGTGCCACGCAAACAGATGGTGTCCATTGTGGGCCCGTCGGGAAGTGGGAAATCCACCTTGCTGGGACTGTTGGCCGGATTGGATAAACCCACTGCCGGCTCCATCCAATTGAACGGCCAGGAGATCACGACGTGGACGGAGTATCAACTGGCTCACTTTCGACGGCAAAACATCGGGTATCTGTTCCAGTCGTTTCATCTGATCCCCACCCTGACGGCCCTGGAAAACGTCATGCTTCCCCTGGAATTGAGCGGCGATGCGACTGCAAAGGATCGCGCTCGTGATTTGTTGGAGGCCGTGGGGTTGCAAGACCGTCAGCACCACTATCCCACCCAACTCTCCGGAGGCGAGCAACAGCGCGTGGCGGTGGCGCGAGCTTTTTCCTGCCGTCCTCCGATTTTGCTGGCGGACGAGCCGACCGGGAATTTGGACAGTGCCACCGGGCAACTCGTGATTGATTTGTTGGTCAGGCTCCATCGCGATCAGGGGAGCACGTTGCTCCTCGTCACGCACGATACCGCGCTTGCCGAACAAACGGAGAGGATTATCACCCTTCACGACGGCATGATTGCGTCGGACACGTCGGTTCGTTCATAGCTCATGCAACGAGTACCCATTTCGTGCCTCATGGCGTGGCGGGAAATCCGAGGCAGTTGGCGTCAGTTTGTCTTCTTCCTGGCCTGTTTGGCCGTTGGGGTTGGGGCCGTGGTGGGCATTGATTTGTTTGCGACGAACGTGGAATCCCTCATTCTACGCGATGCCAGGAGTCTATTGGGGGGCGATCTGGAAATTCGTGCAGCCCATCAATTGAGTGAATCCGGGAGAGAGACGCTGGATGATCTGAGAGCGCGCCACATCACGGTGACGTACGTGAGGGAACTCGTGGGCATGGCGGCCGTTCCCGTGGCGGAGCATTCCCGACAGCCCGGAACTCAATCGACGCAGTTGGTTGAACTCAAAGCCGTTGAAGAACAATACCCGTTGTACGGGCAGGTGGAGGTGAGCCCTCACCAATCTCTCCATGATGCGCTTGCCCCCTTCGACTGTCCTTCACGCCCCTGCTTCGGGGCCGTGATGCAGGAATCCTTGCTGATCAGCTTCGGGCTTCAGCTCCACGATCACGTCAAGATCGGACAAGCCTGGTTTGCCGTGACGGGGACCCTCGTCAAAGAGCCGGATCGCGTGGCCAGCGCCTTCAGCTTGGGGCCGCGAGTCCTGATTTCCCGGCAGGCGTTACAAGCGACGGATCTGGTCAAGCCGGGGAGTCGCGTTCGTGAGCGCTACCTGCTTCGCGTTCCGGAATCGCTTGCGCTTGGCCCTCTCAGGGGCGAACTGCAAGGACGACTGGGACCCGAGGGGGCCGGCGTCTCATCGTATCGTGACGCCCAACCGCGGATTCGGAGATTTCTGGATCAGCTCACCATCTATTTGGGCCTCATCGGCCTGACGTCACTGTTTGTGGGTGGGATCGGTATTGCCTGCACTATTCACGGATTCATGCGGCACAGACTCACGACCGTGGCGATTCTGAAGACCCTGGGAGCCGACGCCGGCCTGTTGATCCGGGTGTATCTGTTGCAGAGTCTGTTCATGGGATTACTCGGCAGCATGGGCGGAGTGGCCATGGGAGTCGGTCTGCAACGGCTGTTGCCCGTGCTCCTGGGTGAACTCATTCCGGTCGCCGTCAGCAGCCAGGTCACCGTGTTGCCCTTGAGTAAAGGCCTGCTGGTGGGGGTGGTGACGACGTTCTGTTTTACGATTTGGCCGTTACTCGCCATCAGGGAAATCCCGCCCGCGCTGGTCTTTCGGCGTGAAGTGGAGCAGCATCACGTTCCGGTCGCGGGCTCACGATTCAGGTGGATGTGGAACGCGTTGGTGGAGATCGTGCGAGACCGCCATCGGCTCGGCACGGCCGTGATAATGGGTTTTGGCCTGACCGTCCTCGCCATGTGGCAAGCGCGTTCACTCACGTTGGGGGCACTCTTTATCGTTGCGTTTTGCGCCGCAGTGATCTTGCTTCAAGTCGGTGTTTGGGTGTTGTTGCGCGGTCTGGGCAAACTTCCCCGTCCCCGTTCATTCGTGATCAGGCAGGCGTTAGGCAACGTACAACGACCGGGCAATTTCACGCGGGGCATGGCTGTCGCGATCGGGGTGGGCGTCATGGTCATCGTGACGGTCGCGCTGGTGAAATCGTCGTTGCTCGTCGCCCTGGGAGAACGCATCCCGGAGGATGCCCCGACGTTTTTCTTTATCGACATTCAACCGGATCAAAGAGAGGCATTTGAAGCGATCGTGCCACGGGAAGCCCCCCAGGCTCCGTACCGGCTTACCCCGGTGGTCCGGGCGCGGCTGAGGGCAATTGACGGTCACGTGATTGATCCGGAAGAGTACAAGGGCAAGAAGAACGGATGGTACTTCACCCGGGAATACGTGCTCACCGCGCTCTCGGCGCTTCCCCGGGATAATGTCGTGGTTAAAGGGGCATGGTGGCCGGCAGATTCGCCAGACGTGAAGCAAACGGATGCTCGGCAGCAGGAAGCTTCCATCCGCGTGTCGGTTGAGGACCAGGCTGCTGTCAATCTCGGCGTGGACGTGGGGTCCACGATCGAATTTGTTGTGCAAGGGGCGACCTTGCCCGCCCTGGTTCAAAGTACGAGAAAGGTTGACTGGGGAAGTTTTTCCATGAACTTCTTCATGATTCTTTCGCCGGGCGCGCTGGACGGAGCACCGATGACCTACATTGCCTCGGCGAAGGTCGAACCTGACGAAGAACTGCCTCTCCAGCACGCGTTGGTTCGAACTCTTCCCAACGTGACGGCGATAAAGGTCGGTGACGTGCTGGCCAACGTGGCGAGGTTATTGGAGCAGTTGGCCTGGGCGATTCAAGGCATGGCGCTGTTGAGCATGGTAAGCGGCGCGGTCGTCATGACCGCAGCCGTTTCCTCGACGCGGTACCGTCGTCTGTATGAGTCGGCGATTCTCAAGGCGATCGGCGGGACGCGAGGGATCGTCGTGGAATCATTTGCCGTGGAGTTTGCCCTGATCGGGGGGCTGGCGGGTCTGATCGGCGTGGGATTGGCCAGTGCGCTCTCCTGGGCCATCCTGCATTTTTTCCTGGATCTCTCCTGGACGTTTCAACCCCTGGTGCTGGGCTGGGGTCTCATGGCGACCGTGGGTTTGGCCGTGGCCGTTGGGTTTCTGAGCACCTTCAAAATTCTCGGCGAACCGCCCCTGGCCGTGTTACGGCAGGAATAGGTTATCTCTACCAAACCCCCAGTCTTTTTCCAAGATGGAGCTATTCACCAGACCGGATAAAAATGGCGTTCTCGATTCTTTCGAAGGCGTTGGTGTAAATCCTGACGTCAAGAATCGGGGTATCTCTTCGGCTGTTCTGACCGTGTGTTGAGGACAACTGTCTCGTAATCACAAAATTCAATCGCACCCGCGCCCTGTTGCCGATTTCTTCTATGAATGCAGTGGCCACCGTCTGTTCAACCCTCTGAGTCGTCGTGGCTGGTTCACCCCCTAATACGCTTATTACGCCGATGAAGATTTCCGCATCACTTGTCATGTCCTGGGCCGCACTTTCCGCGTTGATGAAGCCGGTGTTCAGGTCTGCGTTTTTGATCGTGTACCCCAGATCCTGAAAGACCGAGACGACGCTGGCAAACACGATCTTCTTGGGAGATTCAAATTCCCGTGTCTGGATGCTCTGAATTTCCAGCGGGGTCATGGGAGGTTTCTGTTGTTGGACTACGCATCCGGCAAGGGTGAGACCGACGGCGGTCAGTATGAGCCATACGTTTGTCAAAAACACATTCACGTGGTCCTCCTGCGAATGTATCAGCGTGGTCGATAGAGATGTGGTCGGAACTCTGTCAATCAGAATTTGGACGTTCGGCTTCGAAAATCACTCACCACGTCGTTTTGATCGAATTTGATGATCAGGGTAATCATGCTTGAACTGCTTTCGAACCCGGATGAACGTGAATTTTGGCCGGCGAGAATAATCGTCCAATAGCCCGATTGGCTTGAGGATTGAGAGATCTGCGCGGCTCGCTGGTACGTCCAGACTTCGCGTTCCGCTCCGTCACGGGTGGTGATATTCGGTGCTCCGAAATGTTCCAGGACCTGGGCCTTCGTCGTCTGACCGACGATCAAGTTCATCTGGACGTTTCCCTGCGTAAGCTGGGAATTGCGCTGGGTTACTGGTTTAGGGGGTTCCACGCATGCGCCCAGGGTCATGACGACACCGAAGATTATCAGCAGTTTGCGAATGTGCATGATCGTTTTCTCCAGATCCCTTGTCCCAGTCATGGCATCATGCCTATTCCTGAAGGGGGAACACCCCCCTCAAAACCCCCGTTCGCGTCCCGCCTTCCTGCGTTTTGTCATTGGCAGGGATTCTGATGAGTGACGATTGTGTCAGACGTCAAGCTAATGGTGCCGAAGCCGGGACTCGAACCCGGATGGGTTGCCCCACACGCCCCTCAAACGTGCGTGTCTACCAGTTCCACCACTTCGGCATGACAGAATTATAGGAAGGGGTTCGAATGGTTGTCAATTAACGGGACCTTCGGTACAATTAGCAAAGGAACTTCTGATTTATTGCACTATCGGGCGCGTGGCTGCGTTGTGTCCTCGCTCAACCCTCACCTATCTCGATGATAAGCTTCGGGT
>VXOF01000110.1 GCA_009840285.1 Nitrospira sp. SB0662_bin_26
ATGGGCATTCCCAAGTTCTGGGCTGGGGTGGGCGTGTGGAGCTACATCCAGCTCTATTTGAAATACCGCATTTATCCGCCGATCCCCTTCAGCGTGCGGGCGATTTACGGGACGGTGTCGGCCTGCGGGATTTTCATGTGGGTGTCGGGGTCGGAAGACGCGTGGCAGGAGTTCAAGCGGCCGGTGATGAACGTGATGGACGGGATCAGCGGGTTTCACAAGGCGGTCCGCACCGTGTCCTTGATCGTGATTCCGCTGGCGTTGGGCGGGTTTGCGTATACCTCGTTCCTGCCCAGTTTTGAAGAACCCATCGAGTTGCGCACCGTGCATCCGGCGCCGCCGGCCACCACGAAGGTGCATGGCAAGACCTTTGTGTTGCAAGTCGTGGAAAATCCCTATCGGGTGAACAACGAGGGGAAATACGACCAGGCGTACACGGATGCGCGAATCGTGGAACAGGCCATGGGGCGGTTGATGAAGGACGTCAACGACCCGAATTACAACCCGTGGGACCCCAATGCCGAAGGCTATACCAAGTACGTGCGGGAAGGGGGCGAAATCTTCTTTCAGAACTGCCACTTCTGTCACGGGGACAACCTGAACGGACGTGGCTTATGGGCGTACGCCTTCAACCCGATTCCGGCGAACTTCACGGACGCGGGGACGATTGCGCAGTTGCAAGAGACGTTTGTGTTCTGGCGGGTCTCGAAAGGCGGGATCGGCCTGCCGGGGGAAGGGTTCCCTTGGGCCTCGGTGATGCCGCCGTGGGAGCAGCATCTGACCGTGGATGAAATCTGGAAAGTCGTAATGTTCGAATACTGGCACACGGGCTACTATCCCCGGACCTGGGATTAAGCGAAGAGGAGCGGAGACGAGCCATGAGCAAGAGCAGATATGGA
The DNA here is from genome assembly GCA_009840285.1 of Nitrospira sp. SB0662_bin_26. GTDB lineage: Bacteria > Nitrospirota > Nitrospiria > Nitrospirales > UBA8639 > Bin75. The sequence goes on from VXOF01000110.1 coordinate 900, forward strand.
AGGAACTGGGCCCGGTGGGGCGTGTGCGTGAGCGTGAGTGTCCTGCTGGGGCTGGGGCTCCCCCTGAGTAGCGGAGCCCAGGAAGACCTCCCGGAAGGCTTCAAACAGCAAGGCCTGCCGTCGCCCCCGCCGGCGGAACAGATCGAAGCGGGCAAACGGGTCTACTTTACCAAATGCGTGTGGTGTCACGGCGTGGGAGGGGCCGGGGATGGGCCGGGCGCGGTGCGGTTGTGGCCGCGGCCGCGGAACTTCAACGCGGGCACCTTCAAGATCCGGCACACGGCCAGCGGGCAGTTGCCCCTGATCGACGTGGACCTGCTCCAGACGGTCACGCACGGCCTGCCGGGCTCCGCCATGCCGTCCTGGGAAGGCATTCTCACCGAACAACAACGCAAGGACGTGCTGGCCTTCGTGACGACCCAATTGGTCGAGGATCGGTCGTGGCAGGATGAAGAATTCGAAGAGTTGTTTGTGTTGCAGTTGGACCAACTCACCCCGAAACAGAACACGCCGGAGTCCATTAAACGGGGTTCTGAGTTGGTGGTGGAGAAAAAATGCATCGAATGTCACGGACTGGAAGGCCGGGGGGACGGGAATGCGTTCAACCTGAAGGATGACTGGGGATTCAGCATCCAACCGGCGGACTGGCACAAATGCTGGAACTTCCGGGGCAGCCGGCAGGACCCGTACAACGTCAGGAACATCTTCCGGACCTTCTCCACGGGGCTGAACGGCACGCCGATGCCGTCGTTTGCCGACAATACCAGCGTGGATGAGCGGTGGGACATTGCCAACTACGTCAACTCCCTCTGTGAGCGGGAGCATGAGATTCCCGCGCCGCAAGGGACCGTGAGCGATGAAACGGCGCAGGCCTTCTCCACGGCGCCACCCTTAGGGATCGACCCGCTGACGGACAAACCCAAGAGCAACTTCGTGATACCTTCCAAGTTCGTGGAGGGGGACCTCCCCACGGATGAAAATGACGAGCGATGGAAGCTGATCCCCCGGCGGTGGTTGGCCATGGGGGGGCAGATCACGCACAAACCCCGGAACTTCGTGAACCGGATCGACGACATGTGGGTGCAAGCGCTGTATAACGAAACGCACATCGAATTCATGTTCCGTTGGGATGACCGGACCAAGAGTATTCAGGAAGATGAAGTGGACTGGGATCCCACGGAAGTGAACCTGGGTGACTATGGCGTGGAGGAACAGGCCCCACAGGGCACGACCTTTGCCGAAGACCCGTTCCATCAGGAATCGATTGCGGCCAAGCAAAAAGACGGCTATGCCGTTTACAACGACGGCGTGGCGTTCCAATTCCCGGTCAAGTGGCAGGAGCTGCCGGCCCCGCGGAAGCCCCGGTACTTCTGGGGGGACGAGCGGTTTTCCGTGGATTTGACCAAATGGACCGCGGATGGGACCTTGGGTGTGTATGAAGGCACGGGCTGGGATCAGGACCTCACCGAGCTGGACTTCATGGAAGAAGTGGAGGTCGTGAAAGCGGAGTGGGCCAATGGCCGGTGGACCGTGATTATCAAGCGGCCGATCAAAGGCGACTACGAAGAAGTGGCGTACCTGGAGCCTGGAAAATATATCCCCATGGTGTTTTTTGCATGGGACGGGCACAATGGGGACGTGGGCCGCAAGATGGCGGTGTCGGCCTTCTATTATCTGGTGATGGAGCCGCAGATTCCATTGACCACGTACGTGTATCCTGGCTTGATCACGGTCGGGATCGTGATTATCGAAGGCTGGGTGCTGGGCCGCCGCGCCAACCGGCGGAAGGAAAAAGGCCAAGCCTAAGCACACGCGCCTGATAGATTGAACAAGGAAGGGGGTGGACTGGCGTCCACCCCCTTTTTTATTGCATGACTTTCTTCTCAGGAAGAGGCAGTTCCGAGCCATATGCGAGACAAAGGCTACATGGCAAAAAGAAGGCGTGAGTGATGATTGGAGAAGTTTCAGGCGTGGTGTTAGCCGGCGGGAAGAGCAAAAGAATGGGGATGGACAAACGCCATTTGTCCGTCCACGGCAAACCGCTTCTGGATAGGGTCACTTCGGTTCTACTGGAGCTTTTCCCCGAGGTGCTCTTGGTCCTGGCTGAAGAGGATATTTCAAGACAAGACGATAGAATGCGCATCGTGACGGATCTTATACCTGACTGTGCTGCGGTAGGGGGCCTGTATACCGGTCTGTACCATTCCCGTTATCCGCGTGTTTTCGTTGTAGCTTGCGATATGCCCTTCATCAATCCGGCCGTCATTGAGCTTTTTCTGCAGAAGATCGATCCAACGGATATTGTTCTGGCGCAATTGGTCACCGGGCTTCAGCCTCTGCACGGGCTGTATTCAAAACAGTGCCTGCCGATTTTGAAGGAAATGATCGATGCTCGAGACCTCCGTCTTCAAAACATCGTGGACAAGCAGGGCCTGACCGTGCATCGTGTTTCCGAAGCGGAGATTAAGCGTTTGGATCCCCAATTGCTTTCCTTTCTGAATTTGAATTCACCGGCCGACCTTGAGCTTGCGAACAAAATCAGTCCCGGCTAGTTTCCATGCATGGGCAATGCATCCAATGGCCACGACTCTAGCCGTCCTTTGCTTGCGAGGCCCGAAAAACCTGTGTTAAATTTCGAATCCTCTTCTCCCTGAACTCCCACTTATTTTTCGATACCAGCATGTCTGTCGGAATCGTTCAAGAACAGGTTGCCTCTGCCATTACCAGTGCCTTGCTGGAGGCAAAGAAACGCGGAGCCTTGCGATCAACGAATTTTCCCGAGCCCGTGATTGATTTTCCCAAGCGGGAGGAATGGGGGGATTTGTCCTCAAATGTGGCCATGAGCATGGCGAAAGACGAGAAGCGTCCGCCGTTGGAAGTGGCTCAAGTGATTGCGGATCAACTTCGGACCTCATGTCCTCTTTTGGAAAAGGTGTCGGTAGCCCCACCCGGATTCTTGAATTTTACGCTTCGGCCGGACTGTTGGTTTTCGGTACTCGAAGAGATCGAGCGGACAGGCGACCGTTACGGCCACGGCACGGCGGGACAAGGGCAGCGGGTTCTCTTGGAATTTGTCAGTGCGAATCCTACGGGCCCCCTGCACATGGGACATGGGCGCGGAGCCGCGCTGGGTGAAGCGTTGGCAAGATTGCTGCGAGCCGCAGGGTATGAAGTCGACAAGGAATATTATATCAATGACGCGGGTCGCCAAATGAAACTGTTGGCCGACTCCGTGTACGCACGGTATCTGGAACTGCACGGCCGCGAGTTTTCGTTTCCCGAGGACGGTTATCATGGAGACTACATCAGAGCCCTTGCGCAAACGATGGATCGGGAAAAGGGCTCGGAACTCTTGGCCCTGGATCCCGAAGCTGCTCGCAAGAAATGCGGGCAATGGGCATCCGAGCAACTCGTACGAGCCATCAAAGATGATCTCGGGCGATTCGGGGTGGAGTTCGAGACGTGGTACAGCGAGGCTTCGTTGTTTTCTGCGGGGAAAATCGAGGCGGCTTTGCAGGACCTCGAACAGCGGGATCTGGTGTTTACACGTGACGAGGCGACGTGGTTCCGGTCTTCTGAATTTCAGGATGAAAAAGACCGTGTGGTTCGCAAGCAGGATGGTGACTATACCTACCTGGCCTCGGACATCGCCTACCATTTCGATAAGTTGGGGCGTGGCTACGACTGGTTGATCAACATTTGGGGTGCGGATCATCATGGCTACGTCCCGCGCATGAAAGCCGCGGTCAAAGCCTTTGGCTACGGCGAGAATTGCTTGCAGGTGGTTTTGGTCCAGATGGTGCGGTTATTGCGGGGCGGGGAAAAAGTCGAGATGTCCAAACGTGCGGGTGAATTTATCACGCTACAGGACGTGGTCGATGAGGTAGGGGCTGATGCCGCCAAGTTTTTTTTTCTGATGCGTCGCTCGGATACGCATCTTGAATTCGACCTTGAGTTGGCAAAGAAGCAGTCCTCTGAAAATCCCGTCTACTACGTTCAATATGCCCACGCGCGGTTGGCCAGCTTGTTCAGGACGGCCGGGGATCGAGGGTTTCCCGTACTGCCGGTCGGCGATGCGCCGTTGGCCGCGTTGGTCCAGCCGGAAGAACTCCGGCTCGTGAAGCAGTTGTCGAGTTTCCCCGGGTTGCTTGAAGCGAGCGCCAAGGCCTTGGAGCCTCATCGCATCACGTTCTATCTTCAAGAACTTGCAGGATTGCTCCACGTTTTCTATTACAAGCATCGCGTCCTTCCGCCCAGGATCGACGGCGTCAAGGAAGATGAAGCAGATGACGATGGAGAAGCGAGTGAATCGGTTCGCGAAGACTTGTCCAAGGAACTGACCATGGCCAGATTGGTCTTGTTGAAACAGGTTCAAACGGTGATCAAGAACGGACTCGGATTATTGGGTGTCAGCGCTCCGGAAACAATGTAAGAATGCCGGCAACATGGCACGGTCGATCGGGAATCGGAACTTGAGGAGTTCTCATCTTTTCATCGACGAACCTTCAATCGGTTGAGCGCGTAGCGTGATTGCATTCTCCGTAGATCAGCAGGATCCTCAGTGCGCGGCTCGTGCCGGGGTGCTGTCCACCCCTCACGGCGCCGTCGACACACCGGCGTTCATGCCCGTGGGCACGTTGGGCACGGTGAAGGGCATGGCGCCCGATGAACTGCGGGAATTGGGCTTCGGGTTGATGCTGAGCAACGCCTATCACTTGTATTTGCGACCCGGCCATCGGCTCATTCAAGAGCAAGGCGGGCTTCACGGGTTTACGGGCTGGAACGGTGCGATTTTAACGGACAGCGGGGGCTTTCAGTTGGTCAGCCTCGCGGATCTGCGGAAGATCACGGATGACGGGATTTCCTTCAGATCGCATTTGGACGGGTCTCTGCATCATCTCACGCCCGAGTTGTGCATGGAAATTCAAATGGCCCTGGGCTCTGATGTGATGATGACACTGGACGAATGCCCGCCACATCCATGTTCAAACGAGCAGGCCGGGATCGCGGTGACGCGGACAACGGCATGGGCCAAACGGTGTGCCGCGGCCGCACGTGACCGACGACAGGCGCTGTTCGGTATCGTGCAAGGAGCGCTGGATGCCGGTTTGCGCCGGCAGTCCGCTCGCGAGTTGGTTGAGATCGGATTTGATGGGTACGCCATCGGTGGGCTATCGTTGGGAGAAGACAAGCCTGCCTTGCTGGCCATGCTTGAAGTTTCGGTCGACGAACTGCCTCCCTCTCACCCTCGTTACCTGATGGGTGTCGGTCTTCCCGAAGACCTCGTCGAAGGCGTCATGCGCGGGGTGGATCTGTTTGACTGCGTGATTCCGTCTCGTCATGGGCGGACGGGATGGTTGTTCACGACTCAGGGACGGGTCTTGATCAAACATGCGCAATATGCGAAGGATGACGGCCCGATCGACGCGCAGTGCGAATGTCCGGTCTGCCGGAAGTATTCCCGGGCTTACTTGCGGCACCTGTATCTGTCCAATGAAATGTTGGGGGTGCGACTCAACACGATTCACAATCTTTGGTATTATCGAACGCTGATGGATGCGATGCGTTCGGCGATTCAAGACGGCATCTTTCCGGCATTTCGCCGGGCTTTCTATGAACAACGCCGTGAGTATGAAAAAAGTGCCGCGTATGCGGAACTGGTCGGCGCGACGGTCGTGACCGAGGGATCAACAAGCGGAAAGGATGGATAAATGGGCATGGAGATCGGCTCGATAGCCTGGGCACAGGGAGGAGCGCCTGAGGGAGCGGCGGGGCTCTTTTCTCTGGTGCCGTTCATTTTGATTTTCGTGGTGTTCTATTTCTTGTTGATCCTGCCGCAGCAACGGAAACAGAAACAGCACAAGGAGATGTTAACCAAGTTGAAGAAGGGCGATAAGATTATCACGTCTGCCGGTATTTGGGGGTCCATTACCAGGTTGGATAAAGAGACCGCCACCGTGCAAGTGGATGACAATACGAAAATGAAGGTTCAACGTGAGAACATTTCCAGGTTACGGACGGAAGACGAGGGGTAGAGGACACGCATGAAAAAAATTCGTGGTCGCTTGTTTCTTGTGTTGTTCCTGTCCGTGGTCTCCTTCTATTTGTTTCTGCCTTCATGGCCGGGCCTGTACGACCGGATTCCCGAGAGCGTCAGGTGGCTGATTCCCCCTCGCGGCGTCTCGCTCGGTCTCGACCTGCAGGGCGGCATTCACCTGGTGCTGGAGGTGGAAGAGGAGCGGGCCGTCGAGATTGCCGTTGACCGTGCCGTCAAAGCCATGCGGGATCTGTTGACCGACAAAGACATTGCCTTCGTCACCATTGAACGGGTGGGGAGCCTCCAGGTTCGGCTTGAGCTGTCGAAGGAGGAAACAATCGAAGAAACCGCGGAGCTGATTCGCGACGAATTCCCTTCGTATTTTCAGGTTTCGCAAGAGGGCCGCATCCTGGTCGTCGAAATCCTCGACAGCGAAGTGAATCGGATCAAGAACGCGGCCATCAATCAGGCCCTGGAGACGATTCGAAATCGGATCGATCAATTCGGCGTCACGGAACCGCTGTTGCAACGCCAGGGGCGGACGGAACTGGTGATCCAGCTTCCGGGGGTCAAGGATCCCGAGCGGGCGAAAAGCCTGATCCAGGATACCGCCTTGCTGGAATTCAAAATGCTCGACGAGGACAATCAGCCGGGACTCGGGTTGCCCGTGCAAGTCCTGCGCAGTGAAGAGACGAGTATTCAAGAGAAATTTGCCGGCAAGGTTCCCGAGGGTTCGGAAATCTTGTTTGAACCCATCCCCGATTCCAAAGGCGGCCCCCCGGTCTTCAGCCGGCCGTATCTCGTGCGGAAAGAGGCGGCGCTGACCGGGGACGTCTTGCAGGACGCACGCGTCAATTATACGGAATTCAGCGAAGTCTACGTGGGGGTGACGTTCGACAGCAAAGGCGCGAAAGAATTCGGGCGGATTACCAGTGCCAACGTGGGTAAGTTCATGGCGATCGTGCTGGATGGCACGGTCTATTCGGCGCCGCGAATCAACGAACCCATTCTCGGCGGGCGGGCCCAGATCACCGGCAATTTTACCACGGACGAGGCAAATGACCTGGCTATCGTTCTTCGGGCAGGCGCGCTTCCCGCGCCGATGAGAACGATCCAAGACCTGACCGTGGGGCCTTCGTTGGGACAGGATTCCATCGAGAAAGGCCTGAAGACCACGCTGATTGCCGGCCTGATCGTACTGATCTTCATGGTGATCTACTACCGGATGTCGGGGGTGATTGCGGATATGGCCCTGGCGTTGAATCTCCTTTGTTTGTTGGGTGCGTTATCCGGCCTCAATGCCACGCTGACGTTGCCGGGGATCGCGGGTATCATCCTGACGATCGGGATGGGGGTGGACTCCAATATTCTGATCTTTGAGCGCATCAGGGAAGAACTGCGGCAGGGGCGCCCCGTTCGATTGGCGGTCGATGCCGGGTACGACAAGGCTTTTTTGACGATCGTCGACTCCCACGTCACCACGTTGATTACCGGATTGGCGTTGTTTTTATTCGGCACCGGGCCCATCAAAGGGTTTGCCGTGACCCTGTGTCTGGGTATTGGGATCAATCTGTTTACCGCGTTGATCGGGACCAAAGTCGTTTTCGATCTCATCAATCGACGAAAGCTGGAACGGTTGAGCATTTAGCGGGTCTGGGGACTGAACATGTTGGAAATTATCGGAAGAACGAATATCGATTTCATGGGGAAACGCCGCGTCGCTTTCGGCGTCTCCGGTCTGCTGGTCCTGTTGGGCTTGGTCGCTCTCGTTCAGATCGGGACCGG
>VXOF01000010.1 GCA_009840285.1 Nitrospira sp. SB0662_bin_26
GTTTTCTGCGTGGGTTGAGGGGCCGGCACGACGGTCGTGGTCACGGCCACGTTCCCCACCAGACGGTCGCATTGGGATTGTTCTTGGGCCACCTCGACCATGGCCGGCACATCCAGATCCAGGCCGCGCGCGACTAACGACAGCAGCGTGCCCTTCCTGGTCGTCCCTTGCCCGTGAAGCGCTGCGGACAACACGAGACGCCGTTGCGCGCGCGTCATGGCCACGTAGAGCAACCGCACCTGTTCCGCTCGCTGCCGTTCGGCGACTTTGGTTTCGAGGAAAATGCCTCCAAGGTCGGCGGCCTCACCGAGCCGGAGACCGATGGTGTCGGTCAGCCAGTCGTGCGACGTCCAGACCGAGGCTTTATGATGGTCCACGTCCCGATGCAGCCCCGCGACGACCACCATGGGAAATTCCAGTCCTTTGGCCTTGTGGATGGTCAACAACCGGATCGCGCCACCCGGACCCTGAGACGTGAGCCCTTCCTCCACAAGAGGCCGTTCTCCCTCATCCGGCGGGTCATCCACCCACTGTCCCACCTGACGAACGATTTCCCGAAGCGTCAACCCGGACCGCACGGCCAGTGCCAACATCACGTCCCGGAGTTTGAGCACGTTGGCCAAGGCATGTTCGCCGTCGATGGAAGCCGCGGCCAATTCCGCCAAGGGCAGCGCTTGGAACACGTACTGGATAGCTTCCGGAACCGGAAGCGCTTGGGTCGCCGCGTGCAATGAATGGAGGATCGTAAAGATCGGCGGCAGACGCGCGAGGGACGACTCGTGTGCCCAATCATCCAGGAATCCCCGTTGCACGATGGACTCGATCTCCACGTCGGAGCAGCCGCCGTAGGGAGACCGCAACACCCCGACCGCGGCCAGTTCATCACGGGGATCGATCAGGGTGCGCCACACCAGGCTGCAATCGATCACCTCCTGCCGTTCATAAAAATGTTTCTCTCCGTCGGCCAGGCAAGGCAGGTGGTGCCGCCGAAAGGCTTCCAGGCAGATTCGCAGATGAGCGAACGTTCGGAACAGGATCGCCACGTCGCGCGGCCGGATGGGCACCGCGCGTCCACCCACGAGCAGGGATTCTTTTTCCAGCACGTCATCCCGCAACCAGCGCGCCAGGGCATCCGCCTCCGCGCGGCTGGATGTCTCCGCGTCCGCGTCTTCCTGCGCCAGGGTGACAAGGCGGAGTTCCATCCGTTCGTGGGGCAAGGGCAGCGAGTCCGACGGCACGGGCAGGAGCGGTTCGTACGGAGGTTGCAACCCTTCGACGGAAGTGGACGGAAACACATTCGCGCAACAGCGGTTCACGGGATCAAGCAATTGCGCGTGCGTCCGAAAATTTCCCTGCAAAGCATACCGCTCACCTTTGGCCGCCGGCGCCAGGACGTGGTCGCGGACAACGGTATCGTAGGCTTCAATATCCGCGCGCCGAAACGCATAAATGGATTGCTTGGGATCGCCCACGATAAACAATTTGCCCGGCGCCGGCTGCACGCGATACCACTCCCGGGCTTCGGAGCCCGCGACCTCGGCCAAGAACAGGATGATCTCGTATTGGACCGGGTCGGTATCCTGAAATTCATCGACGATAATCGCCTGGTACTGCTCCTTCAATTCGGCGCGCACGTGCGGGTGGTCCCGCAGCAGGCCCCGCGCCCGCGCGAGCAATCCGTTAAACGACACCAGCCCTTTTTCCACAAACGAGGACCGGCAATGAACCACAAAAGGGGACAGGAGTTGCACCGCGTTCCATAACGATTCCGAACCCGACTGTGCAATCGCCTGGGCGACCTTGATCAATCCCTTGGCTTCTTCATGGTCCTCGTCAGTCCAGGCCTTCGTCTTCGTCGGAATCGTCTGTTGAAGCACGACAGCCTCATCGGCATCGTGCGACCGCAGCATGCCGTTCGTTTCCACGCCCGCTAACAACGCGACGGCGGCATCGAGCAGACGGTTGATCTTCAGGGTACCTTGATACCGTTCCTGCAACAGGCGGCCGCGGTCGCGTAACGTTGCCAGCCAGGACCGCAGATGCGGCGTGATCGCCTGTTGTGAGGTACGGATTCCGGACGCGGGGATCAATTCATCCGTCAAGGCTTGTGCGAGTTGTTTCACGTCGTCCAAGCCGTAGCGCGCCAGAACCCGGCGCCAGACGTCATGCCGGCGTCCACTCGCGTCCAATTCTCGCTGCAACCACTGGTCCCACTCGTGATTAAAATGCTCATGAAATCGTGTGCCGTCGTCTTCTTGAAACGACGGATCCACGCCGGCTTCCACGGGATAGAGACGCAAGAGGTGGCCGGCAAAACTGTGAATGGTTTCAATGTGCGCCCGCTCCACCTCACGCATGGCCTCGTCGCTCACTGCCGCCAATTCTTCGTCGGTCAGGCCCGAGGTTTCTTGAAGCGTCCGGATCGACCGGATTTCGTAATCGTGGAGTTCACTCCCGGGAGACCGGCCCGTGGCGAGTTCCTTCATGAGCCGCAGACGGTGCCGCATCCGCAACTTCAATTCACTGGCCGCCTTGTTGGTAAAGGTGACGGCGACGATCTGCGTCATTGCCAGTCGATCGCGGCCCCGGGTCAACAGGTGGAGGATGCGGTCGATGAGCAGCGAGGTCTTGCCCGTGCCCGCGCCCGCGGTCACTACGACGTTGGTCCCCGAAGCCGTGACGGCGCCGTGACGCGCGTGGCTATCGGGCAGAGCCTGTATTTCTTTCATGACTTGGCCGCCCTCACGAGTCATCGTCCTTTTGAGAAGTCTTGGCGGGCGGCTTCGGAGGCTGCTGGCGGCGAACGTTTCGGTGCGCCTGGATCTGCTTGTAATCCTCCCGCGCGCGCCGGGCGCTTGCCGGATGGGTCCGGTGACACACCGCCCGCACGTCGCACCAGTCGCAATGCCGTCCCGGCACGATGAAGAACTTTCCTTGCCGGATCCCTTCGACCAGCGTGGTCATCAGCGTCTCGGTTTGCGGGGCGACGCCTGCCCGCGTTTCCGCTGTAAAGGCCACGGGCGCAAACCCCTGTTCCTCCGGAAATTCCCGAGGCGCCACGACGTAAAACCAGACGCCTTCACAGGCTGGGGCAGCACAGGGGCTGCCTTCTACAGTGGCCTGCCCGTCCTTGCCCAGCCCGAGCTTTTGCTCCAACAACGGGGGTAGCTCTTGCCGGGCCAATTCCATATAGAGCAGCGGTTGCAGGCGAGTCCCCTGTACGACCGCCCTGGCCAATGCCTGATCCGACATCACGCCGCTGCCGGTAAATTTGTAATCGATGATCCGGTACCGGCCCCGGGAGGACGACCAATCCACCCGGTCGAGTTGGCCGGTCATGGGAAGCGACGTCGTCCCCTTCGCGACCTTGACCGGCATCTCCCCTTTCACGGGCTCCTCAAACAGAATCGGGCGCCATTCGTTTCCCAGTTCCCGTGTGTCCTGCTCAAGAATACGTTCGAGCATAGTCACAATCTGTTCCTGTCGCATCTCCCACAAGAGCGCGGGCCCGACCTGGTTCCGTTGTTCAAACTCGCGGAACGCCGTCTCCGCCACCTGCTTCAGGATGTCCAGCGGCTTGAAGTCAGGAGGGGCATCCCGCGCAAACCACCCATGCCGTTCCAGCCGGTCGTACCACTTTCCTAAAATCTCGTGGAGCAGCGTGCCCACTTCCAACGCGCCCGGGCCCTGACTTCGAGACGTCGGCCTCGACACGTGAAGACCCAACACGTTCCGGACGAAATATTGAAAGGGACAGGTGGCATAGCGTTGAAGGCTGGTCGCCGACAGAGCCAGACCCTTCCAATATTCCGGCAGCGGCCCGGTCATCCCATCGTAGGCATTCAGGTGTGGCCGGTCGCTCTCCTGTCCGCGGAGTGCTGCCAGCCCGCTTTCCAGCATCCGCCACCACGCCGGTTCCCCCGCCGTGTCCCGGACCGGCTCATGGCGTTGCAACACGTGCCGTACCAGCCGCTCGCGGGGCGTCCATCGCATCTCATCGGCGTACGGCATGGCCTGGGATTTGTGAAGCGCGGACCTGGGCACGTCCACGGCAGCAAGGCCCGGCACGCAACGTTCCACTTCCTGGAGGTACCAGGACGGGATGGTTGTCCGGCCTTCCTCGTCCGATCGTTGGGCTAACAGAGTGACACCCTCCCGCGCCGCGTGCATCAACAGGTAGAACAGTAATTTTTCTTCGTCGTACCCTCCGGTCTTTTCCTGGATCTTGAACCCCAGGTGTTCCTCCAAAAACCGGCGCGCCGAATCCCGGAAAAACCCGTCCTCTCGAATATGCCGCGGAAAGACATGGTCCGTCAGACCGATAACGAAGAGGTAGCGAAAGGACAAGCCCCTGGCAGCCATGGCATCGACCACCCGCACCCCGTTCTCCGCTCGCGAAGGATTTCGCACGAGCCGTTCTTCTATAAACCGCGTGAGCGTGGAGTGAAACTCCGCATACCGGACCTGCCCACTGACATCCGTGAGCGACCGGATCTCCGCAAAACACTCCCGGACCGCTTGGTACACTTGGGATTGCTGATTGTGGATTTTTGATTGTGGATTGTGGATTGCGGATTGTGGATTGATCAGCACGCAATCCATGAGAGCCAAGGCCCGATCCGCGAAAACGTCCCAACTCGCCTTTTCAGGAAACATCTCCAGGAGCCGGGTTAATTGATCCAGCACGTGCCAAAGATTACGGACCTCTTCACCGGGTATCGTATCCTCACCCTGTCTTCGCTTGTGCGGCATCGGAACCCCGGTTTCAAAAAACCCGACCAATCGCTCCCGCTCGTGCAAGCCCTGCTCGATCCCGATCTCCCGGCTCAATTGCTCCCACAAGGCGGGACGCGGGGTCGCGAGGTCGGGGCAGACGTTCCGCCAATTCACGAACGGAGAATGCAACACGTCAAAGGTCGCATTCCGGTCGGAATCGGGAAGACGAAGCCCGAGAAGACGCAGCAGGATTTGGGAGAACGGATGCTGACTCAGGGGCCGGCGCAGAGTCGCCTGAAAGGGGATACCGTGCGCCGAAAAGACGCGAGGCAGCACGTCTTCATATCCGGTCAACGTCCGCCCCACCACGCCGACGTCATGAAACGGAATCCGCCGCTCTTGGACCAAGGCCAGGATCTCTTTGGCCACCACGTCAATCTCGTCGTTCGCACCGGAAACCGTGATAAGACGACAGAATTCGATTGTGGATTGTGGATTGTGGATTGCGGATTGCGGATTTTTGATTGTGGATTTTTGATTGTGGATTTTTGATTGTGGATCGAACAGATCTCGAAACGGAGACGTGGTCTCGATCTTGTGTTCGATCGCTCCTGTGGCGAGCCCGCGGACGTGCTGATCGAAGAACTGCTGGGCGAAGCGAAAGGCCGGATGTTGATCGAGTAACGGAAAATACAACGTGGTAGGGTATTGCCTGACGATCGTTTGAAAGAGATCGAGTTGTCCCTGGGTCAAATCATAAAATCCATAGTAAAAGATACGGGTCTGCTGTCGAAGCCACGAAGACTCGGAGATCAAGTCGAGCGCCAACACCGCGACGTCGTCATGGTCATACAACGAATGATGGGCTTGGTCCTCACACCAAGTCCGGTACAAGCGGACCACCGCTTGTAGCCTGCGATCCGCTGAGAACGGGCTTTGGCCGAACGCCTCCAACACCGCCCCGGCCTCGACTCTCGCGTCCTTGAGATCCTTGAGCGTGGCCCAGAGGGCAGCCCAGCCGCCAGGCATCGAGGCCAGTTCGTTGAGCCCGGTGAAATCCGCGTCTCGGCGGCGCAACCGCTGGTGCACCCATTCCCGGAAAAAGGACTCGCCCCGCAGACGGGCCGTAACCTGACGGCCCTGTTCTTCCAACAACCGCGCGGCCAACTGGTGGAACGTCAGGAGATGAACGTTGAAAAGAGGCAGGCCCTTCTCAATGCAGAAGACCCATTTCAGGTGCGTGCGTAAACTCTCGGAGGGGACGAGCACCAGACACGGCGACGAAGGGGGGGTGACCGAACGAAGGTCGGAGGCTAAGGCTTGTTCCAGATCCGGCTGAAAGAGACCCGTAACGACGTGCAGCATGGCAGGAAGAGAAGCGACGCGTGCGCGTCACGCACGGGATAGAGTCACGAACCTGCGCCCGTCTTATCCCGTCTCAGGACCGATCAGTTCCCCGTTACAATCCGCGCAGCCCCATTCCGCATCGATAAAGGTCATGGGGTCGCCACAGAACGGACAGTCGGGCGGAGCGGCGGCTTGACGGGGGGGCAGGATCGGAAGCTCAAGCTCCAGATCCTCTTCATCCATCCCAAACGGAAGGGAGGTGCTCATTGGGAGGACCTATCACGCCGGAACATTGTGGAGGGCATTGCTGATTTTGGATTGCTGATTTCTGATTGGAAATCAAGAATGAAAAATCCACAATCCGCGATCAAAAATCCACAATGACTTATGCCGCGTGCTTAAAGGTTAACCCCGACGTTGACTCAACGCTTTTTCCGCGCTCTGCCGTGAAGGCACGCCGACAAAGGTGAGTCGCCCATTGATAATCGTGGCCGGAACGGCCCGCACCGCGTGGCGGTCGGCCAGTTCCTGACCATCGGGGGTACTGATATCGATTTCCCGGTAACTGAAGCTGTGCTTCACCCGCAACTGCTTCCACAGGCTCTTGGCGGAAGGACAGGCTGAACACGTCGAGGACACTAACAACGTCACATTGGCCATACCACGCTCTCCTTTGACTGGAAAGGATGGTAGCACCAACCGAAACGGCCCCGCAAGCACCATCGATACGATGCACAAGGCTGTCGTATAGCCCTCTTGCACACGAAAAACACCGATGCGCGTATCCTGGAGGAAGAAGGTCAGGGGTGCGGTTCGAGTTCGATGATGCCTTTTCGGATGGCCAGGATGGCGGCTTGGGTGCGGTCGTAGACGTGGAGTTTGTGGAAGATGTTGCGGACGTGATTTTTCACGGTCTTCTCGCTCAGATCCAACACGTTGGCGATTTCCTTGTTGGTCTTGCCGTCCGCCACCAATCGCAGGACGGTGATCTCGCGCTCCGTGAGGTCGTGTTCCAGTAAGGACTTCTTTTTGCCCTTGCCTTCGGCCAATAACGAAAATTCGGCCAGGATTTTACTCGCCACCGACGGATGGATCAGCGATTCCCCACGGGAAATGGCGCGAATTGCCGCAACGATTTCCGTGGAATCCGAATCTTTCAGCAGGTAACCCGTGGCTCCGGCCCGGACCAGATCGAAAATGTATTGATGATCCTCATACATCGTCAGGGCGATGATCCCGATATGCGGCATTTCCCGCTTGATGATCCGCGTGGCTTCCACGCCGGTCATACCCGGCATGCTCACGTCCATGACGATCACGTCGGGCAGCAATTGCCTGGCTTTCTCCACGGCTTCGCCGCCGTCACCGGCTTCGCCGACGATGTGGATTTCTTCCTTGGTTTCCAGGATAGCGGACAGGCCTTCACGTACGACCCGATGGTCGTCCGCAATCAACACCTTAATTTTTTTTGCCATTTCGTGCGCTATCCTTTCTGGCCAACGGAATGGAGACCGTGACCGTGGTCCCTTCGTCTTTGCGAGATTCCCACGAAACCTCGCCGTTGAGCAACTTGGCCCGCTCCTTCATACCGCGCAAGCCGAAGTGATCCCACTTGTCGGGATTCTGAAAAACGGCCTGCACGTCGAACCCATTGCCATTGTCCTGTATGACGGCTGAAAGGTGATGCGGTTGGATGCTCAATTGCACGAGAACTTTCGACGCCCCGGCATGCTTGGATGAATTTTGCAGCGCTTCCTGGATCATCCGGAACACGAAGACTTTCGTCTTCGGGAGCAAGCGGGCATCACTGCCCGCATGGGTGAAGGCGACCTGGACACGATTTTGCTTTTTATACGAATCGAGGTAATTGGTCAGCGCCGAGAGCAGATCCAACTGCTCGTATTGACCGGGTCGCAAGTTGAACACCACCTGCCGGGCTTCCTGAATGCCGTGTTTCAAGTGATGCTTGGCCTCACTCAACAGGGAAAGGCACTTGGCAGGTTCATCCTGGATCAGGTCCCCGCACCGTTCCATTTTGAAATTCACGCCGACCAGCGTTTGGACCAATCCATCGTGAATTTCACAGGCGATGCGCGTCCGTTCTTCATCGACCGCGCTCTCGGCCTCTTCCTTGACGTACCGACGAAACAGGGATTGGTACCGGCTCAGCGTGTTTTCGATTTCCGTCGTGGCCCGAATCCGTGCGTCGATCAACTGCCACATGAACTTGGCGCTGGCTCCGCCGATGATCGCCACGCTCGGTTTTCGAATTTTCTGCAACGCCCGCTCGACTTCGGGACTGCCGGTCACGTCAATGATCAGGTCCACCTCTTTCATGTTCAAAATTTCGCGATAGTCCTGCGTCACCGGAACGCCCAACTGCCGGGCAAGCCTGGTCCCGAG
>VXOF01000027.1 GCA_009840285.1 Nitrospira sp. SB0662_bin_26
CCCATGAAGCAGGCTTTGTGCCTCCAACACGTTCCCTTCGAAGGCCCGGGCGCGTTCCGGCAGGCGTTGGAGTGCCGTCACTATCAGGTAGATCCCCTGCTGGTCCCGGAACGGGATCTTCCTCTCACGCTTCCGGATTTCCTCCTGGTCATGGGCGGCCCTATGTCCGTGAATGATCCCGACCCGTGGATTGAAAAAGAACTGCAGTTCATTCGTCACGCGATCGAGGCGGGCATCCCGGTGTTGGGCGTGTGCCTGGGCTCTCAATTCATGGCGAAAGCCTTGGGCGGACAGGTGCGTCCCGGCCCTCGCCTGGAAATCGGACCGACCCCGGTCACGCGGGCCGTTGAGGAAGACGCCGACCCGGTGTTCGGCACGTTCCCCCGCGAGTTCACGGTGTTTCAATGGCACGGGGAAGGACTCACCCTGCCGCCGGGAGCCTGCGTGCTCGCCGCGTCCGAGTTCTATCCGGTCCAAGCCTTTCGCTACGGCGCCCGCGCCTACGGGCTCCTGTTCCATGTGGAATTGGAAGTCCAAGGCGTCGAAGCCCTCTGCCGTGAATGCACCTCCGATGTCCAACGGGCCCAAACCACAACCGAGGACCTGTTGGCATCGGCAGAGACCGTGCTTCCCGAATGCCACCGTCTCGCCGACCGCCTCATCGCCCACCTGGCACAATAGCAAAGAGACCCACCTTTGCGATGCAGGCCCTCTGTGGTTTTTCGGCCCACCACCTGCTCAGTTGAAGTCTTATCAGCCATCCACTTAATGCAAGATGGAAAAGTCGAACAAAAAGCAATGTGCAAAAAATGCACATTGCAAATTCATCCTGCAAATTTGTATTCCCTTTCTTCCAATGAAAAATACCCTTCCCCAATTCCCGTTCTCCGCGAACTGGTCAACTGCGCGTCACAGCCGATCCCTGCGAACCGTTCCTTGATTCTCGCGTTGCCGGTACAGTAACGTGACTCCTCCGTATTCTTGAAAACGAAACCCTGAACATGTTCGATTGTTGAAAAAGGAGTGGCAGGAATGAGCGGTGTTCCCATCACGTATGCTGAACGCATCAGGACCTTACCCCCGTATCTGTTTGCGGCGATTGACGAGATGAAGCAGCAGGCCGTTGCCCGCGGGGTCGATATCATCAACCTGGGAATCGGCGATCCCGACCTGCCGACACCCGATCCTATTCTGGAGCGCATGCAACAGGCGGTGACCGATCCGCAGCATCATCAATATCCTTCGTCGAGCGGGATGTTGTCGTTTCGCACCGCGGTCGCCGGCTGGTACCAGCGGCGTTTCAAGGTGACCGTGGATCCCAAGTCCGAGGTGGTCACGTTAATCGGGTCAAAGGAGGGCATCGGCCACGTGCCCATGGCTTTTATCGATCCGGACGACGTCGTGCTCGTCCCCAGCCCCGGGTATCCCGTGTATCCTGTCTCCGCCAGTTTTGCCGGCGGCATGGCCCATGAGATGCCCCTGTTGAAAGAGAACGGGTTCCTGCCCGACCTGGATGCGATTCCTCCGGACGTGGCTCGAAAAGCGAAACTCATGTTCTTGAATTCGCCGAACAATCCCACGTCGGTCATTGCGGACACGGCGTTTTTCAGTCGCGTGATTGCGTTTGCGAAAGAGCATCACGTGATCGTGTGCCACGACGCGGCGTATTCGGAAATTTTCTACGACGGCCTTCGCCCGTCCAGCTTTCTGGAAGCGGAGGGCGCCATGGACGTGGGCATCGAGTTTCATTCGTTGTCCAAGACCTTCAACATGACGGGCTGGCGGATCGGGTTTGCCGTGGGCCGCGCCGAAGTGATTGCGGGGTTGAGCCAAATCAAGAGCAACATGGACTCGGGCCAATTTCAGGCCGTTCAGGAAGCCGGGATCACGGCCTTGGAGTCCGACGATCGACTCACCGCCGGACTCCGGGCTATTTACCAGGAACGCCGTGACCTGCTGGTCGCGGGGTTGCGAAATCTCGGCCTCGAATTTGACACGCCCCCGGCCACGTTCTACGTCTGGATCGAGGTGCCCAAGGGCTATACTTCCGCATCCTTCACGGCGCACCTGTTGGAAAAAGCCGGGATCGTGACCACGCCGGGAAACGGGTTCGGAGCGCCGGGTGAAGGCTACATTCGCATGGCCCTCACCACGACCAAAGAGCGATTGGCTGAAGCCGTGGACCGGCTCAAACAAATCGGGTGGTAACGGGGCGGACCGGCTACCCGGCCGGCCCGTTTAAGCATTCGTGAGCGTCGAAACCGTCTTTATCGCGTTCGGATCGAACCAGGGAGATCGGCAGGATTTTTGTGACCGGGCCGTGGCCTTGATGGGGCTCTTGCCACAGTCCACGTTGACCGGCATCTCGTCGTATTATGAGACCGAACCCGTCGACATGGCTCACGGGCACGACGACACGTGGTTCTATAACGGGGTCGTTCGTCTCGAGACGCAACTCCAGCCTGAACACCTGTTGGCCGTTTGCCGGGAAACCGAGCGGGGCCTCGGGCGCGACCCCGAGCTGAAACACGTTTCCCGGCCCATGGATTTGGACGTTCTGTTCTATGGACAACGGATCATCGACACCCCGCAACTCACCGTTCCGCATCCCCGTCTCCATCAACGGCGGTTCGTCCTGACACCAATGGCCGAACTCGATCCGGACTGGGTCCATCCTCAATACAAGCAAACGATGCAAGCCCTGCTCGACCGGCTGACCGACACCTGTCGCGTGCAAAGGCTCGACGTCGTTCCCGGTTCACGGTTCACCACGCGGCCATCATGCGCGCCGCCTCCGGCTGACTAAATGCGCATCATCCGAACGACTCAGGCCCTGCGAACCTGGCGACGCCGGCAGGATCCACTCCGAGGTTCAATCGGGTTGGTGCCGACCATGGGGGCGTTGCACGCCGGGCATCGGGCATTGATCCGACGCGCCCGTCGAACGTGCGGCACGGTCGTGGTCAGCATTTTCGTGAACCCGCTCCAGTTCGGACCTGCCGAGGATTACCGTCGCTATCCCAGGGACCTGTCGCGGGATCTCGCATGCTGTCGCGAGGAAAACGCCGATCTCGTCTTTCTTCCGAAAGCGGATATCCTCTACCCTCGGGGCTTCCAAACGACCGTTGCGGTCGGGATGCTGTCCCAACGATGGGAGGGAGAACACCGGCCCACGCATTTTGAGGGTGTGACCACGGTCGTGACCAAACTGTTGAACCTGGTCCGTCCGGATCGAGCATTCTTGGGACAAAAAGACTACCAACAATATTGCCTGATCCGGCAATTGGTGAAGGACCTTGACCTCGACTCACGGATCACCCTGTGCCCGACCGTACGCGACGCGGACGGGTTCGCCCTGAGTTCACGAAATCGCTACGTGACGAAAACGGAACGCCAACAGGCGCTGGCCCTCTACCAGGCCCTCTCGACCGGGAAGGAAGCGATCGCAAGAGGGACGCGGCGCGCCGACTCGGTCGAAAAGAAAATGGCGAGGGTCCTCGACGCGGGGCATGGGCTCACCGTCGACTACCTGGCGTGTTGTGACGCCCGCACGCTCGAACCGCTGGCCCGTCTGCGGGGAACCGTGGTCTTACTCGGCGCGATCCGGGTCGGAGGGGTGCGCTTCATCGATAACCTCATCGTCCGGATACGATAAGGTCCGGGCGCACCGGAACCCGATGTTCGGCGAACGTGTTGCCGGCGTGGCGCCGTTGCGGGTGGCCGTTCGCAGGAGTTGCGGCCGGCTTCGCCACGACCCGCCGCGCACACTCTTGTACCGCCCGGCCTCGGCCCCCTGCGGATTCCGTTCGGGCATCAGGGGATAGGAGTCCGGACCGAACCAATCGTGCACCCATTCCCGCACGTTGCCGGCCATGTGACGCAGCCCGTACGGGCTTTGTCCCTCGTCAAAACTGTCCACGGCCGCCACCAACGGGATCTGGTGTACGTGATACAACCCGAACACGGCCACGTCCGCGGTGGGAGGATCGGCGCCCCAGGGAAACACCCGGCCATCGGTCCCCCGGGCGGCTTTTTCCCATTCCGCCTCGGTGGGTAAGCGTTTGCCGCGCGCGCGACAAAATTGATCCGCTTCGTCCCACGACACATACAAGGCCGGCCACCGCGCCATCACGTAATCCGGAAGAACGTGCACGTCGATCAGATGCCAGATCAGGTGGCGCAGTTTGAGCGGAATCGGAAGTTCGTGCCGGTGCAGAAACGCCAGATACTCGCCCATACTCACTTCATCGCGATCGACTGAAAATGCGTCCAGCCAGATCCGTCGTTGTGGAAACTCCGTGTCGTCATACTGCGTTTCCAACCCGAACGGATCATCGTCTTTGCGAACCGTGCCCATGAGGAACCATCCTTCGGGAATCTTCACCATCGGAGATGGTTGAGCCAACCCGGCGATGGCCGCCAGATGCGGCTCCAACTCCGGCGGCGGAGCCGGACTGGTGTTTAACCGAGCCGCGCCCGCCAAACCCGCGACACAGGAGAGAAGGAAAACCGTGCCGATCACGACCCCCAGGGATCGCGAGACGTTCCGGGAAGAAGCAGATCGCGCGGCTACGAAAACAAAACGGCCTTTCTGCATTTGTAGCGGCGGCATCTTATGCCGCCTAGAACGGGCTTTCATTTGCCGGCCCGTTCGGGAGACGCTGCCGGGGTACTCCTGAGCAGGATGAGTTGGCCACCTTCGTCCAGCTTGTGCTTTGCAATCAGGCCGTCGCGTATCGTGTGTGCTTGGACCGTGGCCAGCAGCACTCGTTCTCCAGCGCGGGAATCGAAGAGATGCGTGACGTCGAGAATACCGGCAGACTCCCAGGCTCCAAGCGCACCGGGACTCTCATCGGTGCTGCCTTCCGGCAACACGACGGATCGATCGATCCGGGCGATCCGTTGCACTTCGCCCGTAAGAGGATCCAGACGCCAAAGCGAGGCTTCCTGCCCGGAATGACTTCCGAATAGCGGATCTTGCTGTTTCGCGTTGTCTTCCTGGATATAGATCCACCCATCCTCCCCCCACTCCAGGTTATCCGGATTGCGAATTCCTTCATCGGAGTGAGAAAACCGGCCCCCGCCGGCATCATCACCGTCGTACAGGATTTTGAGTGTGGCTGTCATCGCTTCGAAGTCGACGTCGATCCGGTAGATTGTCCCCCACGCATCATGATCGGGAAACACCGTATCCCGTCCCGTCGAGGCCAGGACTGCCCTGGTGCCGATGGCAGGATGCGTACTCACGTCTTCCGGCCTTGAAAATTGAAAGGCGCCGCCGGCTTTCGCCTCTTGCCGGAGCGTCAAGCCTGTTTTGTAGCCCAATGGGTCATACTCCTTTGCTCCGGCCTTCGTCCTGTCCAACACGTCAATTTCTTTCCAGACGCCGGTGAGCGTGGACCCTGTCCCATTGAATTGCGCGACCGTCCGTACGCCGTGGTCCGCCACGAAGTAATACAATTGCCCCGAGAGCAATCCGTTCCGGTTCAGAAACGCCGCGTTTCCCGGATCAATGCCGGGAGACACTGCCTGTTCTACCACCTGCGCATTTTTTTTGCCCACGTACAACCAGAGGGGCGCCGTGACGATGTGGTCGGGAGACGTGTGAAGGCCGGCGTCCTGTCCGGCGACCTCTGCCTTAACGGTTTGCGGGATCGTGTCGTCTCCGATCAGAAGGGCCACCGCATCCCGCGGGCCGGACAAGGGGGTGGTATTTTCTCCGGCCATGCGTCCCATCGCCGACACCGCGTGCAGGGTTTGGCGTTCTACGTCCAGGGCCCAGACCGTTCCCCCATATGGATGGCCCAAGGGGTCCGAGAGTTCTTCCTGGGTCATGTAGATCGTATCGACGAAATTGAACGTGCCCTTGCCGATCAATTGGCTCGAACACAGGCGTGAAAGACCTTGTCCGGTCTGCGCGACTTCATTGATTTGAAATCCCTTTTCGACGATCCGGCCTTGCCGGTCTCGAATGGTTCCATACGCAATGCCGCTGTCGACAATTCGCAAGGTCCGGCGATCGATATCCAGAAAGCTGATTCGCGCCCCTGTCAAAGCGGTACCGTTGTCAAGCCGGTACGGATATCCGGCCTTCCCGTCCAATTCATGATTCACCAGCACCCGGACGGTCTCTTCATCTAATTGATAGGCACCAAGACCGTCCAACGCACCCACGGGTTGATATTCCTGATCGGTAAAACGAGGATGCCGGGAAGGTAAAGGGTCTCTAATCGTCAACAGGGGACGCGCTTCCCACGCCCCATCAGCGTTCATCATAGGAGGGGCATTGGACGCGAACCCCGTCAAGGTGATCCCAACGATGGCGAGGCTTGCCAACATCAGAACCCGATTCAATGTAAACGAATTCACCGACGACACGTTTCTCCCTCTTGCCCTCACCGCCGCAAAAGATCGACGGTTTCATAACCGGGCGGTTTATGCAAGCGTGGGAAGGGCAGCCATTAACCCTTGACATACGAATGCTATTATAGTAATGATTATCATACTCAATATTGTATAGTGCGTGGCCATGTTAAAGAAAAAGGAGGACTCACCGATGAAAGGTTCTTACACCCTGACACTTCGACAGCCGGCGCCGCCCGTTCCCAATAAAGAAAATCCGTTTTGCCTCGTGCGCGGATTTCTCCAACTCATGGAAAGCCAGGACCCGCTGATTGTCGGCCATTGCGAACGCACGGCCCAATTTGCCTTGGCGCTCGGACATGCCATCGAGTTGGCGGACCAGGAACTGCTCCAACTCCATTATGCCGCCCTGTTACACGATCTCGGAAAATTTGCACTCCCGCCTCGCGTTCGCACCGGCACCAATTTGTCCCCGGAAGAAGAGATGAAACACCAGTGCCACCCCCGGGTCGGCGCGGCCATGCTTCAACAATGGCCCTGTCTCAATACGGCATCCGTACTCATCGCCCACCACCATGAACGGTGGGACGGCTACGGCTATCCTTATGGACTTCGAGGCACGTTGATCCCCCTGGGCTCCCGCATCCTGAGCATTGCCGATACATTTGATAAATTGACCTCGCCCTGTCCGCATGGTGACGGACAACCATTTGAAAAAGCCGTCCAAGTCCTCAAGGGAGGTTCCGGTCTCCGATTCGATCCGGACCTGACGGAACAGTTCCTTCTCCTCATTCCCACGTTATTCAACGTGGAACACGAGATTCAATTTTCCCTGTCTCACTATTCCCCGGTCGGTAACTTGGTGAGTTGACGTCCTTATGCTACAATTCCATTCGTCCAGACGGTCGTGAACATGCCTTCAGCCATCTCTCGTCACAACGTGCTCCCCGCCAAAACTCGCGTTCGACGCGATGTCGTTTCCTATTGTATCGTCCGGAGCCCCGTGGGCCGGATTCTTCTGGCAGGAAATGCTCGCGCGTTGACACATCTCTCGTTTCAGAACGGCCGGCACCCGACCGAGCCGGACCCCAGGTGGATCTATGCCGAAAAACCGTTTCAACGACCGATCCGGCAACTCGAAGAATATTTTTCCGGAAAACGCAAAACGTTCACGATCACACTGGCCCCGCAAGGAACCCCGTTTCAACAACGGGTCTGGCAGGCTCTCCGGACCATCCCGTATGGTCAAACACAGTCATACGGACAGATTGCGAAAGCCGTCGGCAAGCCCACGGCCAGTCGTGCGGTGGGCGCGGCAAACGGGCAGAACCCCATTTCGATCATCGTCCCCTGTCATCGCGTCATCGGCAGCAACGGGAAACTCGTGGGGTACGGTGGCGGACTCTCCATTAAGGAAACCTTGCTGGCTCACGAGAGCAGCCACCAGCCGTGAAGCCCGGGCCTGAACCGCACGTCTCGTGATAGACTATCGACGATTTTCCGTGCGGCCCGACGCCGACCGCTTTTGCTGGCTTTCGAGAATGGGGGCGACCCTGGCCGGGGAATAGGTCGGAGGTTTGACCCACTTGCCGTCCTCCCGTTTATATCCACCCACCTTGCTCATGTTGGAACGCTGCACTTCCCGGAACACCGGCGCCATATCGATTCCATAGGAGACGGCCGTGCCGTACACGACGTAGAGCAGATCGGCGAGTTCTTTCGCAATAGCGGGAAGGTTTTCCGCTTTCAAGGCTTCCTTCAATTCGTCAAACTCTTCCTGAATGAGCCGCTCGCGCAGGACCATGGTCTTCGGATCCGGCAGGCCGGGGCTCTCCGCGACGTGGATATCGAATTCCTTGTGAAACTCCCGAACCATTTTTTGCGCTTCGTACATTCTCCGTCCTTTCGGTCAGATATTGCTTACAAAGCCAGGATCATATAGACGTCGTTCACGTTCGTCCGCGTCGGTCCGGTCACGACATGCCCGCCCACCCCGTGAAAAAACCCATAGCTGTCGTTCGCCCGAAGCGCCGATTGCACGCTATCCCCCATCTGCTAGGCGCGGGAGCTTGTTCTCCCGTCC
>VXOF01000108.1 GCA_009840285.1 Nitrospira sp. SB0662_bin_26
TTTCGCTCCGGGACGCCTTGCCCTGCATCCCGCTATCACAATAAATCAGAGGTTCGTAGCCATTATTGGCCCAGCAATGTCTCGGGAGTGGGGATCTGCCCGAGTATCAGGGAGCGAGTCTGATAAATACCGGGTAAGCCGGCTCCCGTGGCGTAGACCAAGCCTTTCTCACGTGTTCCCAATATCAAGTGTCCGCGAGGCCGGCCTTTTTGGTCGATGCCTGCGATTGCGATGGTGGGTGACGTCAGACCGTATTGATCCGGTTCATCGTTGGCTTCACTGACGGGCAGTTCCGCAGGAAGATCCACGACACGGCTGACGAACAATGTGACTTGTTGCTGGTCGATCGACTCCGCTTCCTGTCCTTCGAGATACCATTCTTCGTGCTGTTGAATCAGGGTGTATTGCGAGTCATGGGTTGTGACGGTCAAAAGCGCGATTTCCCCCATTTCCATGCCGAACAAGCGTTTGTCCTGCAAGTGAAACGTTTCACGCGGCAGATCTTGGAGTACGTGGGCCGGTATCCGATAGATGGGATCGTTCGATGTCGTGACGGCGTAGGCTTCTTCACCGTGAGCGACCGGTTTGAAGAAGGCCACGTGATGGCCACGTTGTTTGGTGTGAACGATCGCCGTCAAGGACGGGGTTTCGAGTTTCTTGAGGAGTGCTTCTTTCTCTGATGCTGAATCGATAAAGCCCGTTGCCGTCAGATCTTCGAGTGTCATCAATAGAATGCCGACCGCGGTTTTGTCGGCGGGGGCGTTCACCGGAGACGTGAAATTCCACTCGGAAACCGGGCCATGGAATCCGGCTCCCCGTTTGAGTGTGATGGTTTGCCTGGTTGTTTGCAGTTGGATGCGCTCGGCGCGCGTCCTGTCGAAGAAGAGGATGTCTTTCAGGCGAAAGGTATCCAGGGTTTTTGCCCGAAAATCCCCGACCATGAGCGTGGTCAGCAGAATGTTCTGATCCGATCCCCGCTGCGCGTAGAGGGTGGAGGATAAGGGACCCGTACTGCCAAGGGCTAACGATTCGGTGTATTCCGGCGTGGTCAGGTCGATGGTCACGTAGGGAGCTTGCAATCCGTATTGTTCGACGGTCGCGTCTTGTTCCTGCCCTTTCTTGTGAATGACACGGGAGATCTTGCCGATTTCCAGGGCACGCAACACACTTTCAATTTCACGCGCATCGCCTCGGGCTTCCACGGGTTCGACGATCCGCCAACGGTTGCGTTCGTCGCGGCTCATCAGGATCCGTTCGGTGCGCGTGGTATACGCCAGATGCGTCACGTCGCGGTAGTCGAAAGGCAGGAGCCGCTGTGTCTCGGTTTTTTGGAGCACGTCCTGTTTCATGGTGGGAACTTCGATGGTATAGACGTAGACTCCCAGCACCACAAAGATGACCGCCAGGAGGAGCGTGGTTCGTAACGGCGTCATGGGAATGATCAGAGGCGGCTGCGTTGCCGCCACACCGTCAGGCCCGACAAGAGCATCAGGAACGGCACCGAAAAGACCTGTATGGCGAACAGCATATGTTCCTGGGTGGGATTCGGAATAAACGGCGGGAAGGCGGATTCTTTGGGGCTGACCGAAATCAGCGTGTTTTCATCCGCCAACCAGGCGATGGTGTTGGACAGAAAATCGGTGTTCCCCGGAAACTGCAAGTAGGTGTTACCGGCAAAGGCCGAATTGCCGATGACTACCATCGCGGGAACCGGCTCCGAGCCGGTGCGTTTCCGGCTCAATGCGCCGGCGAGCGCAAACGGGCCTTTCTCTTCGGCACCTTCGTCAAATTCCGGAGTGGTCTCCTCAAAATTCGTTTCGGCCCAACTTTCTTCCGACGATTGCAAGAGAGACGTGAACTTCAGATCGCTATCCGGAGGTTGCTCAAACGAAACCGGTTGCAGTACGGGCAGCAAAATCGGAGAGGTAAAGCCTTCGGTAATATGATGGTTGGTGAATCGTCGGACGAGTAAAGCTGTCGGGCTGCCTTGAGCCACACGGTCTTCGGGATCGACGACGATCCCCGGTCCGAGCGTCAGTCCCCATTGTGAAATCCATTCTTCGAGGCCGCTCGTCACCTGAGGGTCGAGGAGGAGCAGAACCCGTCCACCCTTGGCCATGAAGTTTGCTATGTGTGTCAATTCTTCCGGTTCAACGGACTCGCGAGGACCGGGAATAATGAGGACCGCGGTATCGTCGAGCAATGCCGGGTCTTTCCGGATCGTGCCATGTGCGACCTGATATCCTTGTGCTTCGAGGTTTTGTTTGGCCGATGACAGCCCCCCACGTTCCTGGTCCGTGATCCGGCGCTCGCCGTGTCCTTCCAAAAAAACGAGGCGCTTGGCGTCTGCGGTCGTCACCCGGATTAAGGCGCTTGTCAGGTTCGATTCACTGGGTTTGGGGACGTGGACGGTCTGTTCACCACTTTCAAAGACGGCTGTGTCGATTTTGGAAATCTCGTATTTGCGAGCCAAGCCCGGTTCTTTCTCGGGATCGACATACGTGACGGAGATTCGTGGACTTGAATAGGCGTAGCCTTCCAGCAGGTCACGATACCTCCGAAATCCCGGGCTTCGTTCATGAGCAAACACCAGCACTCGGACGTCTTGTTCGAGCTCCCCGAGTACTTGTAGGGTTTGTGGGGCCAATGAAAAGTTCCGCGTTTCGGACAAGTCCCACCGGCCACCGTGCCGGATCACCAAAAAATTGATGATGGTCAGGATGCCGGCCATGAGCAGGATGGCCAGAATGCCGTTGAATCCGAGTCGCGTCGACCGTGAGCCGGAAAAGGTTTTGAGTCGTTTCCAGTTCCCGGCAAAATAGATCGCGAGGCACGCTAACGCGATCCCTTCCAACAAGAAGACCGTGCTTTGAGCCGCGGTTTGGGGAAGGAGCAGTCCGCCGACTCCCGTGCCGACTCCCAGAATGCCGAGGATGGGTAAGAGGTGTTTTATGACCATCGGTGTGAATCGACGACGCGATGCGCAATGAATAACATCAGCACGATGCCGGACAGGTAGTACACAATGTCTTTCGCTTCCAGAAGGCCGCGAACGAGCCGGTCATAGTGTTCGGTGAACGATAAGTAGGACAGGACGGTTCCGATTGTCGTGTCGCCCAATAATGAACCCAGCCCACCGAGTAGCCAGATCAGCAGGATCATTCCGAAACTCAAGAACGCCGCGACCACCTGATTTTCGGTCGTGGCGGAGGCCAGAAGGCCGCAGGCCAGGAACAAGCCGCCCTGGAACGCCAGGGCCACGTACCCGGTCAGAATGGGGTGCCAATGAAAGCTGGCATACAAGGACAGGATGATGGGGGTCAGGCTCGTCAGGGAGAGCAATCCCAAATAGATGACCAGCACGCTCATGTATTTGGCCGAAATCAGTTCGTTAATCCCGACAGGCGAAGTGAGCAGGAGTTCAAACGTGTGCAACTTCCGTTCTTCCGCGAACAGCCGCATCGTCAAAATCGGGAGGAGAAACATGAGGACGAAATCCAAACTGTAAAACAGTGAACGGAAGACCAACTCATTCAGGTTCAGTTGGGCATAGGTGTTTTGGACCTGCAGGAATCGAACGGCTTGCTGGCCGGCATTCACTGTCATCAGGTGCGCGATCAAACCGGAAATGAACAGAAAGACCGCCCCGACGACGTACAAAATGGGCGAGACGAAAAAACAGCGCAATTCTTTGGCGAGGATGGTTTGGAACGGCGTCATGCAGGTGGTTGCTCACTTGAATCGTGATGATCAAATTCACCCGGCCCGGCGTCTTCCTCCTGGTGCGTGAGTTGGAGAAAGACTTCTTCCAGGGAAAGGGAGAGGGGTTTGAGCTCGAGAAGTCCGTACCCCCGGCTGACGACGAATTGTGAGAGCTTTTCGCGGAGGTCCTTGCCCAGTTCGCAATCGACGGTACAGGTATTGGGGGTGGCGGCCGGCAGGACGTTGAGCACGCCGGGAAGCGTCCCGAGACGTTCCAGCCAATCGGGTTGCGGCTGTTTGACCGTGAGGCTCATTTTTTCGGATCGGCGCAACCGGCTGGAAAGTCGATCGGGAGCATCTTCCGCCACAATGCGTCCCTCGTGAATAATCACGACGCGATCACAAATGGCCATGGCCTCGGGGAGAATATGCGTGCTCAGGATGATGGTGTGTGATCCGGCAAGACTCTTGATCAGTTCACGTATCTCGATGATTTGTTTGGGATCGAGCCCGACGGTGGGCTCATCCAGAATCAGCACGGGAGGATCGTGGATGAGAGCCTGTGCCAGACCGACCCGCTGGCGGAATCCCTTTGACAGGTGACCGATGACGCGATGATGCACGTGGCCCAGTCCGACCTGGTCGATCACGTGGGACGTCCGTGAAGCCAAGCGTTGCGGCGTCAATCGCTTTAACCGGCCCACGAACGTCAAATATTCGTCAACGGTGAGTTCCGGGTAGAGAGGCGGTATTTCGGGCAAGTAGCCGAGGTGTCGTTTGACGTCCGTCGGCTGGTCCAGACAATCGAACCCTGCAACCGTTGCCGAGCCTTCACTTTGCGGCATAAAACAGGTTAAAATGCGCATCGTGGTGGTTTTCCCGGCCCCGTTGGGACCCAGGAAAGCCAGAATCTCGCCCTTCTTGACGTGAAAGGTTACGTCGTCCAGGGCCCTGTGATGTCCATAGTGCTTTGAAACGTGCTGTACGGCAATCATGAAGCCACAGAAGGGGAAAAATCAGGTGCTTCCCAGGATGTAACGTCAGCCTGGTCGAGTCTTGGGATGCCAAGTACGGCAGGGTAAAAGAGCATACTGGGAGGACAGGTCTTCGTCAAGATGACTCCTCAACATAGGGAAATTAAGAAATATTACCAGATTTTCTGTTGACAAGTCTGCTGGATTATCTTTTAATGAACAAGTTTTCCATTCTTGAGATTGAGATAGAACATTCTCTTCTTCCGGTTGTTACCTATCCCTGTTTCAGCAACTGCAGAGACATGAAAGACCGACAATTTCGGGAGGCTCTATAAATTTGTGCCGATAAGGAAAGTATGATGAAAGGAGATTTCAACATGGGAACGGTCAAGGGTTGGGTTGCCCTGATTATCGGCGCGAGCCTTCTTGTAACGTTAACGGCATGTGAAGGATCCAGACATGCCGAAATCATGAGCACTGAAGATTTACGTGCCAAGGCCGAAGCCCCTCCGGCGCCCGAGCCCAAGCCGGCGACTCCGGCATCCAAGCCCAAGCCGCCCCCCCCGGCGCCCGAGCCGAAACCAGCGCCCCCGGCACCTGAACCGAAGCCGGCGCCCCCAGCGCCTGAACCGAAGCCGGCGCCCCCGGCGCCTGAACCGAAGCCGGCGCCTCCGGCCCCTGAGCCGAAACCGGCGCCTCCGGCACCCGAGCCGAAGCCGGCGCCCCCGGCCCCTGAGCCGAAACCGGCGCCTCCGGCACCCGAGCCGAAACCGGCGCCCCCGGCGCCAGAACCGGAGCCAGTTGTAGAGGAAGTCGTGCCAACTGAAGAGCCCGTGGCCGAACCGAAGATGGAGATCGCCAAATTGGAGCCTTCAGATTTCGTTCCGGAAGAGCCTGAGCCGTCACCCCCGGCACCTGAGCCGGTGCCGGATCGAGCAGCCGATTCAGGTTTGGCCGACGTCTTTTTTGATTTTGATGAATATGCGATTCGTCCGGATGCCCGCCCCATCCTGGAAAAGGATGCCGAACTTCTGAAGAAGACGTATAAGGATTCCGGCGTGTTAATTGAAGGCCATTGTGATGAACGCGGGACGGTGGAGTACAACTTGGAATTAGGGAAACGGCGTGCCCAAGCTGTCAAGGATTATTTGGTGGATCTGGGAATCGAAGAATCCAGAATTCGCATTGTCAGCTATGGGAAAGAAAGACCGTTTTGCACGGAATCCGAACCGAGTTGCTGGAAGCAAAATCGACGCGGGCATTTTGTGCGGCAGTAGCCTATTTCAAAAAGGCGGCCCTGTTTCCTTTCATTCTTCCAACGTTGAAATATCTCCGGGATCCTGCCCGAGTTCCTTAGCTTTCAAGACACGGCGCATGATCTTGCCCGACCGGGTCTTGGGAAGCGAGGTTACCACTTCTATTTCTCGAGGAACCGCGATTTTCCCCAATTCCGTTTGGACGTGGGATTTGAGCGTTTTGAGTAGTTCAGCACTTTCGCTTTCACCCTGTTTCAGGATGACGAAGGCTTTGATCATCTCTCCTGCGGTTTTATGCGGTTTGCCGATGACCGCCGCTTCCACTACCGCGTCGTGACTGACCAGCGCGCTTTCTACTTCAGCGGTCCCGATACGATTGCCTGCGACTTTGACCACGTCATCGGCCCGTCCCATAAACCAGAAATAGCCGTCTTCATCTTTATGGCACACGTCGCCTGCGGTGTAACAACCAGGAATGTTGTTCCAGTAACCCAAGTACCGATCAGGATCCTTGTGGATGGTCCGCATCATGGAAGGCCACGGTTTCTTTATGACTGCGAACCCTCCGCCGGTTCCGATACTCTTTCCGCTCTTATCCACAACGTCCGCCTCGATTCCTAAGAATGGGCGAGTGGCCGACCCCGGCTTCAGGGGGACACAGGGGAGAGGCGTCACCAGAATCGCTCCGGTTTCCGTTTGCCACCAGGTATCCATAATCGGTTTGTCTCCGCCGGTCACGCGGTGAAACCATTCCCAGGCTTCGGGGTTAATGGGTTCGCCGACCGACCCCAAGACGCGTAGGGTCGAGAGATCAGATTTCCCGGGCCAGTCTTCACCGTATTTCATGAGGAGGCGGATGGCCGTTGGGGTGGTATAGAAAATCGACACGCCGTATTTTTCGATAAGATCCCACCATCGTCCGGGGTTGGGGTAGTCGGGTTTGCCTTCAGCCGTGAGGATGGTCGCGCCATTGAGAAGTGGCCCGTAGACGATGTAACTGTGACCCGTGACCCAACCCGGGTCGGCCACGCAAAAATACACGTCTTCGTCTTTCAGGTCGAACACGTATTTCGCGGTGATATAGGTTCCAACCATGTATCCGCCGTGGACGTGGACCACGCCTTTGGGTTTGCCCGTGGTGCCCGATGTATAGAGAAAATAGAGCGGGGTTTCAGCGTCAAGCCGTTCGGCTTCACAGGTCGTTGATTGTCCGTCCAGCCACTGCTCCCAATCGAGTTCTTTGCCGGCGTCCAGGTCGATGCCGGGTTGTTCCCGTCGCACCACAATCGTCTTTTCCACGGTCGGGCAGTTGGCGATCGCGTCATCCACGCCCGTCTTGAGGGGCACGTGTTTGCCGCGATCATATCCGTAGTCCGCAGTGATAACGAGCCGGGCTTCCGCGTCATTGATGCGGGATTCCAGCGCGGGCGCGCTAAAGCCCGAGTAGACCACGGAATGTATCAGGCCGAGACGCGCACAGGCCAGCATGGCCACGATTTGTTCCGGAATTTTCGGAAGATAAATTGTGACGCGATCACCTGTATTCATCCCGAGGGTTTTGAGGGCATTGGCACAGCGGTTGACCTGGCGGTACAACTCGGCATAGGTGAAGATCCGTTCTTCGTTGTGCTCGCCCACCCAGATGACCGCGACTTTGTTCCGTCGCCACGAATTCACATGACGATCCAAACAGTTATAAGAAATATTGCAGCGCCCTCCCAAAAACCATTTTGCCCAGGGATAATTCCACTCCAGCACCGTGTCCCACGGAGCGAACCATTCCAGGTCCTTGGCCACACCGTCCCAAAATTTTTCAGGATCGGCGATGGACTCTTTATAGGCGGCTTCATAGTCTTTGATATGAGCCTGCTCAAGGGTTTTCTGCGTCGGGTGATAGACGGTCGACGTTTTCAATAACGTTTCAATTTGTTCTGCCATAAATAGATCCTCATAATGGGTCAATCGTGGAACGGGTCAATCGTGGAAGAAAAGTGAGCACATTGCCGATGATGCGTGCATTATGGTCAGGTCCGAATGCCGATGCAAGATCCGGAGCCTCTGATTTAGTGCACTATCGGGCGCAGGGCTGCGTTGTGTCCTCGCTCAACCCTCACCTATCTCT
>VXOF01000006.1 GCA_009840285.1 Nitrospira sp. SB0662_bin_26
AAGTAAATCTGTGACCGGGAAAGACCGACCGATTCCAATAAATCCGTGAGCAGTTTTCCCGCCGCGCCTACAAACGGGACTCCCTGCTTATCTTCGTGGAACCCCGGGGCTTCCCCTACGAACATGATCGAAGCGTCCGGATTCCCGCTTCCGAACACGACCTGGGTCCGTCCGGCAGCCAGACGACATTGCTGGCAGTTGCGCAGGGATTCACAGAGGTCAGCAAGTGACATGGGTATCTCTCATGCTACGTTGTTGAACATTTACCATGCCGACTTCCCCTCCCGTCATCCTCGACATTTTTAATCGAGGATCCAGGGTTTTTTCTTTTTCTCACGACAGTGAAGAGAACGATTCTGGATTCCCGCGTGCGCGGGAATGACAGAACTGAAGTGGCGTTGACTCTATTCATATTACTCGACCATGCATACATCACGAGCGGCGGGAGATACGATTTTGGAACGACCGGAGCGCCCACGCGGTCAAGGCCAGGGTTGCACGACGAAACGGCGGAACACGAATGCGGGAAGCAAACACGGCAAACCGCGTGCCTTCTATACGGGTCAGGAGATTGAAATAGACGGCGCGCATGATTTCTGCTGACAGCAACGACTGCCGGTCGACCGAGGATAGGGCGTCGTGCACGGTTTGGGCTTTTCGATAATACTCACGGGCCCGGGCGGCTTGGAATTCCATGAGCCGGATGAATTCGGGTGAAGCGGTTTTGGTCGACAGTTGTTCTTCGGAACAGCCGAACCGGACCAGGTCTTCCTGCGGGATGTAAATCCGGTCGCGGTCGGCATCGGCGCCCACGTCACGCATGATGTTGGTCAGTTGAAAGGCCACGCCCAGGTTGACGGCATAGTCTTGTGCACGGGGGTCCTTCGTTCCGAACACTTTCAAACAGATCAATCCGACGATCGAGGCCACGCGATAGCAATAGGGATAGAGGTCGTCGAAGGTGGCGTACCGCCGGATCATCAGATCCATTTCCATGCCGGCAATCAGTTCCTGAAAATAGTCCTGGGGAATGTTCAGCTTGCCGGCGTGATCCGCGAGACTGACGGTCACCGGAAATTGCGGGCTACCGTCGTAGGCCGCCTGAATTTCCCGGCGCCATCGCGCCAGTTGACTGTGCGGATCCTCACCGGGAGGAGGGTGATCGACGGCCGCGTCCAACTCGTGACACAGCGTGTACACGGTATACATGGCTTCCCGGCGGGGACGGGGTAAGAAGAGAAACGAATAGTAAAAGTTGCTCCCGCTGTCTTTCGCCTTTGACGTGCAATAGGAATGCGCTTCCGAGATGGTGGGCATCTGTGTGGATGCAACTTACGGCATAGATTGAAGGTACGTGCCCTTAATCCATCCCGAGTCTCCGGATTGTGTTTGGACGAAGTAGACCCACCGTTTCTTGATGAGACTCCCGTCGAGCACCGTCAGGCTGTCGCCGGTTTTCACGAGGGCCCCCACTTGTTCCCCTTCGGCCGCATTGCGTAACCGAAAGCGAGCCTGACGCCCTTCCCGTAACGCGACGGCGACCTGTTGCCCTTCGTGAAAGGCCGGAACGGGAGGGACTTGCGGGACCGGCGGCTGGACTTTCGGTTCGGGTTGGGGAACGGGATCTTCGGTGAGCGAGTCGAGTGCGCCGCGGACCGTGGCTACCATTTGCATGACGGAAGACCGTAACTCCGGTTCCGTCATCACGTACCAGATTCCTCCGGCCAACAGGATGATCAGGATGAACGTCAACCATCGGCGAGGCGGTTTCGGTCGAGGATCGTCAAACTCGTCCAGGTCGTCGTCGAAATCGAGGTCATGGTCGATGTCCCGGGCAAAGAGCAGGGGAGAGAAGGGGGACCACGTGTGAGAGAGTGTTGTCGCTGTCATAAGTGCCCCGTGAGAAGCGTGCCCGGAAAACAGACGGGTGCCGATGTGCCGAGCCTTTTCTTACCACTCACCTTCAGGCATGTCAAACTGCGCCGGACCCGTGAGGGCGTGACGTGCTGCATTGAGAAATTTGAGAGAAGGTCCGCGGTTTCTGCCTTCGGAGAAAATGGGTTGCATAACGGATTTTTCGTATGCAGAATGCATCCTGTATTCGGCAACGGACAAGAGACGGCACATCACGCTGATGTCATCCTCACTCGAGTTGAAGTGAGATCACATGGATTTTGAATTTCGCCCATGTCCAGTTGGTATCGCCCTGATCCCTTAACCCGAGACCTGATTCACCTGATCAATGCCCGCCGGCACGATCACGGTGATTCCGAACTCGCCATCGAAGTCCTGCAGGCGTTGCTCGAACAGGACCGCGAGCATGACGTGCTCACCGTTCTGGCGGCGTTGGATGAAGAAATGGCTGAATGGCTGTTCGACCTGTTGGCGGAGGCCGCGTGTTCGGTCTTGATTGAAAGCGATCACGACGACGATCCGGCGTATGCCATTTTGGGGGCGATCGAGTTGCCGCTTCAGGCGAATCTCGCCGCGCCTCTCGGCTTGAAGATTCATCCGGAAAAAACCGCGGAACTGCTCCGGGAGTGTTTGCACGTTCCCCCGGGAACCGTGGTGACGGTCGAACCGCGATTGCTGACTGATACGACGCTTGATTTCTTGACCCTTCAACAACTTCACGAACATTTGTCCTGTATGGCGGGTTCCCAGCGCCGGCAACCCATTACCGCCCGCCTGCATCCGCCCGTCGAGTCAACGGCCTTTTTGCTGTTTGAATTGATCGGGGCAAAAGATTCGTCCCTTCCGGAAAGTATCCCCGACAAAGAACGTGAAACCTTGTTGCAGGGCTTGACGGAGCAATGCCCCGAAATTGCCCTGGCGCCGAATATGCTGGAGGTGCCGGTGTATGCCGCGTACGGCATGTTCGACGCCCAGAATGCCGTGAGACTCCATCGCTTGGCCGATGAAACGGCGGCGGTCTGGCATGACCTCGATCCTCCGGTCAGGAGCCGGGCCATCGTCCATTTACACACGCAATGCGGGAACGGGGTCTACATGCCCGTCTGGACGGATCTGTTCGATCCCGATCTGCCGGAAGATCATGGTCCGATCTGGACCTCTCCGGACGTTTGGGTCTTTACCGCGGACTTGCCGATCGAATGGCCGGGTGAGATGCTGACGAACCGCCTGCTGGCCGAAGGTTGCACCCGTTTCGAAAATCACATCGTCGAAGCCCCGGAAAACTAGCGGGATCTCTATCGAGCGGCCTGTCGCAGCGGGTCCAATAACGCAGCCGGGACCTTCAGATTTCCCTTTCCTCGCCCCACTTGAATGTCCGGGTTTGCCGCTCCGTGGAAATCACTTCCCCCGGTGACCAGCAGGTCCAATCGTTTGGCCAATTCGAGAAACCGCGAAGTCTGCCTCCGGTTATGACTGCTGTAAAACACTTCCAATCCCAACAAACCGGCTTCCTTTAAGCAGGCACACAAGCGGTGCAGGGGTTCTCCCTGGCACCGGGTCCACGTCGGGTGCGCCAGAACCGGTACTCCGCCTGCATTGCGAATCCAGGCGATGACGTCCCGTGTGTCGGCCAGGGTCCGCGGCACGTAGGCCGGGGCTCCCTCTTTCAAGTATCGATCGAAAGCTTCCCGGGTGTCCTGAACGTATCCCTTCTCAACCAACACCTGCGCAACGTGGGGGCGGCCGATGGAGTCGGATCCGGCTTTTGCCTTGACTTCCTCTACGGACAGTTCAAGGCCCAACGCGTTCAGACGTTCAATGGTTTGCGGGTTTCTGACATGTCGTGAACGACGCTGTTGAGCCAAATGGTCCCGGAAGGTCGAATCCTGCCAATCAACGAAATAGCCGAGGACGTGGAGTTCCCGTTCGTGAAAGCGAGAACTCAACTCGACGCCGGGAATGACTTCGATGTCCAGCGGCGTGGCGGCATTCAGGGCATGGGGAATGCCATCCAGGATGTCGTGATCCGTGATGGCCACGGCCGTGACGCCTGCTTGATGGGCCAGGTCTACGACCTCCGCGGGCGTCAGGCTGCCGTCGGAAAAGCGGGTATGCAGGTGAAGATCGATTCGTGCCATCGACGGGCGATTACTTTCGTACTGCCGGCTGGATACTGGTCAAGGTTTTTGGGCCACGAGTCGTGCGGTGATGGCAGGCCCCGGATGAAGCGAAGAGGCATTTGGGCCTTCCTCGTAGTGCAACACGCGCAACGGGTGGGTTAAGTGCAGCAGCTCGTTTCGCTCCAAACAGAATTCCTTATTCCGGGGGTGCTGGTACCGTACGTGATTATCGATCAAGAACGTCTCATAAATCAGGACGCCGCCGGGCTTGAGGGCTTGCAGGAGAGACGGAAAGAGCGACCGGAATAGATAGAAAAACACCAGAATCCCGTCGTATTCCTGATTACTCAGTGAAGGGAGCGTCGCCGGGTCTTGTTCCAGGTCCATGTTCCACGTCGAGAGATTGGGAAGGTGGTGCTCGCCGGCCTTCCGCGTCAGGGTGGCTAATGCCTGCTCGTTTCGGTCGAGACCGATCACCTCATAACCTTGAGAAGCCAAATACAAGGCGTGGCGGCCTTCTCCCGCGGCCACGTCCAAGACTTTGCCTTTGGGGATCATGTGGGCGGTGGCTTGCAGAAACGGCGAAGGTTGGAACGGGGAAGCGGAATCGATTGCCTGTGTGCGAGGGTACGTCAGACGGACGCCGACCGAACCTGACACGTCCGGGAGCGGCGGCGCGGCTTTCCGCAGCCAGATGGTCAGTCGTTGAATGGGAAATTCCAGCAGGAGTGTTTGGGCGATCTGATCCGTCAATCGTTCGATCAGCGCGTTTTCATGGGTGGCGCCGACGTCAATCACCCGTTGCACGACTCGGGCGTAATCCACGGTTTTGGTGAGGCTGTCGGAATGAATGGCGTCTTCGACCGAACAGGCGAGCTCCAGGTCCGCCAATAGCGGCTGCGGGCATTGACGTTCGTCCGGCGTGACCCCGCACCGCGCCTGAAATCGGATCCCTTCAATGATGATGGCTTCGGACATCAAGACATTGTCGAGGAGGGGAAAATACGTGTCAAGCCCGGTTGACTTGTCCGGCTCCGACCAAGCGTGAGTGAGTCCAACCGCTTGACCCGCTTTTCAGAGGGCTCCTATAATAGGGCCGAACGCCTAAGGGGGAGGGTTGTGCCTGGTGGCTGATTTTACGCATTTCAATGAATCCGGCCGTGCGAAGATGGTCGATGTGTCGGCCAAGGGTTCGACCGAACGTATCGCGGTGGCGCAGGGCCGGATCTCGATGCTTCCGGAAACTCTACGCCGTATTCAGGAAGGGAAAATCGCTAAAGGCGACGTCCTGGCCGTGGCGCAGGTGGCCGGAGTCATGGGCGCCAAACGGACGCCGGACCTGGTCCCCATGTGTCATCCCTTGATGCTGACGAGTGTGAACATCGACTTCCGGGAAAATGCGACGCCCGATGAGAAGGGGCAATGTTCCTTGACCATCGAGGCTGCGGTCAAGACCAACGGCCAGACCGGGGTCGAAATGGAAGCCATGACCGCGGTCGCGGTGGCGGCGTTGACGATCTACGACATGTGTAAAGCCGTGGATAAAGGCATGAGTTTCGGAGACGTGTGTCTGCTCTCGAAATCCGGCGGCAAGTCCGGGACCTATCAACGAGCCGGCGTCGAGGCTTTGGCCCCTGCTCATGGGTCATCGTCATGATTGTCACGGTAAAATTGTTCGGTATGTTGAAAACGCAGCTTCATAACGAATCCGAACTGAAGGTGCCGTTGGATCAGGGTTGCCGGGTGGATGATCTGATCGCAGCCATCCAGTCGATGAATGCCGACGTCGGCGACCTGTTGCTGAAACGAAAAATTCTCGTGTCGGTGAATCATGAAGTTGCTGACGGGGAAACCGAGCTTGCCGGCACTGATGAAATCGCGTTGCTTCCGCCGTTTTCCGGCGGAGCATGTCCACCATGGGAGATGCTAGCCGATGTCTACCGTTGATACCGAAGCCTCGTTGGTCCGGGTCCAACGAGAGGACTTTTCGATTGACGAGGAAATCAACCGGGTCCGAAACCGTTCCACGCGCATTGGTGGCATTGCGACCTTTCTCGGCACCGCGCGTGATCGATCGAATGACCGGGACGTCAGCCGGATCACGTTTGAATACTATGAAGGGATGGCCCAGAAGAAGCTGCGGGAAATCCGCGAGCGTGCGTTGCAGGATTTTGACGTCATTGAAGTGCTGATCCTGCACCGGTACGGCGAGATCGATATCGGGGAAAACATTGTCCTGATCGTGGTGGGCGCCATGCATCGGGCGGATGCGTTCAAGGCGTGCAAATGGTGTATCGACGAACTGAAGCAGATCACGCCGATCTGGAAATGTGAACAGACGCCGGACGGAGAAGTATGGGTCGAGCAACATCCATGAACGCCGCGCCGACGGGTGCGGATCTGTTCGACACGTTCGATCGCCCCCTGCGGAGTCTGCGCGTGTCCGTGACGGACCGGTGCAACCTGCGGTGCCGTTATTGCATGCCGGAGGACGAGTATGCGTGGCTTCCCCGTGAGACTCTCCTGAGTTTCGAAGAAATCAATCGGTTGGTGGAGATCTTCACCGGGTTCGGCGTGGATAAAGTCCGGTTGACGGGCGGCGAACCCCTGCTTCGTCGTAACCTGCCCACCCTCATCCGCCTGCTGAAGCAACAGGCCGCCGTCCGGGACATTGCCTTGACTACCAATGGCATCTTGTTGGACGAGCAAGCCGAATCGCTGCGTGACGCCGGTTTGGATCGCATTACGGTCAGTCTCGACACCCTGAAACCCGACAAGTTCAGGAACCTGACCAAACGGGATACGTTTGATCGGGTCTTACAGGGCATTGCCCACGTCAGGACGGTCGGCTTCACCGGACTCAAAATCGACACTGTCGCAATCAAGGGATTCAACGACGACGAACTCGTCGAGTTAATCGAATATGGAAAACACGTCGACGGGGAGGTACGATTCATCGAGTACATGGACGTGGGCGGCGCGAATGATTGGGGCATGGAAAAAGTATTTTCCCAGGCTGAGATCCTGGAGACGTTTCGGCAGGCCTACGGCCCCGTTGAGCCAATTCGGGAAAACAGTTCGGCTCCGGCCCGGCGCTATCGATTGCCTGATGGCACGACGTTCGGGATTATTCCTTCCACGACCACGCCGTTTTGTGCGACGTGCGATCGGAGTCGTTTGACCGCGGACGGTATGTGGTATCTGTGTCTCTATGCCAAGCACGGATTGGATCTGCGGGAACCGCTTCGGTTGAACGACGACGCGACCGTGCGAGCTCGCATCCGGTCGGGATGGCGGCAGCGGACCGACCGTGGCGCCGAAGACCGTAAAGCGTTGGAGGTCTCAAGCGGTCGCGGCCAATTTATCCAGATTGACGAACTGCGCCAGGATCCACATTTGGAAATGCACGCGCGCGGCGGCTGATTGTTCCCGCCGTTGTTGGTACTTGCATCCCCGATTGGATCCCCGATCACGTCGGGGACAGGCGTCGGGGACAAGCCTGGGAAAAGGTCTCGATGGGTTGGTTGAAGAAGAGCTCGTCGGAACAACGGGAAAAGGGCAAGCTGAACATCGTCGAAGGCATGTGGATCAAATGTGCTTTCTGTCGCGCCGTCGTCTATCGAAAAGAAGTCGATCAGAACTTCAAACTGTGTCCCAAGTGCGGATACCACTTCCCCCTGTCGGTCCCCGAACGGATCGACGTCTTGTTCGATCCCGGCAGTTTTCAGGAGTGGGACGCCGACTTGTCGCCCGGTGACCCCTTGGCGTTTGCCGATACGCAACCCTATCCCGGCCGAATCGAGATCTATCAAAAGAAGACCGGCAGGCGTGACGCCATCGTCACCGGAGAAGGCAGGCTTCAAGCTTGCCCGGTCATCGTGGGGATCTTTGATTTCGGATTCATGGGCGGCAGCATGGGGTCCGTGGTGGGAGAAAAGATCTGTCGTGCGG
>VXOF01000107.1 GCA_009840285.1 Nitrospira sp. SB0662_bin_26
CGGGCTGGCTGACGGCCAACGGAACTTGCCCCATCGTCAACATCACGCCGACGACAACGACGGCCGTGAGTGCGGCAATGATAAAAGACTTATTTTGATGATGACCCACTCGCATAATGCTCCTCCTTGTAAGTGGTTTGAGGAAGCCTATTATGGCTCGGAACATGCCGTTATGCAACAGAAAATCAACAAATATGCGAATATTTTCGTCGTTTACCCTCGGGAGGCCATCATCCCACGGGATTGTCCTGGAATTGCTCGATGTGTTCGCAGAGCATTTCCGCGACCTTATCCAGATCGAAGGGCCAGGCGTAAGTCAGGGTCACGCCGGGATATTTCTGACGAAGTTCGGCCATTTCCTC
The DNA here is from genome assembly GCA_009840285.1 of Nitrospira sp. SB0662_bin_26. Classification (GTDB taxonomy): domain Bacteria; phylum Nitrospirota; class Nitrospiria; order Nitrospirales; family UBA8639; genus Bin75. Next base: position 363 of record VXOF01000107.1, read on the forward strand.
GGGAATTTCGTACTCCGAGTGCGATCCGCCAGGGGTGAACATGGTGGAGATCACGGTAATCTCCTTGGCGCCGTCGGCGATCTGCTGCTCGATGGCCTCGCCAAGCGTGGGGGTACAAAATTCGTTATAGGCCGTGGAAAACCGTGCGCCGTGCAAGAGGGGTTTGAGGTGGGTGGCCAATAATTCCAGCCCGGCCTGATAAGGATCGGTTTCCGGGGTTCGGGGCCATCGCCGTATTTTTTGGTCGAGTTCATGTTCCTCGTGGGACATCGGAACGCCCGCGGCACGTCGTTGTGCTTCCAACCGCTTGAGTTTCGTGACGAGATCCCCCGGATAATCCTTGGGAATGCCGCCATGCCCGACGAGTACGACACCTCTCGTTGAATCACTCATGTTTACGTCTCCTTCATGACAGACAGGCACGGGGCCTGTTGTCCCTGCAGCATCGTCATCGTAGGGGAGGGCCTGCATGCCGTCCCGCATTGTAAATGTTCACTCATCCGTGGACAGAATGCAACGTGAGTTCCTTGGGATGAGGCGCAAGGTACACCTGGTCCCTCACGTATGGCACGTCCAGGATCCGGACGTAGTGTCCGATCAAGGCAACGGGGACGCTCAGCGGCACGAACCCATGGTGATAGTCGCTCAGCACTCCGTGGAGTTCCGTCCGCGCCTTGGCGCTCAACGCATTCTTGAAATGACCGGCCAGGTGTTGCAGCACGTTCACGTGTTTGCGAATGGTGGTCTTGACGGCCAGGGCCTCCATAAACAGGTGTCCGTAGGTCCGCGCCAACTCTCGAACGGGATGGTGTTTGGCATTGGCGACCAATCGACCAAGCTCCCGGTAATGACGCTGGCTGTGGGCCAACAGGAGGTATTTGTGGACCGTATGAAACGCCACCAGCCGCCCCTTGGTCAGGCGGGCGTTGAGCACTTGCCACCGATGATAGCCGAACACGCGTTCGATGAAGTTTTCCCGCAGGCCCTGGTCCCGGAGTCGTCCTTCTTCCTCGATGGGAGTCAAGGGAAACGCTCGTTGGAACGCCTCGGCAAACAATCCTTTCCCGGTTCCCAGGAGCCGGCCGTCGCGGGCATACACGCGAACGCGACGGGTCCCGCAACTGGGTGAATCTTTCTTGAACACGTAGCCGGACAGGTTCAAGGCTTGGAATTCGCGCACCCGCGTTTTGGCATAACGGCGCATCCGGCCGGTATAATCGTGATGAGAACGCACCGTGAGTAAACGCGGTTCAGCCACGTCATCGACCAACCGCATGGCTTCTCGCGGAGTGCCGAATCCGGCCTCCACTTCAGGACACACCGGAACCCACTCCACGTGTTGGCCGAGCACATCTACCAGAAATTGATTCTGTTTATGTCCGCCGTCGTACCGCACCGGTTCACCCAAGAGGCAGCGGCTGATACCCAACCGTAATGGGAGATCCGATCCCAAGGGTTCCTCTGCGGGCAACAGGTGCTCGGGCGTGACGTGGGACGGCATAAGAGGTTCCTCAGATCCGTTGTTCTTCTTCGGTCAACTGCGCCTCGCTGGCTCGCATAATCTTCACTTCCTTCACGTCGGAGAAGGTTTTGACCAGCAGCGTGACGGACGTCCCGATCTCGCCCCGTATCATGGACACGACTTCCCGGTACGTCATGCCTTTGACGGACTGACCGTCCACGGCCAGGATTTCCTGCCCGTGCGTCAACCCCGCACTGACTGCGGGTCCCAGGGGGTGGGTCGCCCGGATGAACAGGCCGGCTGGGTCGCCGATGCGTTCCGCCGTGAGATGCAAGGCGACGCCGATGATGCCCGGCGGAGGCAGCATGGGGTTCGACAGGTCACCGTGGGGATTGCCTTGTGGCGGAAGCCCTTGCTGCGCATGCCCTTGGATCGGGATCATCAACAGGAGGGCAAACAGGGCGGCAAGCAGAAGGCGAACATGGAAAGTCTCGAGAAGCGATAACGTTGTTGAAGATGATGGCATCTTGATCCTCCTTTAGATCAATCCGATCAGACACAATCCCAGTATGAGCACCACGCTGTTGAGTTGAACCGCGCGGCGATGGAGGGAATCCCGGTTCTTACGGACCGGGGCAATGTCCACCCCGGGCTGAGGGGCCTCCTTGAGTCGGTCGCTCAACGCATTGATGCGTGGAGTTAATGGCGATCGGCAGTAAGTCTCGATTGCCAGGATGCCGGGCCAGAGTGTTGCGGCAACCAGGTCCGGCGGGCCGAACCCGTTGAGCAGTCCGAGACTCGTGACACTCGCCCAGCCCGCGGTGGCCGCGATCATGCCCAGCGCGTAGTAGCGTGGAATGAGGATACGCACCAGGCGGGCAAAGGCGTCCGCGTTCAAGGTTTGGGCGAGGACCGGTGCGGCGACGAACGACATGAAGACGACCTTACCGACCAACACGGCAACCGCCAGTAGATGGAGATAGGTGAGAATCTCGACGATCATGTTATGAAGTACGCAGCTACGGGATCCGTCGAACCGAGGCGAAGTCGGGTGATCGGCTCATGAGCACACTCTTACTATACCACGATGTTCCGCTCAGCCATTTCCATGACCGCGCGCGGCGGTCACCGGCCCTTCCCCAGGATTGCGGAAAACGCCGATTCCAGGTCCGGGTATGTGAAGGTAAACCCCAATTGTTGCGCCATGAGGGGCGAGACTGACTGACCGTGTGTCAAGAGCGTCGACATTTCGCCCAATCCGATTTTAAGGGCCGATGCCGGAACAGGAAGCCAGGACGGTCTTCCCAGTGCCCGCCCCAGTTGCCGGCAAAATTCTCTCATCGTGACCGGATGGGGAGCCGCCGCGTTGACCGCGCCGTTGTAAGAAGGCTGCCTAAGAATGGCCGCGATAAGCCGTCCCAGATCCTCGACGTGGATCCAACTCACGGGCTGAGTACCCTGGCCCACGGGACCGCCAAGAAAGAGTTTAAAGGGGAGAAGCATTTTTTGCAGGGCGCCGCCGTCTTTTCCCAACACCATACCGATTCTCAGGCACGTGGCCCGAATGCCGTAGTCCGTCGCCCGGAGGGCCTCGTGTTCCCATTCCACGCACAGGTCGGCCAAGAATCCGGTTCCCGGCCCTTGCCGTTCATCGACGTGGTCGGCCGGTTCGAGTCCATAAAACCCGATCCCCGATGCGTTGATCAGGACCTTCGGTCGCACGGGACCGGAGAGACGGGATAGGGCCATCACGAGCGTCCGCGTGGTCTCGATCCGGCTGGCACGAAGTACGGCCTTGCGTGATCTCGTCCACCGGCGTTCGGCAATCGGAGCCCCTGCAAGGTTGATGACCGCGTCCTGTTCCTGAAAGGGGTTGCCCGAGGTCTGTCCATTCAACGGATCCCATTTTCGAACGTGAACGTTCCCTTCGACAACGGCAGATGCCGCATGTGGGTTACGGGTCAGAATGGTCACCGTGTTTCCGCCGCAGGCAAGAACCGGCGCAATGTTCCTTCCTATAAATCCCGTCCCTCCGACGATGGCCACGTTCATCATTGACCTCGTTTCACCGGCCGGGGTGTCGCCGGAACGTCCATTGCACAACGGAATCCGGTCCCATGAGTTTTCAGGGCAAACCCTCCTTTCCCGCGGGCTGCCGTCCGAATGTCGGAGTCGAAGCTGTGCCACGACCCGCCGCGTATGACTTTGAGCAACCCGGTTTCAGGACCCTTGGGGTTTCGGTCCGGCGCAACCCGGTAATAATCTTTTGCGTACCAGTCCTGGACCCACTCTCGTGCGTTGCCGGACATGTCGTGCACGCCGTAGGGAGAGGCGCCATCGGGTAACGAGCCGACCGGGAGCAGCGTCCCCTTTTCCACCCAATCACGATTGAAATTCACGTGCGGGGCTGAGGGGGCCGCGCTACCCCACGGATATTGTCGTCCATCGGTGCCCCTTGCGGCCTTTTCCCATTCGGCTTCCGTCGGCAACCGTTTGCCCACCCACTGGCAATAATCCGCGGCGTCGTGCCACGTGACCTGCACCACGGGTAAATTCCCGATGCCCTTCACGTCGAACAGGGAGCCCGTGCCGTACACGTTGAACGGTTCCTGATGCCCCGTGGCTGCAATGAATCTGAGGTATTGGGCATTGGTGACTTCATATTGGTCGATCATGAAGGCCTTGAGATAAATCGTTCGACGAGGCCGCTCGTCGGCCCGTCCGTCTTCCGCCCCGCTTCCTCGAAGGAAACGGCCTTCCGCAATGGTGACCATGGAAACGGGGTCCTTCGCCGGAACGGGAGGCTCCGCGAAAGCGGAAACCTGCCCCAACAGGATGCACATGGTGAGTGTCGTCATCAAGATCACATTCATGGTTTTTGCCTTCGACTCTTTTCTTTGATGCGCGTGGAAATTTCCCCGATGCGTGCGGTGAGTGAGGAGGCGGCACGCGTGTCGTTGTCCCGTGCGGCCTTGCGAGCATCGACCAACAGCAGCCGGGATGCATGCAAGTCCCGTTCGATCTGCGTCTGGATTGCCGGGGACGCCAGGGTGCCCCCGAGTGCGGCCCGATGGAAAGCTTCCCATGCTTCATTCACGTTCTTGTCGGCCAGGTAGAGCGATTCTTGCATAGGGCTTCGGGGATGAAAATGGGGCCCTGCGTGACCGGCCCACACTGGATCAATTCCCAAACTGATGCTCCATGCCATGAACATCATGGGCAAGTAGTAGAGGACTTTCATGATCCACCTCTCTTTGACTCTCTGTCATCTTGCAGGGGAAGCGCCTGCGAGAGCACTTCCCGTTCTATTTCCGGCGAGGCTGTTTTCGCACATCGAAAGCCCAGGCCCACTCCATAACTGTTGTTCAACGGATCATTCCAGAACCGGTGGGTCGTGGTCACGGTCTGCTTGGCCGCGATCCATGAGCCCCCCCGGATCACTTTCTTGGCGCCGACCGTGAGGCGGTCCACGTAGGTTCCGGTTCCACCGAGCCACACGGCAGTCGAGGGACCGGAGGGATTTTCGGAAAACGGTGTTTGGGCATAGTAGGCCGGGTCATACCAATCGCTGACCCATTCGAACACGTTGCCTGCCATGTGATGCAGGCCGTAAGGACTGGTACCGCCGCGCAACGAGTCCACGGGCATGGTGGCGTCATGTTGCTTCCCGTAATTCACGTATCGGGCATCGAAGGAATTGCCCCAGGGGTACCGGAATCCGTCCGGGCCGCGGGCCGCGTTTTCCCATTCGGCCTCCGTGGGCAGGCGCTTGCCTTCCCATGCACAGAAGTCCTGGGCGTCGTACCAGTTCACACCGACCACGGGTTGGGTGGCACCGTTTAGTCGTGGATCATCCCAGTAGGCGGGCGCCGGATGTCCCGTCGCCTTCATGAACCGTTCGTACTTCACATTCGAGACCTCATAGGTATCGATGAAATAAGCACTCAAAGCCACCCAATGAGAAGGCCCCTCGTCATGAAAAGCCTCTCTGGACCAGGGCATCGTCATTCTCCGTTGGTATGGCGTCTCCTCTATTTCCGATACGCCACTGGTCCACTTCTTGTCGATGCCGATGACGGTAAGGTCGGATGGAATATACGTCATGTCCTCCGGGACCGCAGAAAGATCCTGTGCATGGATGGTCGAAAACAGGAGACTCCCGACGCCCAACACGAATGCCAGCCACACCATCCCGATGCGGTCCAATGATTTCTTGGGGTTTTTCGAAGTCTTGATTGCGTTCATCGGATTCCTCCCGTTGGCGTAGGGGCAGGCCCCTCATCATGAAAAGCCTTCCATGACCAAGGCATCGACATTCTTTGTGTATACAGCGACTCTCGTGTTCCCGGGTCGACGCCGGGAGACTCTCTATCGATGCCCATATCGGCAAGGCCATGAAAAATATACGCCATGTCCTTTGGCACGGATGAGAGATCCCGCGCATGGATGGTCAAATCAGGGGACCCCCAAGGCTCAACGCGATGGCCAGCCATACCGGCCCCATGGTTTTCAAGAAGTGTTTTGGGATTGCTTCGAATGCGTTCATCGGATTCCTCCCGTTTCTGGCTGGTGGGGGTATTCTCCCCACCAGCCAAGTCACGTTACATCTTGATTTGTTTCATGATGATGTCACGCGTTTGTTTGTATTCCACGTTGTTGGGATCGCCTTTGATAGCCTGGTCGATCGATTCCAACGCATCATTCCATTGCTCCTTGCCCATGCTGATGAGGGCGTGCATGAAATCGTATTTCACCACGTCTCCGGCGTGGGTGCCTGCCGACAGGGCGCACCGGAACCCAAGTCCCACCCCGTAGGAGTTATTCTCCGGCTGATTCCAGAAGCGATGGCTGGTGTGCAGGGACGTTTGAGGCGCCAGCCAGGAGCCGCCTTTCAGGACCTTGACCGGACCCTGGTTGGCAAAGTCGTAGCCGTCGTCCGGCCCTTGGGGATTGTAAGCCTCGCTCATCCGGAAATAGTTCGGATCATACCAATCACTCACCCATTCAAAGACGTTTCCGGCCATGTTGTACACGCCAAACCCACTCACGCCGTCAGGGTAGGAGTCTACGGGCATGGTCTTCCCCACGTTTTGACCATAGTTCGCTTTGGTGGCGTCGATGGTGTGTCCCCAGGGGAAATGGGTCCCATCCGGCCCCTTGGCCGCGTGTTCCCACTCTGCTTCCGTAGGCAGCCGTTTGCCGGTCCATTCACAGTAGGCATTGGCATCGAACCAGTTCACGCCGACGACGGGTTGGTCGGGTTTGTTCAGGCGTGGGTCGTCCCAGTAGGCCGGTGCCGGATGGTCGGTGGCTTTCATGAACTCCCGATAGTTACCGTTCGACACCTCATATTTGTCGATGTAATACCCGTCCAGCACGACCTGGTGGAGCATTTCATCACTGTGATCCTTGCTGCCCATGGTGAACTCACCTTTTGGGATCAGGACCATGTCCGTGGTGTTTGCGGCCAGGGCCGCAGCCCAAGGACTGAAAATCAAGGTCAACGCCATGAACAATCCCGTGGTTGGTGAAAAAATACGCTTGTGCATGCTCGATCTCCTTTTTGTTGAAGGTGTTGTGGTTTATCCAAATTGACGGTCACCCGTGCAGTGGCTTCCTGACCAACGCTTCGACGCCCGTCCACCGTCTGCGACTCAAGAGTTTGAGAGCCGGAAGCTCCGCTCCCATCCGGTGCTTGAGGATAAGCGAATCCACGATATCTCCGCATTGCACGCACCGCCGTGCCCATCGGCGCATTTGCCCGGTATCGTCGAACAGATCGAACAGGCCTTCCCTGAGCATCAGCCCGCCGCACCTCTTGCACGTGTGCATGTCTTGCGCTGTGACCAACCCCCGGCTTTGGATGTTTTTTGAGGTCGCCATATCTGCACCTCTTCTTGGTTAAACAGTGAGTATTCCAGTTGTTGTTTTCTTCCAGAGACCCTTTGCTGAGTTTTTTCTGTCTCTCTCACTGTCTATCAAATTGCGTGCCAATTTTTTCGATGAGAATTTTCATCGCTATTTCATAGAGTTAGATAAATTGTTGCCAAGATAATCAGCCGGCCTGTTTGTCGATGAGACAATAAAGTGTCTCATTTATTATATGTGAGACACTTTAGGAGGAACGGGCTGGAGTTAGAGGGGGCGCCCCGTAGGGCACAACGATCATTGTTTCCTACCTGATCGTGGATCTAATCGGGCTAAGGCAGGTTCGCGATCCGGATCCAAAAATATTCCAGTGCTTGGACCACGGCGATAAAAGCTTCGAAGTTGGCCGGTTTGGTCAGGTAACAGTTGGCGTGAAGGTCATACGCCTTGGCGACGTCTTCCGGATTTTGCGAAGAGCTGAGGACGATCACCGGCATCCGTTTCAGCATCTCATGGCGTTTCACGAACTGTAATACTTCAAAACCACTTTTTTGGGGGAGATTCAAATCAAGGACCATCAGGTGGGGGAAGCCGTCCTGCATCCTCGTTTCCAAAAACCGTGTGGCCTCAAGTCCATCACGGACAAAATGCAGGGTGGGCTCGATGAAGGACGTATTGAGTGCTTCCTTGATCAGGCGAACGTCACCCGGATTGTCTTCGACGATCAGGATAACGGGAGATTTCTTCATTGAGGATCCACAGGGGGTGACTTCGGTGTTTTCGTTCCCTGATTCTTCAGGGATATTCAAAGGTTGTGCCAAAGGGCAGGTGGAAGCGATCAGTCTTGCAGATTCAACAAGTTATGCGTGTATAGCGTTCGTAGAACGTTCGTTGGCTGTCTTATTGTAGTGTCTCAGGGATGTCTTATGGAGAAGCCGATAAGAGAGCCGGTTCATGAAAGGTCGCGTTTGGAAATATCCAAATCATCCAACCAGCGATAGAACGTGGCGCGACTGATGCCGAGCAGTTGAGCGGCTTTGGCTCGATTCCCGTTGGCCTTTTGCAGGGCGTCCAAGAGACGTTCCCGGTCCTTGACGGACGTGGTCGGTTTTGAGACGGGACTCACGGGTTCGGCTGATTCGAGCAATTCCGGAGGAAAATGCCGGGGTTGGATGGTGTCCCCTTCGCATTGGAGCACGGCATATTCAATCACACTTTTCAATTCGCGAATGTTCCCCGGCCATGGATACCGGGTCAGGTGACCCACGGCATCGGCGCTGATATCTTGTACAAACAGTTTCTCCATCGCCTGGCGGCATTGGCCGACGAACGCCCAAATCAACAAGGGAAGATCCTCCTGGCGTTCACGGAGCGGAGGCAAGTGAATGCGTCCCACTCGAATGCGGTACAGCAGGTCAGCCCGGAAGGTACGTTGGTCTACCTGTTCCTGTAAGTCGTGATGCGTGGCGCAGATAATGCGGACGTCCACTTTTCTCGGTTGGGATTCACCCAGCCGGGTAATTTCTTTTTCCTGGAGCACCCTGAGCAGACTCGTTTGGACGGGCGCCGGCATATCGCCGATTTCGTCCAGGAAAATCGTCCCTCCTTGAGCGGATTCAAAAAATCCACGGTGGTCGCTGTTGGCTCCGGTAAACGCGCCTTTCTTGTGGCCGAACAATTGACTGCCCAGCAGGGATTCCGTGAGGCCGGCACAATTTACCGCCAGGAAGGGCTTGTCCTTTCGCGGGCTGGAATTGTGCAGGGCCCGGGCCACGAGTTCTTTTCCTGTTCCGGTTTCACCTTCGATGATGACCGTCGACTCGACCTGGGCGAGGTTGCGAATCTGCCGGTACACGTCCTGCATGGGTTGGCACTTTCCGATGAGATCGTGAAATGAGGACTTGTCCTCCAGTTGTTTGCGGAGGGTGTTAATCTCCGTGACGTCATAGAGAAAGAACATTTTCGACCGAGCGTCACGCGGGTCATCGTGGATGTCGATCTCCAACGAACGAGCGGCGTGGCCCGGCGGCTTGAAATGGACGATAAATTTTTCCCGTTCGTGCTGCTGCATAAGCTGTTCCAGACCATGGACGTCATGGTCGGGGAACCCAACGGCTTTCTGCCAGGGTTGGTCTTCAGGAATGGGTTCGTTTTTCCCCAATAATCGAAGAGCGGACACGCTCATATGCAGAATCCGGCCTTTGGGGTCGATCAAAATCGTCCCGATGTGCAGTTGATTCAGGATGGAATGGAGATCTTCCGCGCTTTTCCGGAGCCGGGAATTCGCGGTTTCCAATTCGGCCTGGATCCGTTTCCTCTCGACGGCGTAGTCAATGGCTCGAAGAAGGACGTGCCCGTCCACCTCGCCTTTGAGCAGATAATCCTGCGCGCCTTCTCGAACGGCCTGGATGGCCGTTTCCCGGTCGTTCAGGCCGGTCAGGAGGACTTGCGGGAGTGAGGGATAGCCTTCCGCGAGTTTACGAAACGTTTCCAACCCGTGACTGTCGGGCAAGGAAAGGTCGACCAGAGCGAGGTCCACGCGGTTGGCTTGCAAACACTCATACGCCTTCCGGAAGGATTCGGCGGTGATGATGGTGAAGGTACGCCCTTGTATGTCGCGAAAGAGTTCCCGGATCAAGCGGGCATCGCCGGGATTGTCTTCCACCAGGAGAATGGTCGTCGTGTTCATGTGCCTGCCCTGAGCTTGTCGAAGGGTCCGGTCCTTCAAGAAAGCATAGCGGATTCCGAGGAATCGGCCTTTGACGGTATGGACTTCACGACCTCTTGAGCGGTCGTCAGGGTGAAATAGAAGGTCGAGCCTTGACCGGGTTCGGATGCCACCCAGATGTGCCCGCCGTATTTTCCCACGATTCTCTTACAGATGGCCAGGCCGATCCCCGTGCCAGGGTATTCGCTTTGACCATGCAGGCGTTGAAAGATCGCGAAGATGCGTTCGAGTTGATCGCCCGGCATCCCGACCCCGTTGTCGCGGACGGAGAATTCCCATCCATCCGGGAGCGCCTTGACCCCCACGTGAATTTTTGGCGGGGCGTCGCCTTGGAACTTCAGCGCGTTGCCGATCAGGTTTTGGAAGATTTGGGTCAGGTGCGTCGGGCTGGCCCGGACAATGGGGAGCGGATCATGAGTCACTTCGGCGTGACGTTCCAGGACCGATGCGGAGAGATTCTGCATGGCCTGTTGAAACACAAGTTCACAGTCGGTTTCTTCAAAGGACTGACGCTCCGCCCCGACCCGCGAGTATTCCAGCAGGTCGCGAATGAGGCGTTGCATACGGGTGGCGCCATCCACGGCGTAACCGATGAATTCATCGGCGTCCTGATCCAGCTTGCCCCGGTAGCGTTTCCCCAATAACTGGGTATAGCTCGAGACCATGCGGAGCGGTTCCTGCAGGTCGTGGGACGCCACGTAGGCAAACTGCTGAAGCTCGGCGTTGGATTGGGCCAATTCCCGCGTCTTGTTCGCCAATTCGGTTTCCTGGTGTTTGCGCTGCGTAATGTCCGTTTGAATCCCGATAAAATGCGTCAGCTTTCCCTGTTGATCCTTCACCGGCGCGATGTAAAGTTCGTTCCAAAACGGGCTGCCGTCCTTGCGATAATTGCGGAGTTCCGCTTTGGCCTCGGTGCCCTGCCGGACCGCCTGGCGAATGGCGTCGAGGCCGGGTTGCTGATGGTCCGTCCCCTGGAGGAACCGGCAATTTTGACCGAGCACTTCCTCCGCGGCGTAGCCCGTGATTTTTTCAAACGCGGCGTTGCAATAGACCGTGGGCATGTCCGGCTGACGGGCGTCGGCAATGAGAATGCCGTTGGTGGCCGAATTGATCGAGCGGTCGCGCAAGGCACGCTCTTCCTCGGCTTTTTTGCGTTGCTCGATTTCCCGTTCGAGTCTGCGGCTGGTGGACACAACCTGTCGGGCCAGGACGATGCTCAGGAAAATGACCAGCAATCCGATAAACGGTTCGCTTTTCATGAGATCCACGACGTTTTGACGGGAACGGGCGCTGAATAGTTTGAACACGGTGTCGGCGTTGCGTTGAAGGTCATAGTGGAGTTGATTGAGCAGGGAAAACGATTCCGACGAGGTAAAGTGAGCAGGGTCTTCCCCCAGCAGGGTTTCGGTTTGGGAAAAAAACCGTTCGAGCAGGGAGCGTTGTTGCTCCAGAAGTTCCCGTATCCGGACGGTCGGGGCTGCGGGGATGGAGCGCCGTTCGTCGGTGTACAGGTTCACGATCACTTCTCCTCCGTTTTGCAAGGCATCGACGGAGTGCAACAATGCCTGCTCCATGGGCTGGAAATCCGTTTGAATCCCATGGGATGCCAACAGCAGTTGACTGAGGTGGCGTTGAATCATCATGCGTTGGCGCCCCGCCACGTCCATCACCACCATGTCAAGCTCGTGCGTTCCCACCGCGCTATGGGTAAAGGCCAGGATGGCACCCAACGCCAGGATGAAGATGACCACCATGGCGAGCAGGCGTTGCCCGATGGTCAAAGGAAACGTATTCCCCGGTTCGGACGATGCATTCATCATTCACAACCCTCCTATGGCCCCTTGATGGTCGAGGAACGTCTGGCTGTAAGAAATTGTCACGTGCGTAAACGCTGATGGCGAAGGTGATGACGCCGTTTGTCCCGTTACCCTATTATGGGTGGAGTCACTGCCTGACACAACCAATGCCCTCCTTCCGTCATCCCCGGCTTGATCGGGGATCCAGGACTTTTGTCGTTGTCTACCCGAGCCGGAGGGGTTGGAAAAATTCGCGTGTTTCTTTTGGCCGTATCGCTCTATACTATAGCTATGGAAGAATTCTTCGCGCATGGTGTCCATGGCGCGCCGTAGCGCCCCAATCCATGCCCTTCACGCAGTCTGAGTCACAATGGTTCCGACGAACATTTGCGTCTAACTTCCATAAAGAGAAGAGGTGCGAGCCATGTATCAAGAAGATCTCAAGCACATGTCGGACGTTTCACGGAAAAAAGTGGACTATATACTCCACTCGCCCGGTGGCTATTTCATTCTATCGGCCCTGGCAGGCATTTATTTGGGATTCGGCGTCTGTTTGATTTTCAGCGTGGGAGCGCCCTTCTACGCTCAAGGGTCCGCTGCCCTCAACCTGGTTATGGGCGTGTCATTCGGCGTCGGCCTGACGTTGGTGATTTTCGCCGGATCGGAACTGTTTACGGGCAACACGATGGTTTGCACGATCGGCGCGCTTTCCCGGGCGATCGCCTGGAAATACGTGGGTTGGATTCTCGTCTGGTCCTTCATCGGCAACCTTGCCGGATCGCTGGCCGTTGCCTGGCTGGTCGCGCAGTCCGGCGTGGTGGCGAAGGCTCCCCAGGCGGATCTGTTCTTGAAGCTTGCTGAAGTGAAAATGGCCGTCCCTGCCTGGGAACTCTTCAGCCGGGGCGTTCTCTGTAACATGCTCGTCTGCCTGGCCGTGTGGATGGCGGCCCGGACCACGAATGAAACCGCGAAAATCATGGTGCTCTTCTGGGGCGTGTTCGCGTTCGTGGGAAGTGGATTCGAGCACAGTATTGCGAATCAGTCGGCGTTGGGGATCGCGCTGTTCCTGCCGCATGGCGAGGCGATTACGTGGAACGGGTTCATGTGGAATCAGGTCTTCGTGGGACTGGGCAACGTCGTGGGCGGAGCGTTGCTTGTCGGCGCGGCGTACTGGTTGAGCAGCCCTTATCGCGTGACCGACGACGGACATCGTCAGCCCAGAGGATTTTTTGCCAGGTCGTAAACGGAGCGATTGAAAAACGTGTCCCGGTCTCAATAAGATACGCCCTCGCCATGCAGACACTCGACGTTGACAATCCCGGGTTGCCGGACCTGCAATTCGTGCTCATGGTGGCGGCTCTGTGTACCGCCGACATCCCGAGCCTGAATGTGCCGGAAGATGTTCGCCGAACGGTCTTCGATCGCTGTTGGGCGTTGCTGCACGACACGCCCCCGCCCGCCGGGAACGCCCAACGCGTCTTGGACCTGCGAGCGGGGGACGAAGTAACCCTGGACGCACTCGTCGCAGTCATCCGCAACACCCTGCATGATCACGGCTATACCACACTGACTTGGGACCATGGTCCCAGTGAGCCCACGCAATCCACCAGCCCGGACGCCCAACCCCTGATCGACCGCTTACAGTATTGGGATCCCGCTCATCCGCCGCCGGTTGACGGACCGTCCGAGGCGGGCCAGAACTGATTCACGGCAATTCTTCATTGCACTTCTTGCAGAGAAGTGTTTCTCCCAGCTTCTGTGTTCTCCCCTCTTGAGTCACGACCCAAGGTCGTTGGCTCCAGGGCGGGTCATGCCGGACGTGTTGCCCGTGGCCGCATTCGAGATCCGCGACCCAATCACCGTGTTCGTCCTGGTGGAAACCGATGATGCGTTGTTTCACGGCGTTTCCTTGACGGACCGATTCTTCACGTCCAGCCAATCGCGTAACCGGTCTCCGAGGAGGTTCATGGAGAGGACCACGCCCATGAGCGCCAAGCCCGGAGCGACGACCATATGCGGAGCAACCAGCATGTACCGTGTGCCGTCACGGATCATGCTGCCCCAGGACGCGGCGGGCGGTTGCACGCCCAATCCCAGATACGAGAGCCCGGCTTCACCGATGACCACGCTGGCCATGCCGAAACTGGCTTCGACGATCAACGGAGCGCTGATGAGCGGGAGCAAATGACGGGCGATGATCTGTGGCGGGGGGATGCCGATCGCCACGGCGGCGCGGATGTGATCGCGTTCTTTCACCGAGAGAACTTGTGCACGGGCCAAGCGGGCGTACCCCACCCAACTCACGACCGACAGGGCGATGACCACGTTCTCGATGCCCGGTCCCATCACGCCGGCCAGCGCAATGGCCAGCAGGATTCCCGGGAAGGCGAGAAAGACGTCGATAACGCGAACAAGGACCATATCGATCCATCCTCCGGCGTACGCCCCGATGGTGCCCAGCAGGCTTCCGATGATCAGCGACAGGCTCACGACGGCAAAGGCCACGAGGAACGACGTGTGGGCGCCCACCAGCAAGCGGTCGAACACCGGCCGGCCCAGGTCATCGTACCCCAGGCCTTCATGCAGGCTGCCCGGCTTGAGGATATGCGGCAGATCTATGGCGTTCGGAGACAGGGGAAGCACGGGCGCGAGGAGCGCGACAAGGGCCCAGAGCAGAATGACGCCGAGAGGTATCCAGAGGCGGATCATGGCCGGCTCCCGAGCCGGACGCGGGGATCGATCCGGGCATACGCGAGATCCGTGAGCACGTTCAGCGCGACGTAGGACACGCTGATGCACAGCACGGTGGCCTGCACCACGGGATAGTCGCGGCGGTGAATGGCTTCCACGACCAAGGACCCGATGCCCGGCCAGGAAAACACGGTTTCCGTAATCACGGCCCCGCTCAGTAACGCCCCGAGTTGCAACCCCACCAACGTGATTACGGGGAGCAGCGCGTTCCGCAAGCCGTGTCGAAGAATGACGGTCCGCTCGGCAAGGCCTTTGCCGCGCGCGGTGCGCATGAAATCTTCATTCAGGACCTCCAGCAGGGCGCTACGGATCATGCGCGAGAGAATGGCCGCCAGTGCCGTGCCCAAAGTCAGAGCCGGCAGGACCAGCGAGGCGATGCCTTCCCGTCCGCTCACGGGGAACCACCCAAGCCACAACGCCCCGACCAGAATCAGCATGGGCCCCATCCAGAAATTGGGAATGGAGACGCCGAACAGGGCAACCCCGGTCGCACCGATGTCCCACGCGGTCTCTTTTTTCACCGCGGCCAGAATTCCCAGAGGTATGGCCAACAGCAGGGCCACCAGGAGTGCCGCCATCCCGAGTTCAACAGTGGCCGGGAGTCGTTCGAGCAGCAGGTCGCGGATCGGGCGTTTCGAGTAGAAGGAAGTCCCCAGGTCGAATTGAGACAAGTTGGCCAGGTAGTGGCCGAACTGCACGTGCAGCGGCAGGTCGAGTCCCAGGGCTTGTTGCAGGGCGGCTCTGTCCGCGGGGCGTGCGGATTCGCCCAGCATCACTTCCACGGGGTCACCGGGTACCAGGTGGAGCAAAAAGAAGACAAGACACACGACACCGAACACCACGGCCAATGCAGTCAGAACTCGTGATATGAGAAACCGGATGAACACGATCGGTTACAACGCGTCAGGGGGTGAACGGCGCACATGTGTCAGGCCGTCGTAATTGCCGTCCCGGGCCATGGTGAAGCCTTCGATCTCCCGGCGTGCGATAAAAATATGGTCTTCGTACCACAAGGGCACGTATGGCAGTGCGTCGGCCAGGTGATGCTGGAGTTGCAGGTACGATTCTTGTTTGGTTTCGAGATTAGGAGCCGCCCGCGCCCGATCGATGAACGCATCGGCCTGCGTACTGCGGAACCGGCCGCGGTTCGCACCGTTTGGGGGTATCGATCGGCTGTGGAACACGTAATCGAAGATATCGGGGGTATGGATGCCCACCCATGCCAGGCTGTACATCTGGAATCTGCCGGCTTTGATGTCTCCGTAAAACGTGCCCCAGTCGTAACTGCGCAGGTCCACGTCAATCCCGACGCTTTTCAGTTGATGTTGAAGAATGGTGGCGAGACGGATTCGAAAGGGATCGCTCGACGTTTTGTAGACGATCCGGACCGGATCGTCGCGCGAGTATCCGGCTTGGTGTAACAACGTTCGCGCTTTTTCAGGATCGTAGGTGATCGGGTCGAGGTCTTGCGCGCCGGCCCAATGCTCGGGCGGCAATAACGACTGAGCCGGTCTGGCCGCGCCGTCCAGGACGTATTGGATGATCTCCCGGCGATTGATGGCGTGGGCAATGGCCCGTCGTACGTATGCCTGCCGGGTCACGGCGTCATCGAAGCTGAATCCGAGGTACGAAAAATTCGTGCCGGATGTTCGTAGGACTTTCAGTCTCGAGTCGTTTTCCAAGTAGCCGATGAGTTCCGGAGGGAGATCATTTTGGAGCATGTCGATTTCTCCGGCCATCAATTTCAATGCCCGCACCGTAGGGTCCGGGACCGTGATGAATTCAAAGCGTCGTTGATCCCGAATCCTAAGGAGGTGGAGTCGGGTCTCATCCGGACGTGCCAGGAAGGAAAATGGTCCGCTTCCAATCGGGCGCTCGTGAAGCGGATGGTTCGCGGCGATCAGGTGCGCAGGAACGATGCCGATGACGAGATAACCCGGGAACAGTGGTTCCGGATAGTGCAGAAAAAAATCGAGACTCGTTTCGTTAGGAACGGCGATACGGTTGATGACTGTCAACGAGGCGCGATGCGGGGAGGCGTTGTCCGCATTCAGGATAAAGTCATAGGTGGCTTTGACGTCGTGGGCGGTCAGCATGGTGCCGTCATGGAACGGATGTTCGTTCGTTTTGAGATGGAAGCGATAATGGGTGGGCGAAAGTTGTTCCCAATCGGCCAGGGCAGGCACGGGTTCAAAGGTGTCGTTGAAATCCACCAACCGGTCATAGAGGAGGCGGTTGATACGGGCCGACGTCGCATCCGTGGCAAAGCGCGGATCAAGGTTCGCGGGCGCGCCTGCCAGACCGAAACGGAACGCGTCAGACGCAGGGCCCGTACAAGCCGCTACGAGGACAATCAGCAGGAACGCACACAGCCGTTTCAGGATGATCACCGCCTTTACTATTTCTCGGATTGAGGTGAACGGAGTTTCGGGACGTATGGATGGGATCCTGTTGAACATGCCGTTAAAAGAATATCCTTAAGTGGAAATTGTGTTCAATCATAAAGAAGCGGTTCCGTACGCGAGCGTAGTCTGTTTTGCGCCTTTGTGCTACATTGTCGTATCCGGCACCTCCTTCTGTCATTCCCGCAAGTTTTTAGCGGGAATCCAGTGTCGTTATCCTTGCGGACGGAAGGAAAAGCAAAGACCCTGGATCCCCGATTAAAGATGTCGGGGATGACAGAAAGGGAAAAGCAGATTCTTCGCCTTTGGCTCGGGATGACAGATTCGGGGCACCCATGTCGCTGAAAGCCTTAATCGTGGATGATGAACAGGCGATCGTCGATCTCGTTCGCCACCACCTGGAAAAGGAAGGACTGTCCTGTATCGAGGCGTCTGAAGGAGAAACGGCGCTGCAACTCGCACGGGCCGAACGCCCGGACTTGATCGTACTCGATCTTATGCTGCCCGGGATCGACGGGTTGGAAATTTGCCGGTTACTTCGTCGTGATCCGGCTCTCACCAACATAGCCATCATCATGTTGACGGCCAAGGCGGAAGAAGTCGATCGCGTGGTTGGCCTGGAGATGGGCGCGGACGATTACCTTGTCAAGCCATTTTCTCCCAGGGAATTGGTGGCGCGGATCAAGGCGATTTTGCGGCGGGGGCGCGAACCGCAAACGGGCGGCGTCCGGCGAGTCGGGACGCTGGAAATTGACGAAGCGAAGCATCAGGTTCGGGTTGCAGGCAGTCTGATCGACCTCACGGTCAAGGAATTCGATCTGCTCCGGGCGCTGATCCAAGCCAACGGCCGGGTGTTGAACCGGGAGCAAATATTGGAAATGGTTTGGGGGTATGCCAATGCCGTGGAGATCGAATCGCGGACGGTGGACGTGCACATCAGGCGTCTTCGGGAAAAACTCAAGGATGAAAGTCATCGGATCGTGACGGTCAAGGGCGTGGGCTACCGCTTCGAGGAAGAAGGGTAGAAAAGGGGATGCCGACGTTGAAGGTCCGGTTGATTTTCCGCATGGGCGTATGCCTCGGTTCCATGACGTTGATCGGTATGGGGGTCATGTGGCTGTTGACCTCTGCCGGGGCTGCAGGCGTCATGCTCGGGGCTGCTGTCCTGGTGGTTGCCGGGTTGGGGTTTCCTTTGGGCATGTGGTTAGGTCGCCGGCTTCTGATGCCGGTCCATGAAATCGACACCCGGGTCGAGCGGCTGTTGCAGGGTTGGTGTGAGCAGGAGAAAACAAGCGATGAAGATGAATTAAGAGGCTTGAGAAAGGCTTTGGATTACATCACGGCTTACCCGCTGGCCAGGGTGGAAGGCCTGGAGTCCGAACGGGCCAAGGGCACCGCGATCCTGGAACATATGACGGAAGGCGTCATTGCCCTGGATGGGCAAGGGTACGTGATGCTCATGAATCCGGCTGCGCAGAGGATTCTCGGTGTTGCACATGATCAGGGAGAGCGGCGCACCTTATTGGAGGTCGTCAGGGACAAGGGATTGGCCGAGTGGGTGGAGATGTGTCAGGCCCTCGACACCGCGGAGCCGTGCAAGCGGGAAATCGAGAGTCATTTCCCCTCTCTGAGAATCATCGAGGTGAATGCCATGCCCATGCCTTTTACCTTGGAGCGCCGGGGATTTTTACTCGTCCTGCACGACATTACCGAACTCCGGCGGCTGGAAAAAGTCCGCGCGGAATTCGTGGCCAACGTGTCCCATGAGTTACGCACGCCGTTGACCGCCATCAAAGGCTACCTGGAGACCGTGCTTGATGAAACCAGGTTGGAATCGGACACGCACCGTCGATTTCTGGAGATCGCGAACAGCCACGCGGAACGCATGGGGCGCTTGATCAACGATCTGCTCAACCTGTCCGATATTGAGACGGGGAAAGTGGTTCTGGATCCCGCCCCCATCGGTCTTGGGACTTTCGTGCAGGACGTCTCGGCGATGTTCGAGAAGGATGCCGCGAAAAAAAACGTGAAGCTTGTGAACCGGGTCCCCCCCGATTTG
Source organism: Nitrospira sp. SB0662_bin_26 (assembly GCA_009840285.1). GTDB lineage: Bacteria > Nitrospirota > Nitrospiria > Nitrospirales > UBA8639 > Bin75. Next base: position 19,429 of record VXOF01000107.1, read on the forward strand.
GCAGTGCAGGCCGACCGGGACAGGCTCTCACAGATTCTGGTGAATCTGGTCGATAATGCCTTGAAGTATACGCCGCAAGGGGGAACGGTGAGTTTTCTGGCGGCGAAAACGGACACGCACCAAATCCGTGTCACGGTCCGGGATACGGGGCAGGGCATTCCGCCAAACGATTTGCCTCGCGTGACGGAACGATTTTACAGAGTCGATAAAGCGCGTTCCCGCGAGGAAGGCGGCACCGGCCTGGGTCTCGCCATCGTGAAACATCTCGTGCAATTGCACGGCGGCACGCTGCACATCGAGAGTGAATACGGCAAAGGCACCACGATCGAATTTCTGCTCCCGGCCGCGCAACTCCAACCTGCAAGTTAGGCGCTTCTCCTCACCCCAGCCCTCTCCCAGGCCGAGGGAGAGGGTCTGAAGAATTAACAGACGTGTAACTCTTCTCATACGTAGCTGCAATTCGCTCCCCGTATAGTGCAGAGGTCGATTGTCAGTGAACTTGGCCGTTCCGTCCGGCAGACCGGCGAAGCCGGAACAGGAGATTGCATCCGGGCAGCCCATGTTGCTTAACACGTTCGTAACCTGCTTTTTACGTCCGGGAAACATTCAGCCTTTAGACTAGGTAACTGCCAGGGAACGGCGCATCAGATTCTTCTTTCAGAAGGAGGGTTGCGACATTATGAGACGGTTCGCATTCGCAAACGTGACAAGCCGGTTTTGCGGTAACAGAATCGTATTCCTGTGTTCCTTTTTCCTGGCGATCAGCATTGGCAGTTCAAACCAAAGTTGGGCGGCATCCGAGTCGATGGTGGACCCCGCTTGGAAGGACTACAGGCAAGTGAGCGGGGTGTCCGGGAACTTGAACAGCATCGGGTCCGACACCCTCAACAATCTCATGACCCTGTGGGCCGAAGGGTTCAGAAGAGAATATCCCAACGTGAAAATTCAAATCGAGGGGAAAGGCTCCAGCACGGCACCCCCGGCTCTGATTGAAGGGACGGCTCAGGTAGGTCCGATGTCCAGGCAGATGAAAGCGAAGGAGATGGACAAGTTCGAGGCGAAATTCGGTTATAAAGCCACCAGTGTTCCGGTTGCCGTCGACGCGTTGGCCGTGTACGTCAACAAAGACAATCCCGTGAAATGCATGAGCATGGAAGAAGTGGATGCCGCCTTTTCAAAAACCCGGCGCCGCGGGCATGCCGTGGACATTGACGCGTGGGGGAAGGCCGGGCTCGACGGCAACTGGAAACGCACGAGGGTCAGCCTGTACGGTCGGAATTCAGCCTCGGGGACCTATGGGTATTTTAAGAAAAAGGTGTTGAAGAAAGGCGACTATAAGGATGAAGTCAAGGAGCAACCGGGCTCGGCTTCCGTGGTGCAGGGCGTGACGGAAGATCGCGGTGGTCTCGGGTACAGCGGCATCGGATATCGGACTTCGGGTGTCCGCGCGATTCCGTTGTCGGCCAAGAGCGGCGCAGGGTGCTTTGACCCGACCTTTGCCAATTCCTCGGCCGGCAAGTACCCGTTGGCCCGTTTTCTCTACCTGTACGTAAATAAGGCTCCGGGAAAACCGTTGCCTCCGTTGGTCGAAGAATTCCTGAAATACGTCTACAGCAAGGCGGGGCAGAAAATCGTGATCAAGGACGGCTATTTCCCCTTGCCGCAGACTGTCATCACCAAAATATTGGGCGACATGCAATAAGTCATGAACCAGGCTGACCTCTCAGCGAATCAGATTGAAACGGCGTCTCCGCCCGCGCCGGTATCGCGGGTGTCCTCACGGGCGTGGCGGCGTTGGGTGGATTCGAGCGCGCGCGTCGTGATCACCTTTGGAGGCTGGGCGACCATTGTCAGCATCTTTGGAATTTTTGCCTACTTGTTCATCGAAGTGGCTCCCTTGTTTGACGCCGCTTCATGGACTGAATCCGCTTCCGTACACGTTGCCCCGGTCGATGCAGCCGAGCCGGAAACCATTGCCGTGGGGATCGATGAATATATGGAAGTGGGGTACGTGCTCCGAAAGAGTGACATTGCGTTCTATGCGTTGCCTGCGGGGACTCCTGTACCTCTCGACCCGTCGGTCCTGAGCGGAGCGGAGCGAAGTCGAAGGATGCCGGATTTCGAAGACGGGGAAATTGCCGCTCTGGCCCGATCTCCGGGTAAAACCCATACCTATGGTTTAGGGACGAAGACCGGCCGGGTCATTCCCTTTTATGTGTCGTTTCGAGTCACGTTCGACGATGACGTTCGAAACGTCGAACCGGTGGTGTCTTCGGGCGAGCCGTTTGAGGCCGTGCCGACGCCTGTCGGTCCTGAGCCCTTCGACTACGCTCAGGACAGGCATAGTGGAGCGAAGTCGAAGGATGCCCACATTGCGCGACTGGCCTACCGGGAGACGGACAGCGGACCCATCGCCGCGGCCTTGACCGGGTCGGGACGATTATTTCTCACGAAGATGCAGGAATCGGAAGCAGGCGGGCTGTTTGCGCTCGAAACGGAAACGGAACTTCTCCAGGTCGAGGTCATTGATGAAGGCGTGGCGGCGCTTTCGGTGCTGCTGTTGGACGACTTGGGAGAAACCCTGTTGGGTGGCACGAAAGACGGCAGGTTGTTGTATTGGGATATTCAGGATATCCGGAACCCCAGATTGATGGGAATGTATTCCGCGGGGACAGCCATCACCGCCCTGTCCTATCTGATCGGGGATCGGTCCATCGTGGTCGGCACGGAAAGAGGGACGGTCAGCGTCTGGATGCCCGTGATCGATCCTGACGTCGGAGGCGATCCGCGTCTTCAAAAAATTCGTGACTTCGCCTCGCATGATGGGGCCGTGACTGCCATTTCCCCTTCCCTTCGGGATAAAGGCTTTCTCACGACCGGCGCCTCCGGCGGGGTTGCCGTTCACCATTCGACCTCCGGCCAGACGCTTATCCAAATCCCGGGGAACGGTGCCGCCATCCGGGCGGCGATGTTTGCACCGAAAACCGACGGCGCTGTGGTGCTTGATGACTCGGGACGGCTGATCGCCTATGACATAGAGAACGAGCATCCCGAATCCACGTTCTCGTCTTTGTTCTTTCCCGTACTCTATGAAGGGTACGAAGAGCCTCACCATATCTGGCAATCGACAGGCGGATCCGACGCGTTCGAGCCGAAATTCGGCCTCTGGCCGATCATGTTCGGCACGGTGAAAGGGACGATCTACGCGATGTTACTGGCGACACCGCTTGCCGTGCTGGGTGCGATCTATACCGCGATGTTCATGCGTCCCAACATTCGAGCCGTGGTCAAGCCGGTCGTAGAGACAATGGCGGCGTTCCCCACGGTTGTCCTGGGGTTCCTGGCCGGGTTGTGGTTTGCGCCGTTATTGGAACAAATCTTTCCTGCCGTGGTGGCCATGTTTCTCCTGCTTCCCTTGGCCGTGGCGTTGGTCTGCATCGGTTGGCAATTCCTGCCTTCACGCCTTAAGGGCCAGTCGGGGAACGTGACGGAGTTGGTCGCGTTCGTGCTGGTCCTTGTGGGCACGGTGTGGTTCTGCCTCCAGTTGAATCACCAGATCGAAACCTGGCTCTTCGATTCAGACTATAAGGGATGGTTACAATCCTCGTTCGGGTTGGCGTATGACCAGCGGAACGCCTTGGTCATCGCCTTTGCCATGGGTATGGCCGTGATTCCCACCATTTTCAGTATCAGCGAGGATTCATTGAGCAACGTGCCGCCCCACCTGATCGCCGGGTCCTTGGCCTTGGGGGCCACTCCGTGGCAGACCCTGACGAAGTTGGTCATCATTTCTGCGAGCCCGGGAGTGTTTTCCGCTCTCATGATCGGCCTGGGGCGGGTCGTGGGAGAAACCATGATCGTGCTGATGGCGACCGGTAACACCCCGGTGATGGACATGAATCTCTTCAACGGATTCCGAACTTTATCGGCGAACATTGCCGTGGAAATGCCCGAGGCCCCGCACGGAGGCACACTGTATCGGTTGCTGTTCCTGGCCGGCCTCCTCCTGTTCGTGTTTACGTCCATCGTGAACACCCTGGCCGAAATTGTTCGGCAGCGGCTTCGGGCGCGCTACAGTCAATTCTAAAGGGAATCCATGCCTGACAGGATCAAGAAATTTCTCGACTCGGGGGCGTTGTTCATCTGGTTTTGCGGCACCGCGGTGGCCGCCTCGCTGCTCATGGTCGGCGGCGTCCTCCTCCTGATCATGATCAACGGCCTCGGGTTTTTCTGGCCGCATGCGTTGGTGGAAATGACGCTTTCAGACGGCACGCGTGTGCTAGGAGAACTGAAAAGCGAAGAGGTCATCCCCTATTCGGAGACGCCGGAGTTTCCCAAAGGGAAAACCCGGGTCAGGCTGAAAGTCGGGAATCGTGACCTCTACGGCCTGGACTTCAGGTGGGTGGATACCGACCGGATCGCGTCGGCGGACTCCCCGAAAGACGCGGTTGCGTTTGAACGGAGGGAATGGGGCAATTTTTACGGCCGGATTCGTGAGGTCTCGCGCGGCGAAGACATCGTCGCCACGGGCAATCAGGAAGGATGGCAGGCGTTACAGCCGCTGATCGGGCGGGCCAATGACCTGCATGAGGAGATCGAACACCTACAACGAGACGTCATCGGTGATATCAACTATGAAATCGAAGGAACCCGTTTGAGGATCCGGGAACTTGAATTACACGGTCGAAGTCAGACCCCGGAAGTTACCGAGCTTCAGGCCGCGACCAAGCAGTTGGAAAGCCGTTACCACAAGCACGTTGAGACCCTTCGGGCCTTGAGCCGTCAACTCGACGAGTATTCCGTGGTGCTTGTCGAGACTAACGGCAGTGAGAAACGTCTTGCGGTCGGTCAAATTGTGAAAGCGCTTCGTCCCAATGATATGAGCCTCATCGAAAAGATTCTCAGATACTTCATCAATTTCTGGTCCGTGCTGAGCGAGGAACCACGGGAAGCGAATACCGAGGGGGGCATTTTCCCGGCGATCTTCGGCACGGTCATGATGGTGTTGATCATGAGCGTGGCTGTGGTTCCGTTCGGCGTCCTGGCCGCGTTTTACCTGCGGGAGTACGCGCGGCAAGGGCTGATCGTTCGCGTGATCCGCATTGCCGTCAACAACCTGGCCGGCGTGCCGTCGATTGTGTTCGGGGTTTTCGGGTTGGGATTCTTCGTCTACGCGGTGGGCGGGACCATTGACAACCTGTTCTATCCGGAAGCCTTGCCCACGCCGACGTTCGGCACAGGCGGCATTCTTTGGGCGTCGTTCACCTTGGCCCTGCTCACGGTGCCGGTCGTGATTGTTTCCACGGAGGAAGGGCTGTCCGCCGTGCCCCAGGAATACCGGGAAGGGTCCCTGGCGTTGGGTGCGACCAAGTTTGAAAGCATGCTGCGAGTGATTCTGCCCAGTGCCTTGCCGGGCATTTTGACGGGGTTGATCCTGGCAGTGGCCCGTGCCACGGGTGAGGTGGCTCCCTTGATGTTGACAGGGGTGGTCAAATTGGCGCCGGCCCTGCCCTTGGACCACCATTTCCCGTTTCTGCACTTTGAACGGAAATTCATGCACCTGGGCTTCCACATCTTCGACGTGGGCTTTCAGTCGCCCAACGTGGAAGCAGCGAAACCGATGGTCTACGTCACCACCCTGATCCTGGTGATGGTGGTCATTGGTTTGAATCTCAGCGCCGTGGCCCTCCGCAATTACATGCAGAAAAAGTTCAAGGCATCGGCGGTGTAAGGTCCAACGGAAAAATGAGTGCAGGTATTGACGCAGTCTTACAACCCCATCACACTGCTGCCCAACAGACGGCGAATACGACCATGGCCTCTACCCAACGTTCTCAAGACATCAAACCCAAAATCACGGTTGAGAATACCGACTTCTTTTACGGAGAGAAGCAGGCGCTGTTCAGAGTCGCCCTGACCGTCCCGGCTCATCAGGTCACGGCATTTATCGGTCCGTCGGGTTGCGGGAAATCCACGTTGTTACGATGTTTCAACAGGCTGAACGATTTGGTCGAGGGGGCTCGCATCACCGGCCGGATTTGTCTGGACGGCAAGGACATTTACGCCCCGTCCGTGGACGTGACCGATTTGCGGACCAGGGTCGGTATGGTCTTCCAAAAAGTGAATCCGTTTCCCAAATCGATTTACCAGAACGTGGTGTATGGGCCGCAACTCCAGGGTGTCCGGCGTCGTTCCGTGCTCGACGGTATCGTCGAAGAAAGCCTCCAGGGCGCGGGCCTCTGGGAGGAGGTCAAGGATCGCCTGCATCAGAGCGCGCTGGGTCTTTCCGGCGGGCAACAGCAGCGCTTGTGTATCGCGCGGGCGTTGGCCGTCAATCCCGAAGTCCTCCTGATGGACGAACCCTGTTCGGCGCTTGATCCCATCTCGACCGCGAAGATCGAAGAATTGTTGCATTCCTTGAAAGCGCAGCTCACCGTGGTTATTGTCACGCATAACATGCAGCAGGCCGCGCGCATCTCCGACCTGACCGGCTTTTTTCTCATGGGGGAATTGATCGAATACGCCGAGACCAAAACCATCTTTACCAATCCGTCTGACAGCCGAACTGAAGATTACGTCACCGGACGTTTCGGATGATGGGGCCGGAGAGGAATTGAGCAAGCATGGAACGTCACTTCGAAGAAGACTTTGACCGGATCAAAGGCAAAATTCTCATGATGGGTTCCCTGGTCGAAGACCAGATCAGGAACGCCTTGATCGCGTTGGTGGAACGCGATGAAGCCCTGGCGCGGCAGGTCATCGAGAACGATCATAAGGTAAACACGTTTGACGTGGAAATCGACGAAATGGCGCTCGACGCGCTGGTCCGGTATCAGCCGGTCGCCAAAGATTTACGCTTCGTGACCACCGCCATGAAGATTTCCACCGAATTGGAGCGGATGAGCGACTTGGCGGAAAATATCTGCGAGCGGGCGATCGAACTCAACGAAGAGCCCCAGTTGAAGCCCTATATCGACATTCCTCACATGGCCGAGCGCGCCCGCATCATGGTGAAAGAATCGTTGGACGCCTTTGTCAAAATGGATTCGGCGCTGGCCCGGAAAGTCATTCACGACGATGACTTCGTCGACAACCTGACGGAACAACTGTTCCGGGAACTCCTGTCCTTCATGATGGAAAATCCCAAGACGATCAGCCGGGCCATCCGGCTCTCATTTATTGCCAAGTACATCGAACGGCTTGGCGACCACGCGACGAACGTCGCGGAACTCGTGGTGTACATGGTCGAAGGAAAGATCATCCGCCACACAGTTCCCCCGCAAGAGAGCTGAGAAAGACCGGCAAGAGACGCGACGGCTACACGGTGCCCGTGCCGCGGCTTTTCCAATTTTCCAGGAACCAGTCCTGGGAGCCGAGGGGGGCATGCTCGGGCACGAGCTGGAGACGGGTGTAGTCCCCGTTCGACAGCAACTGGCGGACCTTGACGTTATCGTGAAGCGCCACTTGCAGGAGGTCTTCGACGAGGACCTTGCGAAGTTGCGGGGACTCGATCGGGAACAAGAGTTCCACGCGCCGGTCCAGGTTACGGGGCATGAGGTCGGCGCTCCCGAGAAACAGTTCTTCCTGCCCGCCATTGCGGAAATAATAAAGCCGTGCGTGTTCCAGGAATCGTCCCACCACCGAGGTCACGGCGATGGTTTCGCTGATTCCGGGAATCCCCGGACGAAGCGCGCAGACCCCTCGAACCTGAAGGTCGATCTTGACACCGGCCTGGGACGCTCGATAGAGCGCTTGAATACATTGTGTATCCACGAGGGCGTTCATCTTGAATGCCAGATACCCGTCTCCTTTGTCCTTGTGCCGTTGAATCTCCCGCTCAATCCTCTCCAGAATTTGCTCCCGCATCAGTTGAGGCGCCACGAGCAGTGTGGCATAGGAATTTTTTCGAGAGTAGCCGGTTAACGAGTTGAAGAGGTCGGCCACGTCCGCCCCCATGGCCGGGTCGCACGTAAAGAAACTGAGATCGGTATACATCCGGCTCGTGACCGGATTATAGTTGCCCGTGCCGAGGTGGACGTATCGCCGGATGCTGTCCTCGTCGCGCCGGATGACCAGACACATCTTGGCATGGGTTTTCAGCCCGAAGACCCCATAGACCACGTGAATGCCCTCATCTTCCAGTTTGCGTGCCCATTCGATGTTGTTCTCTTCATCGAATCGCGCCTTGAGTTCAAGCAGGACTGCGACCTGTTTCCCGTTCACTCGCGCGTCCATTAACGCCTCGACGATAGGGGAATTGGCTCCCACGCGATAGAGGGTCTGTTTGATGGCCAGCACGTTGGGATCGCTTGCCGCCTCGCGCACGAAATCGACAACCGGTGTGAAACTGTCGTAGGGATGGTACAACACGACGTCACCACGCCGGATGATTGCGAACAGGTTTTCCTTCTTGTTAAAGACCTCCGGGATCTCCGGAACGAACGGCGGATATTTCAAATCCGGACGCTCGATCCGGGTGAGCTCCATGAGGCTGGACAGACCCAGCGGCAGATCCTGCGTGTAAACCTGGTACGGAGCCAGAGAGAGATTCCTGATCAGGATGTCCCGGATGTGATCAGGCGTCGCCTGATCGATTTCCAGCCGGATCACCGAGCCGAAGTGACGGTTGTCCACTTGTTCTTCTATCGACGCCAACAAATCGTCGGCCTCGTCTTCTTCGATTTCGAAATCCGCGTCGCGCGTCACCCGAAAGAGGTAGGCGGCAAGAATGGTGATCCCCGGAAACAGAAGGTCGAGATTGGCGGCGACGACGTCTTCGATCCAGACAAAGTTGTCGGCGGCCGAGTCGGACAAGCCTAATTGATCAGACTCGTCGACCATGTCTTCGTTGGGGATGCGGACGAGACGAGGAAAAATGTCGGGGATTTTCACACGGGCGAAACAGTCTCCTCGCTCGGGATCCTTTCCCACCACAGCCAGATTCAAACTCAAGTTGGAAATATGGGGGAACGGATGGGAAGGGTCGAAGGCCAGTGGAGTGAGAGCCGGAAAAATTTCTTTGGAAAAGTACCCGCGGAGCAAGTGTTGTTGCTTCGGTTTCAGTTGATGGTAGCGCAGGATCGCAATGTCCCGGCCATTGAGCTTCGGCAGAATATCGTTTTGCCAGCAGTCGGAAAACCGGGCCAGTTGACTAAGGACCTCCTGCCGAACGGCCGCTAATTGTTCCGAGGTGGTCATGCCGTCCGGGGGACCCTCAAGCACTCCACCGGATAATTGTTCTCGCAACCCCGAGATACGGATCATGAAAAACTCATCAAGGTTGCTCGAAAAAATCGACAGAAACTTGACTCGCTCCAACAGCGGGTTCTGCTGATCTTCCGCTTCCTCGAGCACGCGAGCGTTGAATTGGAGCCAACTGAGTTCACGATTCAAATACAGCTTGGGATCATTGAGGTCCGGCGGAGAAGAAGCGGCCGGGTATTGGGTTTCAGTAGAACCGAGTGCCATGGTTGTTACCTCGGGTGCATTGCGTCATACATGGTTGAACGTCCGTGAGAAACGTCAGAGGGCAAAGACCTCACGGCCGCGCTTTTTGAGTTTGGCCCATTCTCGTGGAAGCATCGCTCTTGTCCGGCGCCGGCGAGCCCGGAGGCGCTCGATGATCTGACCGATGGCAAATGCGGTTTTCACACCACGGGTCGTTTGGAGTAATTGCCGGAGTCTCTCCTCCGTAAAGACGGCGTCCTGGTGATCACCCAGAAGATCCTGGTTGCGCTTGGTTTGGCGGACGAACCGTATTGCGGGTTTCCCCATGGTTTCAAGAGCGAGTTCGGCAACGTACCGGGTCCGTTTGGTGTGGATTCTCAATTGATGAAGTTCTTGGTCTGAGGGTTCGTCATTCCCACGCTTGCCGGCTTTGATCAATTGTTTGAACTCTTGGGCAGCCAAGTGTATCAGGGAACTCTCGGGCGCCTCACGCAAGGCCGGAGCTTGGGTGGCCTGTTCCAGGCGTCTCAAGAGATTCAGATAGCGATCGCTGCGAAGGGTGTCGAGTAATTGCATGCGGGCTTGGGAACGATGAGTTTCGAACGTGGTCAATAGTCGTTCGAAAATTTTTCTTTCGGCCGGAGGAAGGACGTCGGCTTCCGTATACAGCCGGTCGAGCAGGACATCCTGGTCCCGAACGGTTCCCAGCATCGTACCCAGCCATCGGAGTTCCTCTTGCAGGGACGCGTACCATTCCGGTTCCAGTAAGGCCCTCGCCGTGCGGAGTATTGCGCGAAACCTTCTGATCCCGACACGCATCTGGTGAAGTTCTTCCGAGTCTTTACCGAGTCGCGTTCCGGGATCGTGGAGCAGGATATGTCGAAGCTGTGTTTGCAGAATGGTTTTGAATCGTTCCGACAAGGGCGCTGATTTGGAAGGGGAGGGACTCGAAACAATCAGATTCAAGGCCTGAACGACTTGAGGATGGCCATCTCCCTCGTACGCTCCTGCTTCGCGAAGGGCCGTCACGATCGCGGTCAGTTCCTTGTCCTTGCCCAAGCGGCGTTCGACTTTGATCTCGTTCAGATGTCCGACGACTCGCCGGCCGTTGAGAATCCTGACGCGATCGATGACCACGTCGGCGATGGGCCTATCAAGAGATTGAATCCTGATGCCGGAGCGGCGTGTCCGGAGTTTGGCAATGGCCGTCAATGGTTCACGTCGTAACAAGGCAAACAGCAGATCTTCCAGCGGTGCCGGCGGAGTCGAGCGGCCGGATGCCATCTTCACTTCCAACCTAGCGGCGGGTCTCGGGATGTTCAGTTGCCACAAGACCTGGTGGTTTTCGGTTCTGCGACAGAGCGTCACCCCAAGTTGAGCCAGTCTGTGATCAGCGGTATCGAAATAGGTGGAGGTAAACAGTCGAGGCGGAAGCGGCTCACCCGGAAAATGGGGCAAGCGAAACGGGTGGCCTGTCTTGAGCTTGACTTTCCGCTCAGGAGTTTGCCGTAGAGCGCTTTCCATGGCATGCAACATTTAACGATACGGGGAATCTACTAAGATAGCACGACGGTTGATAGAAAAACAAAGGGAGATTGAGCGCGGGTACTTACTTGAAAACACTTGGACCGGGTTGTTCGGGACAATTTATAATCTGAGGGTTACATTGCCGTGGCACCGGTGTTACATTGTCACGAGTTCATGAAAACCGACGCTGCGACCCGAACGTGAGACTCTTATGGATGCTGCCGAATTAAAACGCCTGCTGGATCTGTCAGTCCGTGCTGCGCAAACGCCGGCCGGGATGCTGCTCGACTATTTTATGGATCGTGCGCTACGCGTCGAACGGAAAGGCGACGGCTCTCCGGTGAGCATTGCCGACCGAGAGGCGGAAACCGCGATTCGGGACGTGTTGCAGGGTGATTCGGTCGCCTCGGGCTTTGATGTCTTGGGAGAAGAGTTTGGAGAGAAAGGAAGCAAGTCGCCTTATCGCTGGTTGATCGATCCCATCGACGGCACTCGCTCGTTCGTGAACCGGATCCCCTTATTCGGCACGATCGTGGCGTTGGAGGACCGGGAAACCGGGAAGGCGCTTATCGGCGTGATCCATTTGCCTACGCTGAACAGGACGTATAGTGCGGCTCAAGGGCTGGGAAGTTTCTGTAACGGGAGGGCCGTTTCGGTTTCCCGGGAATCGGATCTTGAGACCAGCATTGTTGCAACGGGAGATATCGCCCAATTTGTCAGTGCGGGTTGCGAAGGGATGTTCCGGGCACTGGCCGGTGTGTGCCCGTACCTTCGGGGCTATACGGATTGTTTCGGCCATACGTTGGTGATTGACGGCTCAGTCGGCGCCATGATTGATCCGGCCCTCAATCCCTGGGACGCCGCGGCTACCCAAGTTCTGGTTGAAGAGGCCGGCGGGACGGTCATCACTCGTCCCTCTCGCGTGGAGCACAAGATCGATGCCCTGTTCGGAGCGCCGAAATTGGTCGAACGTTTGGTTGACTTGCTGCATTTCTAGCTTTTTCAGATCTGGTTCGGGTAGCGCAACCCAATCTGCTCCTTCCTCTACCTCCCGACTTTTCCCTCTTCGGGAAAAGTCCCCGTCCTTACAAAGGAGGGGAAACTGGGAAGAATGGCTGTCTTTTTCCTCCCCTTCGCCTGCCCTGAGCCTGTCGAAGGGTAAGGGGAGGGAAGGGTGAGGTAGAGCCACGAATGCAAAAAGAGAGAACAGAGGCGCCGTGAGTACCCGCACAATCGCAATATGCTCATAACAGTCCTGTTGGAGTACCTGCCTATCCTGTTAAAATGAAGCGGAATGGAGTGCAACCGCAGGTATAGGTGACACGATGTCGAAGATCGCTGTGATAGACATTGGGACCAATTCCATCCACATGGTGTTGGCGGAAGCCGAACCGGATGGCTCCTATAAGATTCTTGACCGGTTCAAGGATATGACCCGTCTGGGTGACGGGACCTTTCGCCAGCGACGGTTGTCCGCGGAATCGCGGACGCGGGGCGTTGAAGTCCTGAAAAACCTGACGACGCTGGCACGTAACAAAGGGTTTGATCGCATCCTGATGGCGGCGACCAGCGCCGTTCGTGAAGCGCGAAACAGTGGCCAATTCGTCGAGGAAGTGTCCGAGAGTACGGGTGTTCGCGTCAAAGTTATTACGGGTCAAGAAGAAGCCCGCCTCATTTATTTGGGTGTTCGCCAGAGTATGGATTTGACGGACCAGCCGACGCTCCTGGTGGACGTGGGCGGCGGTTCGGTCGAAATCATCGCGGGGAATCGGAAGCGTCTACTGCACGCCGAGAGTCTCAAACTCGGGGCCATTCGCCTGAAAGATCTGTTTTTGACCAAGGCGCCGCCTTCGAAAGCCAAACTGCGGGCCATGTACGACATGATCGGAAAGGAACTGCACGCGGCTTTGGAGCGTTTTCGCCAGCCGGAGTTTGATCGAATCGTGATTTCATCCGGCATGGCGTCGAACCTGGCAGAAATCATTTATCTGGAACGGACCGGTCATCCCATTCCACGGATCAATCTCTCGACCATTACCCTGAAAGAGATTCGTGGCGTGGAGCAACGGCTCGCAACGAGCGACGTGGACACACGGCTCGGCATTCCGGGCCTGGACCCGCGGCGGGTGGATACGCTGCTGGCGGCAACGTCGGTGGTTCGCCACTGTCTCGAAGCCATTGGGCATAAGGAGGCGACAATCAGCGACAAAGCGATGCGTGAAGGCTTAGTGTACGATTTTATCCAGAAAAACCAGGAAGGCCTGCTGATTGAGCAGGAAATTCCGAATTTTCGATTGCGCAACGTCGTGGCCTTGGCCAGACGCTGTCATTATCCCCGGACGCATTCCCATCACGTGGCGAAATTGGCTCTGTCGCTGTTTGATCAAACCCAATCCCTGCATGGCATGGCCGACCAGGAACGCGAGTGTCTGGAATATGCCGCGTTGCTTCACGACGTGGGGTACGCCATCAATCCGCGCCAACACCATAAGCACAGCTATTATCTGATTACGAACAGCGATTTGGCCGGATTTACGGTCGAAGAAATCGAGATGATCGCCAACGTCGCCCGCTACCATCGTCGGGCGTTACCCGGCCCCCAGCACCTGCCGTATAAAGTCCTTTCACCTGCCAGCCAAAGGGTGCTGGAGACGCTCAGTGCAATATTACGTATAGCGGATGGATTGGATCGAAGTCATTTTTCCATTATCCAAGGCGTCCACGTCACGCTCGGCAAGAAAGTCAATATCGAGTTGAAGGCGCTTGCCGACTCGGAGTTGGAAATCTGGACGGCACAATCACGAGCGGACTTGTTTCAAAAAGTCTTCGGACGAGAGGTCACGTTCACCGTTGAGGTGGAACCCGGGCTTCCTGCAAACGCGACGGAATGATTGATGCCCCGCGGATCCAGGCAGTCGTTGGGTTCGGCTTCACCAATCCGGCCTACTTTTCGCTTCTTGCCAATTTCCTCAGTTGTGCGGGTTCCAACCACCAGTGCATCACCCCATTTCCGCACCGGGGCTTTGCGTGAAACCTGATGCAGCATGCTCCGGCTTTTTTAAACGACAACCCTGAAACGGGCTGACCCAACACCATAGCTCCGGCGGTATGACCCAATAGCGGTTCATGGCCGACGCAGAGCACGCAGTCATCCTCGGAAAACGCGGTCAGCACATTGAGGACATCTTCCGGTGAGGCGTCCGGCCGCAGTTCGGGACACAATTGGGGGCGACCGGTAAAGCCCAGCGTTTCTTGGACAATGTCGGCGGTTTGCCGGGTTCGGAGGTAGGGACTGCAGAGGAGGTGCGTGGGGCTGACGCCGAGCCGGACAAGGCCTTTCACGGCTTTTTCTGTTTTCTCGATGCCCTCATCGGTCAAGGGACGCGAGTGATCCTCCCGTTGCCAGTCCCGCCAGTCGGCGGCAATACCGTGTCTGAATAAAATACACTCCATAGTCGGGCCTCGGGAAAAATTCTAACAGAGGCCGTTGAAGGAAAAAAGCGGAATGCGTCGGGCATCCGGAGCAGGGCCGCTGGCGGGCGAGGTGTGTATTGATAGGGTTTTCACGCAATGTAAACGGAAGATTTCCCCAAAGTTAGGAATGAGTAAACAAATACCGGAATCGCCAAATGCCACGTAGGGAACAGGGAAATTCGCCGTGACGTTATGCTAGAGTTCGCCCTTAAAAGGAGAAAATATAGATCAAAGATCATTGGTTCTTGCTCAAGAAAGGAACGAGGAGCATGAAAGCCTTGGCAGGACTCGGATTGAGCATGGTGTGGCTGCTGACCGCGTGTGCTGGCACGCCCCACGTCGTGACCCAGAAAGTCTATACGGACCCCAACCGGGAGGTCGGGCTTCAAACTGTTTCAGAGCGCAGCCGGGGGAAGGGATTTTCCCATCCGGCGTTTCTGAAGAACACCGATATTGCCAGCGTGCTGAAAGGGCTGTACGTCGAACGAGGAAGCTCGACCATCTCCCTGCCGTTGATGGGTGGGGGCGAATCTGAACGTTATCCTGTCTTCAATCAAAACGAAATCGCATTTTTTGCGCCCCTGCTGGCCCAAGGGTTCGGCTTGGCGCAGCCGAACGAGGTGGTCACCTTTTATGAGCGCGGTGAGATCTCCAAATTGCATGAAGTGCGGACTTCCGGAGGGCTGTTCATGCAGGGGGAGGTCCTGTATGTGATCCTCAGCAATCACGCGGCCCAGACCGAGATTTGGCAGGACGTCGAAGAATACCATTCACCCGTCAGACTCCAGCCTCTCAAGCAACTCGAGCCGCAACCCGGCCGGCTGGTGTTTGATCCGCCTCAACACATGGTGCCACCTCAAAGAGAATCCTTCGGCAGCATCGCCAGGGGGAAGCCCTTGCAAGTCGGAGTACGCTTTAAGGAGTTGCGGTAAGGGTATTGAACGCCGCAGCCCGGCTGGCCTGCCGCTTTGCCATCCGTGGGCTTCTCCTCTGCCTTCCTCCATTTGGTCATTGACAAGCAAATACCCCGGACCTGTCATTCCCGCGCACGCGGGAATCCAGAGTCTTTTCCTCTTGCCGTTTATTAGGCAAACCCTCCTGAGACAAGAAAGCTCCTGATTCGTCCCCGCTGCCGCGAGCGAGGATTCCACAGAGAGAGCAGAGTCGGCAGGAGGGAGAAAGCTCCCTGGACCGACAGGTTCCAGGGAGCTTCTCTACAGGAAGAGTCTGGACTCCTCTCAGGAAAAGAGATCGATCAGAAGGACACGTCCCACTGGAGACGGACGCGTTGCTCGGCGTAGGCTTTCAGGCCGGGAGTTTCGTTTTCCAGCGTCAGGTGGGAGGCGTCGAGCGTCAGCTTGTTGCGATGACCGGCAAAGAACCAATTGAGGCCCGTGGTGAATTCCTGGCGCATATCTCCGCCTGCATCGGTGTTCGGATCGACGTGTGAATACCGGAAGGCCACTTCCAATGGCTTGGGAACGAACGGGATGAGAGAGTGCGGGAAATAGCCGGCCTGGAAATAGCCCCCGAACAGTTTTGTTACGCGCCCCCCTGCCACCGCCTCCGTATCCTTGACTCTTTTCCAGTGCGTTTCATGTTGCCAGGCAAACCCGCGATACTTCATTGCCGACCCGACCTGCATGCCGCTGACCTGGTATCGGCCGTCTTTGACGTCAGCCGGCTTGTCAAAACCACTCAAATTTCCGCAGCCGCCTGACGACCACCGCGTGCATTTGCCCTTGTTCGTGTACGCGCCGAACGAGATGCTGGCCGTGGGTTTCTTGTGAAATTTGACGTCGCTTTGTCGCCATTTGAGTTCCCGGCCGAATACGTTCCACTGCAGTCGTCCCATGTACATCATATTATCGTCGTCATTCTTGGCCATGCCTCGACCGCCGCCGGAAAAGATCCCGAGGTAATAGTTCGCATCGAGGAGCGTGCCGGGATTGACGCGGCCGTACAACATCATCCCGATTTGCCGGTCTATGGTAAAGACCCGGTTCATGATGGATCGTTCGACCATGGTCTGCTTCCCCGAGGAGTCGACCCGCTCCCGGTTGTAATTGATTTTCCACTGGCCGACCCGCAACTTGGCCCATGGATATTTTTCCAACATGATGCGCCAATCGATCATTCTGGCGGAAGCGGCTTCCGAGTCATCGTCGAAGTCACGGCCGGGCTGCCAATCCACCTCAAGATAGTATTTGAGCCAGGGCCGGTATCCGTGACCTCCGACCTTCAGCCGTATCCGGCGAAGCTCGAACGTACTTTCTTCGTTGTCTTCAAACGCGCTTTTATTGCGTGGGTCCGACCGTTCGGGAAAGCTATACCGGGCTTGAGTCCGCCATTGGATCTTGGTTTTGAACAATCCATCCGTGGTTGCCAACGTGAACCCCTTTTTCCCGTAGCCCACTTGCACCCCGGATTTCTTCTTGGAAGACTCCGACGCTTTGACAACTGCCTGCTTCTCTTTTTTGACACCGACTTCGATTTCTGGCTTTTTCCTGGTTTGCGCAGCGGCTTTTGCGGCTTCCCGCTTCTTTTCTTCGGCTTTGATCTGAATCAACTCTTCCTTGGTCAGGATGCCTTTTTCCAGCAAAATTTCCAGGAGCAAGTCCCCATCCATTGCCGACGCTGGGAACGTCATCGGGGCCAGCATGATCAAGAGTGCCATAATTCCAACAATCCATCGCTGACTGCACATGAGAAAATCTCCCTTCGAATGAATGGTCAATGGCATGGAACTATCGACTTGCGCCTGATGCCACCACGTCAATGAAGGGTGTAAAGAAGTTTCGTTACGGTGGCGTTACAGAGGTATCAACGAGCCGTAAATTATTGAAACGACGCGGAATTCACCGGAGGATACAAAGGGAGAGGGGCTGGGAGTCGAGGCTGTGTGGTCGTAGTTCTGCTTTCAGGCTGACAGAGGCCTGATCATGGAGAGAAGGCTCTCCCAAGTTTGGTTTTTTGAATGGATCGATCGTTACCGGTTTGACGGGTCGGACAAGGTTGCGTCGGACGTGGAATCCTCGAATCGGCGTTGGTAGATGAATCTTCGGCCGAGCAGGATGAGTCCGAACGCGATCCCCAGGGAAATGGGAACGAACAGGCCTGAGAACAGGTCGGCGTTCTCAATCCAGCCCAGGGTTTTCATGGCCTTGAACACGTAACTGCCGAGGCCGCTCAGGTAATACGAGATCACGATCACCGAGAGGCCTTCGACCGTATGTTGCAGAATGGCTTGGCGGCGAGTCGTCTTGTCCATGCTTCGCAGGAGCTTCAAGATCTGGTTTTCCAGCGCCAGGTTTTGGTCCTGCAGTTGAAGTTCGACCTTTGTGCGGATCATGGCAATGGAGCCTTGGAAATCATTCACCAGCGCATTGATCCGCCTGACGAATTGCTGGTATCCATCCGCGACCCCGATGGTTTTCCCGTCCACATAGTCCGAGATTCGCCGGCAGCCCGCGAGGGTTTGTTCATGCAGTAACGCCAAGTTGGCTCGAATGATGCGATCGTACGGCACGGACGCGGACAGCTTGTACCGCATGGATTCAGCCATGCGACTGACGTTCATGAAATCCTGCGTCATCACGGTCAGCCAGCGCTGGAGTTTTTGCGGCGTCGCGTTCTCGATCTCCGTGGCGATGACCCCGCGTTGATACAGATGACGTTGTTCGTACTGGTGGACCTGATCGACGGATTGGGCGAAGGCCTGAAACGGAAACAGGATCAGGTGCGTATAGTTTTCAATGGCCACGAGGGTATCGATCGTGCGCGCCACGTGTGTGAGCAATACGTCAAAAGACGGTGAGACAATGAGATAGCGTTCGCGTTTATATTCATCCGGAGTAAACGTGGTCATCACGGAAATGTCCTGCCCAAAGATCCGGCTGCCATAGAGTTGGGGACCGGGCATCATGTTCTTGACTTCTTCGACGCCCAGGCTCACGTGCGGGAGCACCAGAATATCCAAGGCATTGACCAGAATGCCCAATGGCGAAAACGGCATCAGGTAGTCGGGAAACGTGAGCGGCCCGAACTCGAGCGGTTTCCATTTGTCGTCGGGTATGTGCCAGACCTGGTAACTGTAGTATTCGGTGTGCGCTTCCCACGTGACCAGCAGGCGGTCCCCGTTGGAGGCCACTTTGGCGCCGTGGCCGAACTTTTCATGAATAACCGTATGTTCATCGGGTATGTCCAGGCACTGGAGGAGCTGTTGAAACTCGTGCCTGCTTTGGGGGCGGTCCAGCGGCGGGTTCGCCATGTGATGGGCGACGTGGTGAATGTGCGCCGGCACGTCGAACCATTCTTCCAGATATTTTTTGGAAGGCTCGTGCAGGTGCCGGAGGAATCCCCGGTTGGAAGCGGGTAGGTTTTGGCTCATGGTGTTCCCTCGGTAAGGCCGTTCTGTCTCCTACCTTGTTCTACCTAATCCCTTCAAAGAGTACAAGGGGAACACGGATTCTGCTCTTGAACCCCCCTCTTCGCCTATGGGGAGAGGGGGCCTCCCATTCTTTCCCCTCCTTTGTAAGGAGGGGCGAAGGGGAGGTAGAGGAAGGGGCACGTACGAGAGAATTGGGCAGGTCAAGAACGTTGACGCATGGGATCGGTCTGATTAGAGTGCAATTTTTGCCACTTGTGACAACCTTAACAAGAAAGAGCGCCTATCATGAGTGACGTGTGGACATCTCCGGCGGTGTTTGAAACAAACCTTGGTCTTGGCGGGAAACGGCAAGGAAAGGTGCGGGATATGTACGACCTCGGTGACAGCTTGCTGTTGATCGCGAGCGACCGGATTTCGGCCTTTGACGTGGTCTTGCCGGAAGGGATTCCGGGAAAAGGCTACGTGCTCACGCAACTGTCGAAGTTCTGGTTCGATCGTCTGTGGCAGGACGGCGGCTTGGTGCCTCATCACCTGCAGACCATGAACCCCGAGGAATTCCCCGAGTCGTGCCGGCCTCACGTGGACATCCTGGCGGGCCGCAGCATGATCGTGGAGAAAGCCGAGCCGCTGCCGGTGGAATGTATCGTGCGCGGGTACCTGTCCGGGTCGGCATGGAAGGAATACAAGAAGCAGGGCACCGTGTGCTCACAGCCGCTTCCCGCAGGCTTGCGGGAATCCGACAAATTTCCGGAGCCGTTGTTCACCCCGTCGACAAAGGCGACCGAAGGGCATGACGAAAACATTTCCTACGACACCATGAAAGACCTGATCGGCGAGGATCTGGCGGAACAGGTCAAGTCGGTCAGTATCACGCTGTACCAGCGTGCGGCTGCCCTGGCCGAGGAGCGCGACATTATCATTGCGGATACGAAATTTGAATTCGGCCTGCACCGGGACACGAAGCAGTTGCTGGTGATCGATGAATTACTTACCCCGGACTCGTCACGGTTTTGGCCCAAGCAGCAGTATGCAGCCGGGAAGTCGCAACCCAGTTTCGACAAACAGTTCGTCCGGGATTATCTGGACTCCGTAGGATGGGACCATACTCCGCCCCCGCCCCATTTGCCCGATGAGGTGGTTGCGCAGACGAGTGCGAAATACCGTGAGGCCCTGGAACGGTTCATAGAAGCCTGATCGGTCAGTCCTGTTGAATGAACTCAATGATTCGATTTTCAGCCCACCGCTCATCTTCGTTCGTATGTGCTCGTTGGAGAAAGCCACAGTGCCCGCCCTCGGCGGTGGTGATGACCTGAATGCAGGGATTGCGACGGATGCGTGGGAAATCGAACGAGGTAAAAGGAATAAAGGGATCATCCTCAGCCGTAATGAGTAGGGTTGGGACGCGAATGGATTCGAGTACGTGCCGGGCTCCCGAGCGTTCATAGTAGTCGGCCGCATTCCGGTAGCCCCCATCGGGCGCGGTGTACACATCATCGAATTGAGTCACGGTCCGGACGCTATTTAAAAGGGAGACGTCCCATTCCCCCGGAAAACATTTTGCTTTACGTTCGACTCGCGCCTTGAGTTTGCGCAGAAAGTATTGATGATAGATATAGTTCCGCCGTTGCTCTAGAGCCGCCACGCAAGGCGCGGGATGCACGTTTGGACAGACGGCGGCTACGCCTCGCAGACCGGGACAGGTCTCCCCGGTCTCACCGGCCATTTTCAACACCAAATTCCCACCCATCGAATACCCAGCGACCCAGATAGCCTGGATGCCGTCCTTTCCGACAAGCTCGTCCACCACGGCCCGAATGTCCCGGCTCAACCCCGCGTTGTAGAGCGTGGGGGTGAGGTGTTCGGTCCCGGCACAATTGCGCTGATTCAAGCGGACGACGTTGAACCCGGCATACCATGCCTTGTGGGCAATGCCTCGCATATAAGGCGAATCATGGCACCCTTCCAACCCATGAACCAGGATGAGACCGGGGGCCTGACGGTCCGGTTGCCAACTGCACACACCCTTGATCTGCGATTGAGGATCAACTCGGAACAGGCGTTCCTCGCCAGGCGCATCGGCAAGCAGATGGGGCCGGCGTCGAAACCGGGACACCAAGGTCTGGAGGTGAGGATTCGTCAGCCAGGGCTGAGGTGTGAACGGTAGAGAAACAGGATTGGTCAGCATGGATAATGGTCTTCCCGGCATCAGCCTACCAAAAACGCGCGTCACAATGCTGCCCCGGTTGGTGGGGACCCTCAGCATGTGCTAGAACTACGCGGTTAAACGCCATCAGATCGACTCCTGCCGAAAGAGAAGGCCCGTGGCTGCGAAGAAGAAATCGGTTCAGTTGAATAAAGAAACGATCATCATCTTTCTGCTCATGTGCGTGGTATTCTTCTGGACGCTTCAACGCATCGGATTGGATGATCAGCCACAGGAGGAAACGATTGAGCAGGAAAAGGTTGGACAACCCAAAGAAGAGACCGTAAAGGTGGTAGAGAAGGCCCTGGTGCCCCTGGCCACGGGGAAAGAGCCCATCGACAAGATTTTCGTCCAGTCCGGATGTACGGCCTGTCACATGATTCCGGGCATTCGCGTTGCCAAGGGACGGGAAGGCCCGAAATTGGAACTAGGCACGACCGCCCGCCGGCGCCTGGCCGATCCGAATTATCGCGGGCAGGCCAAAACCGATTGGGAATACGTGCAGGAATCCATTCTCTATCCGGGCGCCTATATTGTCGAAGGGTATCCCGACCAAGTCATGCCGCGGTGGTATGGACAAAAACTCACCGCCGGCGCCTTGGACAAGATCATTACCTATCTCCTGAAGATCGAGGAAGTGTCGTAATTCAACACCCTCTCCAAGGCGGGAGAGAGCCTGCCTTGAGCTTTTCGAAGGGGCTGGGGTGAGGGGGAACAGAACCCTCAGCGGCCGATGGCCGTACCTTCCCGCCTCGGATCGGCGCCTCCCAAGAGCGTCCCGTCCGGCAGGATGCGAATGATGTGCAGCCCGGAGGTCATCTCCGCCTCCTCGATCTCATGGCCCAGGGCTTTGAGGCCCTCGACGACGGAGGCCTGCATGCCGGGCTCAAGCGAGACTGTTCCACGGTTTAGCTGTGAAACGTGCGGCAGGGCCGTAGCAGTGGCCGGGTCGGCCTCAAAGGTCAGCATGGCGACGAGACTCTGCGCGACGTATTCCGGAATGCAGCCGCCCCCCGGTGAACCGGTCAAAACGACCGGCGTGTTGTCCAGATAGGCGATAGTCGGTGCCATGGACGAACGAGGACGCTTCCCTGGTGCCGGAGCATTGGCGATGGGAACGCCGTCGGCATCCGTCGCGCGGAATGAAAAATCGGTCAACTGGTTGTTGAGCAAGAATCCTGCCGCCATGCGGCCCGAGCCAAAGACGCCTTCGATTGACGCGGTCAGGCTGATCACGAGCCCGTCCTTGTCGATAACCGAGAGGTGGGTCGTGCCGGGCAGGTCTGGTTGCACGTCCGGTGCATGGAGATCTTTCGCGCGCCCCGGCGGATCACCGGCGGTGGCTTTATTCTTCGCGGCTTCGAATGGATTTATCAAACCCGCGCGCGAGTCCATGTAGGCGGGATCCAGCAAACCTTCGACGGGCACCTGCACGAAATCGCCGTCCGCGAGATAGCGGGCGCGATCCGCATAGGCCAGCCGCGAAGCGCTTGCAAACAGATGCCAAAGCCGTGGTTCGTCCAGCGCGAGGTCATCCGGCTTGAACCGGTCGAGAAGCATCAGGATCTGGCCGGTCGTGGTCGCTCCCGAGGAAGGCGGCCCCATGCCGCAGATGCGATAGTGCCGGTACCGATGACAGACCGCGGGACGTTCGATGACCAGGTAGGCGGAGAGATCATGAAGGCTGAGCGTTCCCGGGCGCGGGCCGCGGCGTGCCGACTCGACGATTCGTTCAGCCAGGGGGCCGGTATAGAAGGCGTTGCCGCCATACGTGGCAATGCTGTCCAACGTCGCGGCGAGTCGTGGTTGCTTGAGGATCGCGCCCGCCACTACCGGTTTGCCGCCGGGCAGGAACACGGTCGCGGCATCCTTTTCTGTCAAGAGGTCCGCGTATCGAGCCAGCATCTTTGCCAGGCGCGGGCTCACCTCGAACCCGTTGCGTGCCAACAGGATCGCGGGCTGGAACAGATTAGCCCATGGAAGTTTGCTGTGGCGTGCATGGAGCGCTTCCATTAGGCGCACGAGACCCGGCACGCCAATGGAACGTCCGGAGGCCACCGCCGAGCGAAAGGGCAGGGGTTCGCCGTTCTCCATAAACATGTCGGGCGTGGCGCCTGCAGGCGCGGTCTCGCGCGCGTCCCACGTGGCAAGCCCGTCCGGGCCGTGGACGAGTGCGAAACCGCCGCCGCCGATACCGCTGGACTGCGGTTCGACC
Organism: Nitrospira sp. SB0662_bin_26; assembly: GCA_009840285.1. GTDB lineage: Bacteria > Nitrospirota > Nitrospiria > Nitrospirales > UBA8639 > Bin75. Next base: position 42,685 of record VXOF01000107.1, read on the forward strand.
ACGTTGAGGACCAACAGCGCGGTAATCACAGCATCCGCTGCCGATCCGCCGCCGGCCATGATCCGGTCCCCTGCCTGCGCCGCCAGAGGATGTGCCGCGACGATCATGTGTTCCTGCGCCGTTACAAGCGGCTTTGCGGCAAAGCCTGGGGCACCCGTCGATTCCGCCTTCGTCTGGGCCAAGACCGGCACCGCCAACAGAAAGGCTGTGAGCAGGGGGATCAGGAGCATGACCGGACTTCTCGGTTGGGATTGCGAGTTAAGTGATAGCATTTTAGTTTTACTTTCAAATATGCTTTAGTGTCGACTGTTGAAAAGTCATCAACAAACGTCTCAAGTTGTCTGGCCTTTCAGGTTTCGGGCTTGCCATGCCTTGACCATGGAGAAAGTCGATACAGAATGCCTTCAGCCTTCTTACGAATATTAAATATCCACTGTATTGGTCTACAACACATGGTCGTCTCACTAGTGCTGGCGCTTGCGCTGGTCGGCGTCCAGAATGCGGGAGCGCAGACGTTTGATGACGCCAAGGCTGCCTATAAACGTGGCGACTATGCCATCGCCTTGGAGTCATTCCGCAATCTTGCGGAGCTGGGCGACACCCGTGCCCAGTTCGCTCTCGGGTCCATGTATGCCGAAGGAAAAGGTGTGCTGCAGGACGAGGCGGAGGCCGTGCGCTGGTATCGTCGGGCCGGGGAGGAGGGCTTAGTCGGCGTCCAGTTGTTGCTCGGGACCATGTATGACTCCGGAGAAGGTGTGCCGCAGGATTATGCCGAGGCTGCACGCTGGTATCGTCTAGCCGCGGAGCAAGGTGATGCCCGTGCCCAAGTCAATCTCGGGTACATGTACTCCCAAGGCAGGGGCGTGTCGCAGGACTACGCCGAGGCGGTGGGTTGGTTTCGCCAGGCGGCGGAGCAGGGCAACGCCAAAGGCCAGACCAGGCTCGGGATCATGTACGAGCAGGGCTATGGTGTGCCTCGGGATTACACCGAGGCGCGACGCTGGTATCATCTGGCGGCCGCACAGGGCAATGCCTTCGCTCAGGCCAGTCTCGGGTTCATGCACTATCTCGGTAAAGGCGTTTCGAAAGACTACGTTCAGGCGCACAAGTGGTTCAGTCTGGCGATTTCCCGGTTTTCGAGTTCTGAGCGGGACTCGCAGGACAGGGCCGTGCAATTTCTCGAGAAGGTTGCGTCGAACATGACTCCGGAACAGATCGCCGAGGCGGAACGGCTGGCTAGCGAATGGCAACCGGCCCAGTAATAAGGCTCTAGAAGGAGAAATGGAACCTGATTGCTGGATCGCTAGATTACCGCCATCTTTTTCCCTGTCTTCCAAAACGCAGTCACCACTGTCTCCAACTGTTCTTCCGTATGTTCCGAACTCACGGTGAGACGTAGCCGGCTGCTGTTCTTGGGCACGGTCGGCGGACGGATGGCCGGGGCGTAGATGCCGGCATCGTACAGGGCTTGCGACATTTTCAAGGCCGTCTCCGATGACTTCACGATGATCGGCAGGATGGGGCTTTGCGTTTCGGTGAGTTGAAAGCCCAAGCCGGTCAAGGCTGTATGGAGAGTGTCTCTGTTCTTCCAGAGCTTTTCCCGGCGAGCGGGTTCGTGTTGGATGATTCGAATAGCGGCTGATGCTGCGGCGGCGATGGCGGGTGGTTGGGCGGTGGTATAAATAAAGGCCTTTGCGGTGTTGAGCAGATAGTCTTTGAGGGCAGCCGTTCCCGCGACGTAGCCGCCGCCTGTGCCGATGGCTTTGCTGAGCGTTCCCATCTGGATCACGTCTCGCGGGTTCAACCCGAAGTGTTCGATTGTCCCTCGACCGTTTTTCCCCATGACGCCGGTGCCGTGGGCGTCATCAATGACCAGCGTGGCCTCATGCTGCCGGCAGAGCGTCAGTAAATCCGGGAGTGGCGCGAGGTCGCCATCCATGCTGAAGACGCCTTCGGTCACAATTAAGATCGGCCGGGCTTTTTCCCGCTTCTTCAGCAGTGTTTGCAGGTGCTCGACGTCGTTGTGGTGAAACACGCGCAGTGTGGCTTTGGCCAACCGGCAGGCTTCGATGAGACTGGCGTGACAGTAGCGGTCGGCCAGGATGAGGCCATTCCGGTCGATGAGTGCCGGAATCAGACCCAGGTTCGTGGTGTAGCCCGTGCCGAAGGTCAGAGCGGCTTCGACTTGTTTGTATTGGGCGAGGTCCTGTTCCAGTTGGTCGTGTGGCGTCATGGTTCCGGAAATGAGACGTGCGGCGCCGGCGCCGACACCCCATTGTTCGATCGCTTCGATGGCCGCCCGTTTGACCGTGGGATGGTTGGCCAACCCGAGATAATTGTTCGAGGCCATGGCAATGAACCGGCGGCCTTCGAAAGTGATGGTTGTATCCGAAGGAGACTCCACGATCCTGAGTTGCCGGCGCAGGTGCAGCGTTTCCAAATCTTTTATCTCTTGTTTAAAGTCGCGTAACATGAAGCTACGTCCGGGTGAGTAATATTGGCTGGTGTCGCTACGCTACCCCGACCTGAGGCATTGTTCTTCCTCACCTCATCAATTTCCCGCATGGGGAGAAGGTGTCGGGCCTTGGGGATTGCCAAGGTTTGAGTTGACTTGTGGATAACGCAGGTTTATCATCACTCATTTAGGTCTACAACCCCTGAAAACAATTGGTTTTCTTGGCTGACAAGAAACCTGGGGTGGCACCAAATATTTTTAACTGAACCGTTCATGCATGGTTCGGCATGGATGGTTCAAACCGAAGAGGGAGATCATGGCACAGCTTACAGGAGCCGAAATTTTTGTGGAAGCCTTGAAACGCGAAGGAGTGAAAACGATTTTTGCTCTTCCCGGCGGGGTAGTCCTGAAAATTTTCGACGTCCTGCATCAACAGAAAGACATCGAAGTCATTTTGACCCGGCATGAACAAGCGGCCGGCCACATGGCGGAAGGCTATGCAAAAGCCACGGGAAAACCCGGAGTGGCCTTGATTACGTCGGGGCCCGGCATGACCAACGTGATCACCGCGTTGGCCGATGCCTACATGGATTCCGTGCCCATGGTGTGCTTTTCCGGTCAGGTCCCCACGGCGCTCATCGGGAACGATGCCTTTCAGGAAGCCGATAACATCGGGCTCAGTCGCCCCTGCACGAAATATAATTTCCTGGTGAAGGACGTGAATGACTTGGCGCAGACCATCAAGGAAGCGTTTTACATCGCCTCCACCGGCAGACCCGGTCCCGTGTTGGTGGATATTCCCAAGGACATTTCCATGGATAAGGTCGATTTCAAGTATCCGGACTCCGTCTCGATTCGCGGCTACAACCCGACCTATGAAGGCAGCAAGTGGAAGATCAAACAAGCCGCCGATGCCATCATGAAGGCGCGCCGGCCCGTCATCTACATTGGCGGTGGCGTGCAGTTGTCCGGTGCCTCGGCGGAGGTGCGCGAATTGGCCGAGATGACCCAGATCCCCGTGAACCAAACCCTGATGGCCTTGGGCGCGTTCCCCGGTCAACATCCGTTGTCCCTCGGCATGCTCGGCATGCACGGCACCTACGTGGCCAACATGGCCATCCATTATTCCGATCTGGTGATTGCCATCGGCGCCCGGTTTGATGATCGCGTCACCGGCAAGGTGTCCGAGTTCTGTCCGAGTGCCAAGATCATTCATATCGATATTGATCCGACGTCGATTCGCAAGAACATTCACGTGGACGTTCCCATCGTGGGTGATTGTAAATGCGTCTTGCAGGAATTGAACAACGTGTTGCGTGCGACGGTGAACGGCGACCAGAAAGAATTGCGCAAGCCGTGGTGGGATCAATTGACTGAGTGGAAGACCGCTCACCCCCTGAGTTACCGGCAGGAGCCGGATCAGTTGATCAAGCCGCAGTATCTGATCGACCGGGTCCATCAACTGACTAAGGACCGCGACCCGATCGTGTCCACCGACGTGGGACAGCATCAGATGTGGGCGGCGCAATACTTTCATCTCACCAAACCGAATACGTGGCTCACGTCCGGCGGATTGGGGACAATGGGTTTTGGCTTCCCCGCGGCCTTGGGAGCGCAGGCGGCCTATCGTGATCGACTCGTGTTGTGTATTGCGGGTGACGGGAGCGTGCAGATGAACAGCCAGGAATTGGCCACGGCCGCGATCGAAAAGCTGCCCGTCAAGGTGTTTATCATCAATAACCGGTTCCATGGCATGGTTCGGCAGTGGCAGGATTTGTTCTATGAAGGTCGCTATGCGTGCAGCTATTTGGACCAATCGCCGGATTTCGTGAAACTCGCGGAAGCCTACGGCGCGGCCGGGCTTCGCGTGCAAAAGGTCAGTGAAGTGGATGATGGGATTCGAGAGGCCATGGCCATTGACAAGCCGGTCTTCATTGACGTGCCGGTGGATCAATTCGAGAATTGTTATCCCATGATTCCGGCCGGTGGCTGCAACCATGAAATGATTCTGGAAGATCCGCCTGAGTTGCAGAAGCGACAAGGGACGACGGGCAAAGCGGAGAGCAAAGACACTATTTTGACGGCGTAAACGGCAAAAGGGTAGAGCATTCGTGGAACACATTATTTCGGTCACGTTGGAAAATAAATCCGGGGCCTTGTCACGGGTCGCGGGCCTGTTCAGCGGGCGGGGTTTCAATATCGAGAGTTTATCGGTGGCGCCCACGCTCGACCCGAGCGTGTCGATGATGACCGTGGTCACCAACGGGGATGAGCGCATCATTGAGCAAATCCTCAAGCAATTGAACAAAATCATCGACGTCATCAAGGTGGTGGACCTCAATGAAAGCGACGCCGTGAGCCGTGAGAGTGCCTTGATTAAAGTGCACGCCCGGTCTGAGGATCGGGCCGAGGCTCTGCGGATTGCCGATATCTTTCGAGCGAACGTGATTGATTCCTCTCCAACGTCCTATACGATCGAAGTCACGGGTGACGTGCACAAGATTCACGCCATTATCCAGTTGCTCCAACCCCTCGGCATCAAGGAAATCGTCAGGACCGGCCGGATTGCCATCGCACGGGAACCCGTTCGCACGGTGGCGACTCAGTCGCGTCCGCTTGCCAAAGCCAACTAGTCGGAATGCCAATGAGTCAGCGGGCCACAAGGCTGGACGGAACTGTTTGACCATTCTGAGGCGGTAAGTCCGACGAGGATTTTCCGGTTTGCCGGGAGTCCTTTGGACGTTCATTCCCCAAGGAGTTCGTTATGAAAATCATGTATGACAGAGACGCGGATTTACAAAACATTCTGAAAAAGAAAGTGGCGATTGTCGGATTCGGCAGTCAGGGTCACGCCCATGCCCTCAATCTGTCGGAGAGCGGCGTGGACGTCGTCGTCGGCCTGCGTGAAGGCCCGTCCTGGAAAAAGGCCGAAGCCACGGGCCTGAAAGTGATGCCGGTGGCCGATGCCGTGAAACAGTCGGACGTGATCATGATCCTGGCTCCGGACGAAGTGCAGCCGGCCATTTACCGGAATGAGATTGCTCCCCACTTGAAAGACGGCGCGTTTCTGGCGTTCGGTCACGGGTTTAACATTCACTTCGGACAAATCCAGCCGCCGGCCGGGGTCAACGTGTTTATGGTGGCGCCCAAAGGGCCCGGTCATTTGGTCCGTTCGGAATACACGAAGGGAAGCGGGGTGCCGTGTTTGTTGGCCGTCCATCAGGACCCCAGCGGAGAGACCGCGCATGTCGGTTTGGCGTACGCCTCGGCCATCGGCGGTGGCCGCGCCGGCGTCATCGAAACGAATTTCCGGGAAGAGACCGAAACCGATCTCTTCGGGGAACAGGTCGTCTTGTGCGGAGGGCTGACCTCGTTGATCCAAGCCGGGTATGAGACTCTGGTCGAAGCGGGCTATTCCCCGGAAATGGCGTATTTTGAATGCCTGCACGAAGTGAAGTTGATAGTCGACTTGATCTATCAGGGCGGGATCGCCAACATGCGCTACTCCATCAGCACGACCGCCAAATACGGCGATGTCACCCGGGGCCCGCGCGTCATTACGAACGAGACCAAGCAGACCATGAAGAAAATCCTCCGGGAAATCCAAAGCGGCCGGTTTGCCAGGGAATGGGTGCTGGAAAATCAGGCGAATCGTCCCGTGTACAATGCGCTGCTGAAACGAGGCAAGGAGCATCCTATCGAGGAAGTCGGGGATCGTTTGCGCGGCATGATGCCCTGGTTGCAGAAGGACAAACTGGTAGATCAGAAAAAAAATTAGGGGAGGAAACAACGATCTTGTTCCTCACGGGAAACGGGTTCGAATGACTGATCGTGCGAAAGATCTCCCCATTGCGCCGGAAGGGGTCCCCTTTGTCCTGGGAGCGGCGACGCCGGCCCTGCTGGCCAGGTTGCTGGGTTTGCGAAAAACCGCCATGGCCTTTGGAGTTCTCGCGTGTTTTACCGGCTGGTTTTTTCGAAACCCGCCGCGCACGCCCCCGCGGGGTGACGATTTAATCCTTGCACCCGGGGACGGGAAAGTCATCGCGATTCGGAAGGAATTTGAACCGAGATATTTGAAAGAGCAAAGTATCCGGATCAGTATCTTTCTGAATATTTTCGACGTGCACATCAATCGAATGCCGTGTGCAGGCACCGTGATGGACATGGCCTACCAGCCGGGACGGTTTCTCGACGCCAGCGATCAGGATGCCACGATGCATAACGAACAGAATGCGTTGATGATTGAAACGCCGTCGAAGAAAAAGGTGCTCTGTGTCCAGGTGGCGGGGCTCGTGGCCAGGCGGATCGTGTGCTGGGCACAGCCCGGCGATACCGCCGTGTCCGGTGAACGCTTTGGTCTGATCCGGTTCGGATCCCGGATGGATACGTATTTTGACGTCGACAGCCGGGTTCGCGTCGGGGTCGGAGACCAGGTGAAGGGTGGAGAATCCATACTCGCGGAGTTCACGTGAAGGGACGGATATTCAAAAATAAGGAAGGGGCTCGCCGACGTGGCGTTCACCTGATCCCAAACATCCTCACCACGGGCAATCTGTTCAGCGGGTTGGCCGCGATGGTGTTTGTGTACCATGGTCGTTTGGAAGCGGCGGCCATTGCAATCCTGATTGCGATGGTCTTCGACGTCCTGGACGGCACGTCCGCCCGTTTGACCAACAGTACGAGCGAGTTTGGCGTGGAATACGATTCCCTGTCGGATCTGATTTCATTCGGGCTCGCCCCCGGGTTTTTGATTTATGCGTGGGCGCTGAAATCCCCGGGTATGTTGGGCGCGGCGATCATGTTTGCGTACGTGGCCTGCGGTGCCCTGCGTTTGGCCCGGTTCAACGTCATGGCGAGCAGTGCGGAGAGCCGGTTTTTTACGGGTTTGCCCATTCCCGCGGCGGCCGGGTTTATCGTGACGTTTTATATTTTCGACACGCACATCAGCCGTCTGCCGGCAAGTGTGCTGCCCTCGGTGGTGATCGCCTTGAGCCTGCTGATGGCGTTTCTCATGGTGAGCACGGTGAAATACCGTAGCGTGAAGCAGTTGAAGTTTGCAGGCCACAATCATTTCATGTATTTGGTCTGGGCCGTCTTGATTCTGGTGTCCGTCATGGCCTATCCTGAATTGATGTTGTTTGTGATTAGTTTGGCATACGTGAGTTCCGGTTTGTTGGAAAAAGGCTGGAACGTTGTCGCCGCACCAACGACGCGGGAGACGCCGGTTCGGGCGCCCGTGTCGTCGGAGTCAAAGGACTGATCGCATGGATCAATGGCAAGGAAAAGGCGGAGGCCCCCTTCTTTTAGGTGATGCGACACTGACACTGGCAAGTCTGCTTAAAACAGCAGTGTCCCCCTGATGACCCCGAAACAGGTCGAAAGCCTTCACCTCTTCGGGGTGAAGGCTTTTTTATTATGGGGGCTGGTTATGCTTGGGTGAATGATTGGGGTATGATTGAGAAAGACCGGAAGCAGAGCTCGATGAACATGTGGGCAAGGTCTTGCCGGAAGGCCGTGAATCATCTTCGTGAGGAGCATGGGCGATGAAGCGACACATCAGAATTTTCGACACCACTTTGCGTGACGGCGAGCAGTCTCCGGGAGCCAGCATGAACGTGGAAGAAAAAGTGCTGGTCGCCAAACAACTCGCTCGCTTGAACGTCGATATTATTGAAGCCGGGTTCGCCTTCAGTTCCCCCGGCGATTTCGAGGCGGTGCAGCGCATCGGACAGGAGGTGGAAGGCCCGACGGTCTGTAGTCTGGCACGAGCCAAGCCTGCGGACATTGATTCGGCGTGGAAGGCATTGAAAGGAGCGCCCAAACCGCGCATTCATACCTTCCTGTCCACGTCGGACATTCATCTGAAACACCAATTCCGCATGACGCGAGAGGAAGCGCTTCAGCGTGCGGTCGAGATGGTCCGGCACGCGCGCAGCTACGTCGATGACGTTGAGTTTTCCCCCATGGACGCGACGCGGTCGGACGTCTCCTACCTGTGCGAAGTCGTGGAGGCGGTCGTGGACGCGGGCGCGGGTACGGTAAATATTCCCGATACCGTGGGGTACACGACCCCCAAGGAATTTGAAGATATTATCCGAACGCTCAGGACGCGGGTGCGTGACTGCGATCGGGCGGTTATCTCCGTGCATTGTCACAATGATTTGGGGTTGGCCGTTGCCAATTCCATGGCGGCCATCCACGCCGGCGCCGGGCAAGTGGAATGTACGATCAACGGCATCGGCGAACGGGCCGGCAATGCGTCGATGGAAGAGATCGTGATGGGGCTGCGGACCCGCAAGGATTTTTATGACGCCGGAACGCAAATTCGCACGGAAGAAATTTCCAAGACCAGCCGGCTGGTCAGCAAGATCACGGGAATGGTCGTCC
>VXOF01000113.1 GCA_009840285.1 Nitrospira sp. SB0662_bin_26
AAGAAGACTGTCGTGAAGAAAACGGCGGCCAAGCCCGCGCAAAAGCGTCCGGCCAAGAGGAAAACGCCGGTTGCGGTCAAGCCCAAAAAGCTCGTCGCCAAGAAAGCAGCCACCAAGAAAGCAGTCGCCAAGAAGGCTGTCGTGAAGAAGACGGCGGCCAAGCCCGCGCAAAAGCGTCCGGCCACAAAGAAACAGGTCGCGAGCCCTAAAAAGGCGGCGATGCCCGCCTCGCTATCTGAAACGACGGCCGAAACGGCGGTGGCGAGTTTAGCTCCCGCTGCAATGGAAGACATGTCGCAAGACGTGGCTGCAGACGTCGTCCTTGAGTCACTTGAATCGGATTTATCCGGATTCGATGATGAGACGACCGATGAGTTTTCCACCGATCTTGACGATGACATGACCGGTGACATTTCCGAAGACTTCGATGAAGACGCGGGATTCGGTCCTCTTGCCGAAGACCACGATGATGATCTGACTGAAGATTTGTCCGAGGAAATGGAAGCCGAGAAATATTTCAGGGAAGCGGAAGCGGGTTTGGATGACGACGATTTGCCCCGTGGGTGGTAATGGAATGGCGAACCGTCTTTCGCGAAAGACGAGCGTCGAGAGACGGACAACAGAGGGGCCGGGAACGTCTTAAAAGGAGAATTTGATGTCTGAAGCTGAAGGTTTGCCACGTATAGGTGAGAATGCCCCCGATTTTTCCGCAGTGACCACCCTGTCTCAAGATTTTGGATTCAGTGCTTGGCAAGAGCAGGATTGGGTCGTGTTCTTTTCCCATCCCGCGGATTTTACCCCTGTGAGCACCACGGAATTGGTGGAATTTGCCCGCCGGCACGAAGACTTCAAGAAGAAAGGCGTCAAGTTACTCGGCGTCAGTGTGGACAGCATTCATGCCCATCTGGCTTGGCTCGCGAATATCAAGGAGAAACTGGGCGTGACGATTCCCTATCCCCTGGTGGCGGACGTCGATATGCAGGTTTCCCGGCTCTATGGCATGATCCATCCTGGGGCCAGTGCGACCGCCACGGTTCGCGCGTTGTTCGTGATCGATCCCAAACGCGTCATCCGGGCCCTGATCTATTATCCGATGAACGCAGGGCGGAACGTGGACGAAGTCTTTCGCTTGGTCACGGCACTTCATACAGCCGACAATTTCTCCTGTGCGACTCCCGTCAATTGGCAAGAGGGCGAAAAAGTGGTCGTACCCCCGCCGAGAACGGTCAAGCAAGTCGAGGAACGGCTTAGCCATTCCGACCGGGAAGTCAAGGATTTTTACCTCACCCTGAAAGACCCGAAGCCGGAAGCCTGAGGCCGGATCGCCCTCGCCTGGAGAATGTTATTTCTCCGAATCCCTTCCCCTCTTTCTGTCAGTCCCGACGCTTGTCCCCGATCCTCGATTACAAACGTCAAGGACAGGCTTGATCGGGGCTCCAGGCGGTATATGGAATCCAGTGTCTTTTCTTTTTTCTCGTTCGGAAGGAGAAAGACACTGGATTCCTGCTTTCGCAGGAATGACCGCTCTGGCGCGTTGTATGTCCATGACTTGATGACTATGCCAACTTGGTCCGTGAGTCTCCTCCTCGTGGTCATCTGGGTCGTGGGGTCGGGCATGTCCTGGGGGGTATGCCGGGTCGAGGAGGATACGGATCCCCGGGTGATGGTGCGTGAGTTGACCGGCACCTGTAGCGAGGAGGATCGGCAGGCGCTGGCCGTATCCGCGGACGACGTGTTGGCGGCGTTGCAGCAGGGCAACGGGGTGGTGTTAAAAGGGGTCGTCCTCGCGGGCGACCTTCCCCTGGACCGGTTGAGCCTCCAGTCGTTTGAACCGCGATTGGTCAAGCATCCGGCGATTGTCGAGCGTATCCAAGCCGAGCGGGTGTCCGAGGTTCGCGTCATTGACGGGCCGTTCATGCTTGAAGACGTGGAGGTGCAGGGCATTCTGGCGACCAACCTCATCAAGCCCGGGTATATCGTCGTTCGAGGGCCCGTGAGTCTGCGGGGCAGCACGATCCAACAGTCCGTGGATTTGTCCGGGATGGTCTTCATGGAGCGAGCCGATTTTTCCGATATGCACATCGGCCATGAAGGATTCTTTATTCGAGCCATGTTTGCCGGGGATGCCGATTTTACCCGGACGGTGTTCGGCACTCATTCCCGGTTTCATCAGGCCCGATTCTTGGGAAAGGCCGTGTTTACGGGAGCGCGGTTTGAGGGCCTGGCGGAATTGCTGGAGGTGTCCTTTGCGGAGGACGCCGAGTTTGGGCGCACCCGGTTTGTTCAGGGGACGGGTTTCTCCGGAAGCCGGTTTCTCAAGACGCTGGATTTGTCCGGATCCCGGTTTGACCGTGAAGTGTATTTTCGGTTTACCGAGTTCCGGGGTCATACGGATTTTCACCGGGCGCTGTTTCGGAACACGGTGGATTTTACGGAAGCCCGGCTTCAAGGCGACGTGGATTTTCGAGAGGCCGTCTTCGAGCGGCCCGGCTTGATTTCCGGCATCGATCTTCCCGAGTCGGGCGGTAAGGGAGGCCCCACCGGTCGGGACCGCGATTTCTTCATCCTGCTTGCCATCCTGGCCGTTTTATGGTTGTTGCTGCTCGCGATGTGGAGGAAAAAATCCCGGTAGAAAAACCGGTACACGGGCCTGTCCCTTCGCGATACGGCATCCACAATATATAGAAGTTTCTGTTGCCTCTCTCCACTAAAACTAGTATATTAAAGCCTCTATATTTAGATGGCAGGCTGAATAGGAGGCATCCCCGGGCCTGCCCGGTCGGTAGATGTATGGAACAGGTTGAAACCGCATACGAGGTGAAACTTGAGGCCTTCAATGGGCCTCTCGACCTGTTGCTCCACCTCATCCGCAAGCACGAAATCAATATCTACGATATCCCGATCGCCCTGATCACCCGGCAATATCTCGAGTATCTTCAGATCATGAAGGAACTCAATCTCTCGTTTGCCGGTGACTTTTTGGTGATGGCCTCTACCCTGATTCACATTAAATCTCGGACACTGCTTCCGCAGGACCCGGGCCCCGAACCCGGTGACGAGGAAGGTGAAGATCCCCGGAGCGAGTTGGTGCGCCGCTTGGTCGAGTACCAGCAATTCAAGGAGGTCGCCGGCCGGTTGTCCGATCAGGAACGATTGTGGCGGCAGGTGTTCCAACGGGAACCCGAACAGAGCCCGTCGATCCGGGAAGTGTTATCCGAGGACGTGCAGGTTTTCGATCTTCTGAGCGCCCTGCAGGAAGTTTTGGCCCAGACCGCCGAGTCCGTGGGGCTGGAATTCACGCCGGATACGTTGACGGTCCAGGATCGCATCAACAGCGTGATCGAACGCCTGGAGGACACCCCGGCCCTGACCTTTGCCGCGTTGTTTGAAGGGGAGACTGACCGGTTGACCGTCATCGTCACCTTTTTGGCATTATTGGAACTCGTGCGGATGAAACTGGTCCGCCTGACGCAAGTGAGTTTCGGGGGACCTATCCGGATCACTCGCACGTTCCTCGCGTGGCAATCCGAAGAGCACCCGGAAGGGAACGGGGCATCGCCCCGGATCATGAACAACGATGAGCACAATGGAGGCTTCGATGGGAATGGAATCCTCTGACAAAACAGATATGCCTGCCCTGAGCGTAAGGCGCAACGCGCCTGAAGTCGAAGGGAGCAAAGTCGAAGGGACCGAGGCCGTGGAATCGGCCACGGATCCTTCTCTTTCGTCCACGAACGGAGATATTTCTGCTGAACCTGATGAAGGCGCAGACCTCACCGACGGGTTGAGTGAGCAGGAACTCAAGGGGATTATCGAAGCCCTGTTGTTCGTGTCCCGCGAGCCTCTTCTTCTCGACAGGGTCACCACGGTCTTGGCGGGTCCGCCCAAGGTGTCGATCTATAACGCCATGAAGGCCCTTCAGCAGGATTATGACCAGGACGGCCGCGGCCTCCACATTGTCGAGTTAGCCGGCGGGTACGCCATGGTCACGCGGGCCGATTGCGCCCCGTGGATCACCAAGCTGAATAAAGTCAAGGCGTCCGTCAAAGTCTCCCGGTCGGCCTTGGAAACCCTGGCGATCATTGCCTACAAGCAACCGGCCATGCGTGCGGAGATCGAACAGATTCGCGGGGTGGAAACATCGAGCGTGTTACGGACGTTGCTTGACCAGAAACTCATCCGCATCGTGGGCCGAAAGGACATCCCCGGGCGTCCGATCCTGTACGGCACGTCCAAGACCTTCCTTCAGAAATTCGGGCTCCGGGATCTCCGGGATTTGCCGCCCCTCCGTGACTTTGCGGCATTGGGGCAAGGAGAAAATCCCGAACTGTTCGAAGAAGCCCTGGATGGCCCTCAGCAGGCCGGTGCCGAACCGGTTGTCGAAGAGCCTGCCCGGGCGTATCCGGAACCCGTCACCACCTAGAGGCAGCCCTGCGGTTTCGTCTTGCCTCGGTCGCGTGAGACAGGGGTCTTCTCTTTCCAAACCATCGCCTTTCTCGATATAGTTCTCTTGATGCGCGTGTGAATGGCGTTCGCATTCCGCACGGCTCGAATCCCCGAAGAAGGAAGACGCATGGATCTTGTGCTCCCTGAAAAACGCTCGAGCATCGGAACGGACCTCAGGCGTCTGCTGTCCGCTGCGAAGGTCAAGGATGACGTGTCCACCTTACGCGCGTATGCGGTTGATGCCAGCATCTATCGCATGGCGCCCCAAGTGGTGGTGCTCCCGGAACGTGAGACGGATATCGACCTGGTGCTGGACTACGCCGTAACCCGGGGCATCCCATTGACCGCGCGCGCGGCCGGCACCAACCTCACGGGGTCGGCCATCGGGTCGGGCATTATCGTGGATGTGTCGCGTCTCAACCGAATCCTCGAAGTGAATCCCGAGGAGAAATGGGCGCGCGTGCAACCCGGTATCGTGCTCAACGAGTTAAATGCCCAACTGGCTTCCACCGGCCTCATGTTCGGTCCGGACCCGTCCAGTGGGGATATGTGCAAGTTGGGCGGGATGTTGGCCAACAATTCGTCGGGACCGCACACCCTGCGGTACGGGTCCGTCAAAGACAACGTGATGTCCATGCGGGTCAGGCTTGAATCGGGCGGGTGGCTGACCGCAGGCCGTGAGCCCTTGGACGGGGAAGGCGTCCCCCGGACACTCGTGGGCTTTGAGGGGTTGCACAAGGTCTTTGATCTGGTGCGCGACAACCTGGATCTTATTCAAGCCAAGCGTCCGCGCGTCAGCAAGAACAGCGCGGGGTACAACCTCTTTGATGTGGCGGAGAGCCTCACGCGCGGAGTCTTTGATCTGCCGAAGTTGTTTGTGGGGAGCGAGGGCACGTTGGGCGTGTTCAGTGAAGCGACGATCCGGCTCGTGGATCGTCCGCGTTCGACCGTGACCGGCATGATTCACTTTCGGGACATTGAAGAAATGGGTGAGGCCGTGCATCACCTGTTGCGGTTGGATCCGTTGGCCCTGGAAGTCATGGATGCCAACACGTTGGACCTCATCGGCCGGCCGCAGCACGGGATTCCCGATGATGCCGCGGCAACTCTGCTCATTGAGTTTGATCGAGAGGGTGACCACGGAGGGATTGCGCAATTGCGCGAGGCCTGCCGGTCATATCGTCTGTCCGGCGATCCCGTGGTCGCGATTGATCCGGAACACCAACGGAATCTCTGGAAAGCCAGAAAAGCCCTCTATCCCACGCTGTACCGGTACGATGCCAGGAAGAAGCCCATCAACTACGTCGATGACGTGGTCGTGGCCGCGGAACACATGGGCGAGTTGATCCGCTATCTGGACCAGGTCTTCGGTCCCACGAAGGTCCGGGTGGCGATTTTCGGCCACATCGGGAACGGCAACGCCCACGTCGTGCCCTTGCTGGACGTGAATGACGAGCAGGATTTCCAGCGCATGGTGGACACGTATTATGAGGTACATGACACGATTCTCGATCGGTTCAAAGGGTCCATTTGCGGGGAACACGGGGACGGCCGCGTGCGCGCCGAAATGGTCAGGCGGATGTTCGGCGACGAGTTGTATGGTCTCTTCGTGCAGGTCAAGCAGGCCATGGACCCGGCCGGGATTCTGAACCCCGGCGTGAAAATCAGCGAGACCGCGTTTACCGAACACATCGACTATGAACGGTTGGGGAAATCCTGCGCGACGTGTGCGAAATGCAATGCTGTTTGCCCCGTTTACGACGTGTTTCAATCCGAAGACATGAGTTCACGGGGATGGTATGAAATCGTCACTGCGCCGGACTACAGTTATTTGGAGTCCAAGCGGGTGGTGGAAGCGTGTTTGAATTGCAAATCGTGCCGGACGATCTGCCCGGCGGACGTGGACGTATCCGAACTGATCCTGCAACGACGCGCGGAACATCCGAATGCCCTGGCCGGGAAATTTTTTTCCCTGCACGCGCAACAGGAGCGTTTCGGCAGATTGATCAAGCTGGCTGCGAAGACTCAGGCGCTCTGGGACCGGCCGCTGATCCGGAAAATCGGCGAAGTATTGTTGCGCCCGTTCCTGGCGCGCCTTTCCCCATGTGCGCGGCTGCCCTGGAACATGAAACTGCCGCGTTTGGCCATGTCGTTGTTACGTGAACGGCATCACGCGCTGTGTGTGCTGTCCCCGCCCTCACCAGATGCAAGCGGCGACAAAGCACGGGAAAGCGGCTTTCCGGCGAGGGTTGCGTATTTTCACGGCTGTGCGGCCAATTATTTTGACGATGGAGTGGGTGATGCCGTGATCAACGTCCTGGGGCAATACGGCGTGACGCCCGATCTGCCGCCGCAACGATGTTCCGGGACGCCCATAGAAACGTATGGACATCGGGCCTTGGCCAAGGAAGGGGCTCGGTATAATGTCAACAACTTGGCCGGATATGACGTGATCGTCACGGGCTGTGCGTCCTGTACGCTGGCACTCAAGGATTATGCCAAGCTGTTTCAGGGTGAGCCCGAGGAGCCACGGGCTCGTCAGGTTTCGCAAAACGTGAAGCATATCGCGGAATACGTCATGGAGTTGGACCCTGTTCGCGAGAAACCGGCCGGGTCGAACGGGGCACGTAAGGTCACGTATCATTCGTCCTGCCACCTGCGTGCGGCGGGGGTGACTTCCCAGCCCCGGCATTTGCTGGCCACGACACCAGGCCTGAATTACGTCGAGATGCAGGACGCGGACCGCTGTGCAGGCGGGGCAGGCACCTACATCGTGAAGGACTATGACACCGCTCAACAAATTTTCGAACGGAAGCGAAGGGCGATCGAGCATAGTGGCGCGGATATCGTGGCCACGAGTTGTCCGGCCTGCATGATTCAATTGAAGAACGGCTTGCCCGAGGGCACCGCTGTAAAGCATATTGCCCAGGTCTTGGACGAATCTGCCCGAAAGGCGGGGGGATCCGAAAGAACGTAGTCAGGGGTCTTGCCGAAGGAGGATTTTTAACATGGTGACGATACGAGTGTTCGGACAGGTCCTGCTCCCTTGCGTGGACGAGTCCGAGATTCAATGTGAGATTTCCGAGTCCGTCAGCGTGCGGGCCTTATTGGAAGGCAATCCGGAAACCTTGGGCGGGTTAATGGAGTTCCTGCAAAAAGGCGAATTGATGGTCACGATAAATCAAAAAATCAGCACTCTGGAATCGATGGTCAACGAC